>JAQBOH010000075.1 GCA_028288125.1 Mucilaginibacter sp.
GCTATCATTTGCTCCATCTGCCGGGCAGCCAGATCAACTTTACCCTGTTTCAGGTAAATTTTTTGCCGGTTAGCCAGCAGGTCGTCACCCGGGCCAGTTAATTGCTCAATCTGGTCGTAAACCTTTAAAGCGTCGTCGAATCGTTGCTGTATAAAATACACATTCGCCTTATCGTAATAATAATCCGGCTTATCCGGGTTTATCCTGATCAGCTCATTAAATACATTTTCGAGCTTGCCAATATCGTTGCTCTTTTCGTAACATTCAGCTAACGACAGCCAGTACCATTCATTATCGGAGTTTACGGTGACGGCCTTCTCCAATAAAGGCTGTGCCTCCCCGTTTTTATTTTGTGCTTTTTTAATAATGGCCAATTCATAGAGCGCCGCATCATTCGCCGGGTCGGTTTGCAGCACCCGGTCAAAGAGTTCGGCGGCCAGCGGTAAATTTTCCACGGTTTTTTCGCGCAGGCCTTTAAAAAAAAGCTCCTTAACCATGGCGCTGTCCATATTCGTCATGGGCCGGCCCGCTACTATTATGGCAGAATGGGCCTCAGCCGTTTTTTTTCTTTGCGCGATAGCTGAAGAAAGAACCAAGAAGCAAGAGCCAAGAACCAAGATAGAAAACCGGCGCAGACGGAATAGAATCAAGAGCCAAGAGCCAAGAATTAAGATAACGCGCATACCAAATGCTCCTGAAAAATTCTTCAACTCACCACCTGTAAATTCTTTGGCGTTCATATTATTATTCCTTCCCATCCTTCTGTCTTGACTCTTGCTTCTTGACTCTCAACATCCCACTTTTGACTTTTAACTTTTAACTTTTAACTTTTAACTTTTAACTTTACGCAGTCCCTGTATGACCATAACCGCCCACGCCGCGCATGGTTTCATTTAATATTTCAACTTCCTGCCAGTTTACTTTTTCGTGACGGGCAACGATCATCTGGGCTATCCTGTCGCCGTTTTTGATCTCAAAATCCTGATCCGAAAAATTGATAAGCAGCACTTTGATCTCGCCGCGGTAATCGGCATCAATGGTGCCCGGCGAATTTACAATACCAATACCATATTTAAACGCCAGGCCGCTGCGCGGGCGTATCTGGGCTTCAAATCCTTCAGGCAATTCAATAAACAACCCGGTTGGCAATAGCTTGCGCTCCATCGGTTTAAGCAGCACGCCTTCCTCAAGGTCGGCACGAAGGTCCATCCCGGCGGAGTGCGTGGTTTCGTAAGCCGGCAGGCTGTTCTTTGATTTGTTGATGATCCTGATCGTCATGGTTTAATAAATGTCGCTTTTAAATCTTTCCACTCAAAATAAAGTGCCGTACCGGCAAATAAAATCAAAAGCGCGTTGCCCGCAAATATATTCCGCTTAAATATGCTGAATGACAAATAAACGATTACGATCGACGAAATGATATACGCCAGGTTTTTTTTGAGATTGTATGGGATAGGATAATTTTTTTGGCCCCACACGTATGATAGTACCATCATGGTGGCATAGGCTATTAACGATATCCAGGCCGACGCCATATAGCTGTATTTTGGTATGAATAAAACGTTCAGCACAATGGTGAGAATGGCCCCGATACCCGAGATGTACAGGCCATACTTTGTTTGGTCGGATAGCTTGTACCATACCGATAGATTCATGTAAATGCCCAGGCTTACGTAGCCGAAAAGCAATAGTGGCACTACCCTTAAACCCGACCAGTACAAACTGGTTTGCGTGGCGTCTCTGCCTTTTATAAAATATTTAAGCAATTCAACATTTGCTACAAGCGCCACAAATATCAGGCAAACGGCGATCACGAAATAACTCATGATGCGGGCATAGGTTTGGTTGGCATTTTTGTTTTTAGCATGACTAAAAAAGAAAGGTTCGGCACCCAAACGGAAGGCATTTACAAATATGCTCAGGAAGATGGATATTTTGGCGCAGGCTACATAAATACCCACTTGCGTGGCACTTATTTTTACCGGCAGCAATTTGCCCAATAAAATTTTATCGAGGTTTTCGTTGATCAGGAACGAGAAATTAGCAATGAGCACGGGCCAGCTGTAAAGCAGCATTTCGGTAAACAAAGCCCGGTTAAATCTGGGCCTTAACTTAACCAATTCGGGCAGCAGCATTATAAATGTCGCGATGCTGGCAATCAGGTTCGACAAAAACACATAGCCAAGCCAGCCCTGCTTAAACCATGGTTTTATTAAAGCGGCACCTGGCAAATTATGCCGTATGGCGTACGGAAACACGTAAATGAACGCAAGATTAAGCCCTACAAACAAGATAATATTGAGCAGTTTAATCGTGCCGTACCGGCCGGGTTTTCCTTCCGCACGTATTTTGGCAAACGGAATAACACATAATGCATCAACAACCAGTATGCCAATAAAGTACCTGGTATACTGTGTGTATTCAGCAAAGGGCGTATTAGGGTCAATTTGTATCCAACTTGTAATGATGCCACTTAATGGGAATGTGATAAGCAGGAAAACAACGGATACGGCCAATATGGCGCCGAATGAGTTATTATAAACCACGCTTTTATCTTCCGGCCGTTTATTCAGGTAACGGAAAAAAGTTGTTTCCATCCCAAACGCCAGTAAAGCGTTGAGCATAGAAGCATAGCTGTACATGTTGCCAAAAATGCCATATACCTTGGTAGAATACGCCCGGGTATAAACCGGTGTCAGGAAAAAATTAAGCACCCGGCCGGCAATGGTGCTTAACCCATATAAGGCTGTTTGCCCGGCGAATTTTTTAGCGGTCGACAATGATCAATGGAAATTAGTTTGAAGGATTATATTTATCCCCTTTTTACGATATCAAAATTACGATAGTTTTTTAATTC
>JAQBOH010000129.1 GCA_028288125.1 Mucilaginibacter sp.
TTGCATGATGAAAACCTATCCAGCCGCCTTTGCCCCGGGTGATATAATTCTGGAAAGCGATAACCGCCTTTTCCTTCCAGCCGTACGGCGGGTAATCCAGTTGGATGAACAATTGATATTTGCTTAAAAAAGTATCATCGATCAAATCGGTGTTCTGAATGTAATCGATAGAAAAATTGCTGTCGGCTGCCAGCTTATCCAGCCATACGCGGGCAACCTTTGAATATTCGATATGATGCCCGCCATTTTCATAAAGCACGACGACATGAAATCGCGGCGATTTTTGCTGTGCCCGCAAACAAAAGGGGCTACCGAACAAAGCAACCGCAAGAATAAACACCAGGCTGATCATTTTCTTCATGCCGAAATATATCAATTTAAATTGCCGATAAAAAAACAAATCCAAATGGTAGCGCCTCGTGAACACAGTTAAATACAAACAAATCCGGAATCGAACATCCGAAATTCGAAATATGAACATAAATCAATAATATTGATTGAATTTTAATCAGATGGATAAAGAGCAGCTGCGGAGCCAGCAATGGTTTGGTAAAAAAGGCAAGGACGGTTTTATATACCGCGCCTGGATGAAAAACCAGGGCATTCCCGCGCATGAATTGCAGGGAAAGCCGGTGATAGGAATATGCAACACGTGGTCGGAGCTAACGCCCTGCAACGCACATTTCAGGGAACTGGCCGAATCGGTAAAACATGGCGTATACGAAGCGGGCGGTTTCCCGGTAGAGTTCCCGGTAATGTCGCTCGGTGAGACGTTGATAAAACCAACGGCCATGTTGTACCGCAACCTGGTAAGCATGGATGTAGAGGAATCTATTCGCGCCAACCCAATCGATGGCGTGGTGTTGCTCTGCGGCTGCGATAAAACTACGCCGGCGCTGGTGATGGGCGCCTGCAGCGTAAATATACCCACGATAGTGGTTTCGGGCGGGCCGATGCTTACCGGCAAATACCGGGGGCACGACATCAGCACATCCGACGTGTGGCGTTTTTCGGAAGCGCACCGCGCCGGGAAAATGACAGACGAAGAACTTTTTACCGCCGAGGCCTGCATGCTGCGCAGCCGGGGCCATTGCGCCGTAATGGGTACCGCATCGACTATGGCCTGCATGGTAGAATCCCTTGGGTTAACACTTCCCGAAAATGCCGCCATACCCGCCGCTGATTCACGCCGCAAAGTTTTGGCACACCTTTCGGGCAGCCGGATTGTGGATATGGTACGGGAAAATCTGCGCCTATCGGATATACTTACCCGCGAGGCATTTGAAAATGCCATAACGGTTAACGCGGCAATCGGAGGCTCAACCAATTTTGTGATACACCTGCTGGCGATAGCAGCCCGCATCGGCGTTCCCTTGACGATGGATGATTTCAATAACGTGAAGAGTACTCCCCTATTGGCCAACCTGCAGCCATCGGGCAAGTACTTTATGGAAGATTTTTACTACGCCGGCGGCCTGCCTGCGCTGATGAAAGAACTGGATAAAGTGCTGCATCGCGATAGTATAACCGTCAGTGGCAAAGCTATTTCAGAAAACTATATAAAAAGCGAATGTTTTAACCGGGAGATGATTGCCACCATGGACGAGCCATTTAACCCTGTCGCAGGTATAATGGTAGTGAAAGGCAACCTCAGCGAAAACGGGGCAGTGGTAAAACCTTCAGCCGCAACCCCCGCGCTGATGACGCATACCGGGCGGGCGGTTGTATTTGAAAATATTGAAGATTATAAGGCTAAGATCGATAACCCGAACCTGGATGTGGATGAAAGCTGTGTGCTGGTATTGAAAAACGTGGGTCCGAAAGGTTATCCCGGCATGCCGGAGGTGGGCAATATGTCGATACCAAAAAAGCTGCTGGATAAAGGCGTAACAGATATGGTCCGTATTTCGGACGGGCGGATGAGCGGAACCGGTTTCGGCACGGTTGTATTGCACGTTTCGCCCGAGGCGGCAGTTGGCGGTACCCTGGCGATCGTGCAAAACGGGGATATTATTAAGCTGGATGTAGCCGCCGGATTACTGCATGTTGAATTGTCTGACGTAGAGATTAGTGAGCGAAAAAGCCGGTTAAAGGTACATGAGAATTTAAGCAGCCGCGGATACGTATGGCTGTACCAAACCCATGTGGAGCAGGCGCATTTGGGTGCCGATATGGATTTTTTAAAAGGAGCATCGGGGAGTGAGGTGTTGAGGGATTCGCATTGATAAACCACACCTTTGTCATTCTGAGCATGGCGAAGAATCTTCTACACCAGAAGAGACAGCAGATTGTTTTTATTTGGAAGAAGATTCTTCGCTACGCTCAGAATGACAAAAAAATATTTTTGATATGACCAAAAAATTCACAGGACAGGTAGCCATCATCACGGGCGCGGGGCAGGGCATCGGCTTTGAAATTGCCCGGCAAATGGCGCTCAATGGAGCGGAGATATTGATCAATGATATCAACGAAACATTGGTAAACGAAGCCGCCGCCCGCATTGCCGTGGCGGGCGGAAAGGTTTATCCCCTTGCCGGGGACGCAGCCGATGTGGATTTTATTCAAAAAATGGTGGATACGGCGGCACAGCAATTTGGCAAACTCACCATTTCCATTGCCAACGCAGGAATTACCCTGTACGGCGACTTTCTGAACTACCCTCCGGTCTCGCTGCAAAACGTAATGAACCTAAATTTGCAGGGAAGCTTTTTCCTCGCACAAAAAGCCGCGCAGCAAATGATCAAACAGCATAACGGTGGCAGCATCCTGTTCATGTCGTCGGTAACCGGGCACCAGGCACATAAAGACCTTGCCGCCTATGGCATGACAAAAGCCGCGCTCGAGATGTTGGCCAAAAGTTTGGTTGTAGAACTATCGCCGTATCAAATCACTATCAACACAGTGGCTCCCGGTGCAACCCTCACTGAACGTACCACGGAAGATGTGGAATACAAAAACACATGGTCGCGCATAACGCCAATGGGCCGCCCGGCTACGGTTGAAGATGTAGCAAACGCCGTGCTATTTTTGGTGTCGCCGGAGTCGCGCCATATCACCGGGCAAAATTTGGTTATCGACGGCGGCTGGACAGCAGTGAGCCCCTCACCGTATTAGGCGTTAGACTTAAGAGCCAAGAATCAAGAGTCAAGTTATCTAAAGCGTGGAAACCAAAGGCGAACCAAGTGTCTAAGTCTCTTGATTCTTGGCTCTTGCTTCTTGATTCTTTCCCCCACCGCTAATTCAATCGGTCAACCAAAACATCCCTGCTGTACTTCCGCCGGTAGTCTTGCGGTGTCAGCCCGGTTATCTTTTTGAAGACCTCGCGGAAGGTTTTAATGTCGTTATAGCCGGTGTCGTAAACTAAAGAATTAATATTTTGCGCGCCTTTTTCGAGCGCTTTTTTTGCCGCTTCCACCTTTACACGCTGCAGGTATTCAAACGGTGTGTTTTGGGTCGCTTTCTTAAAACGCCTGATGAAATTGCGCTTGCTCATATTGGCATGTTCTGCAATTTCATCGATGTTTAACTGCGTGTGATGGTTTTGCTCGATAAAGGTTTGCGCCTTTTGTATGTCATCGTCATTGTGCTGGCGCTGCCCTTTAAATACGGAAAAGTGTGACTGACTCATCCGGTCCATATCCAGCGAAAACATTTTGCTTGCCCAGATGCCCACATCCCTGCCGCAAAATTTATCGATGAGGTATAATACCAGGTTTAATGACGAGAACGCGCCGCCGCTGGTATAGATGCTTTCCTGGTCGGTTATCACCATATCCGAAAGGAAATTCACGTCGGGGTACCTGCTCACAATATCTTCCATATCGCTCCAATGCGCCGTGCAAGAGCGACCCGACAGCAATCCGGCTTCAGCCAAAAAATAGATACCGGAACATAAACTGGCTACTTCCGCCCCGTTTTGGTGCATGGTGCTTATCCAGTTGATAAGCGGCTTGTGCTTTTTCAGCATTTCGGTCCGGTCGCCGTAAAATGCGGGGATGATGATCAGATCAGGGTTTTTAATTTCCGAGAAGGTGCTATAGCTCACAAACGGCGATGATATGGCCAATACGTCATTGGTTAATTTTTCGCCCGCCAGGATCACTTTAAACGGCAGTGATTTGCCGGTATGCCGGAAAAGATTGTTGGTATGGATCAGCATGTCCATAGCGCCGGTAACGGTTGATAAAGTTGCGTCTTCGTGAATGATTAAGGCAATTTCCCTCATAATTGGATAAAGTATATGTCAAATATAATAATATCATGTCACGAAAACACCCCTAATATGGCATTTACCCGGCTTTGTTATTTGGTTTTAATTGCTAAAATTTGGTAGTGTCTCAATTTGAAATTTGAAAAGCGAGATTTGAAAAGGCAAAGTAAGCAACCTATAATTCAATATTTTATATGAACGTACAAGAACAAATCAAAAAGTATATTACCAGCCAGCCTGAAGCAAAGCGTAGTGACATGCAACAGTTGCACGACATTATTCTGCAAGTAATGCCAGCATGTAAATTATGGTTCCTGGATGGTAAAGACAGCGAAAATAAAACTGTTTCTAACCCCAATATAGGATATGGATATTACACCATTAAATATGCCGATGGAAAGACCCGGGAGTATTATCAAATTGGTATGAGCGCAAACAAAACAGGAATCTCTATCTATATCCTTGGTATCGGGGATAAGACATATTTAGCCCAAACGTATGGGAAAGAACTAGGCAAGGCGAGCGTGACCGGGTATTGCATTAGGTTCAATCATTTAAAAGATATAAAAATTAGCATACTTGAAGCGGCAATACGATATGGGGTTGAGGCTACGAGTGAAAATTAAATTTCAAACTGAGGCACCACCTAAATTTGAGTAAACGGATGACTATGAATGTAAAGGGCTATGATATAGTCAATTCGGTGAGTTGATTCAATTGGATTAAGTGAATGGTTGATTGGGTTGATTAAGTGAATGGTTGATTGGGTTGATTAAGTTAAAGATGATCTAACCTAATCAACCCAATCAGTCATTCGCCAACTCACCATTTCTCACGCCAACGCCGCCTTAGCATATTCACGGCATTTGATCACCTCCTTAACGGCATCTGAGCCTGCTGGTATATTGTATTCCAGCTCTATGGTGGCCGGGAATTTATACTTGTTCTTTTTCATCATCGCAAGCACCTCTTTTATTGGTGTGTCGCCCTCACCCCACGGCGCGTTCGGACCATTGTTAAACTTGCGGTCTTTGATGTGCATACTAACAATCCGGTCATGGTTCTTCAAAATAAACTCAACCGGGCTGCTGCTTGTCCCGGCAACATAATGGCCGATGTCAAGGTTGATCGCGTTATATTTTGACTGGGCTAAAGCGGTATCCCAAAGGGTGGGCGTAGCTTGTGTATGGGCATGATAGCCAACCAGCATTTGGTGCTTGGCTGCAAGATCGCCCAGGCGTTGTGTTTGCGCGTCGTCGGGCAGCTCAACGGTCACATGGCTGCAGCCAAGGGCCTTGCCAGCCTTAAAGGCATATTCAATTTCGGCATCGGTGTTGCGCTTGCCTAAAGCATTTGGTTTCCAGGCATATATTTTTACGCCGGCGTCATTATACATTCTTCGCAGTTCGACAAATTTATCCATCGGGCAGTTGGCGCGCCAGTCGGCCAGTTTTGCAGCGAAGTCAGCGCTGCCGTCACGTTTTGGTGCCCCTGCGTAGGCTTCGGCGGCGTCGCCCATCAGCTCAATGGCGTTTATGTCGCAATCCTTGCAATATTGTAACAGCTGCTCGGCGCTGCCGGGCATGCTCCTGAACGAATAGGTGATTACCCCTACCTGCACCCCGTTAAAAACCGAATTGGGTTTAGCGGCTGACAAAATTGAGCGGGCGAACGCGTTTTTTGAGTAGAAGGCCATACCTGCCGCGGCAAGTATGCCGGCGCCGATAAACCGGCGCCTGGAAACCTGTGTTTTTTTCATAATATAAGGTATATTTTAAATAATTGTAGGTTAACCAAATTTATAGATTAATTGATATGATGCAACAGGAAAATGGTAACGATTTTGTGCCAGCCCTCATAACAGCAGGGTGTCGCACTGCGACAGTGCGACACCCTGCGACAAAAAAAACGGCACTTTAGTTATATATTTGTATTACAGGCACTAAGCATGCAAAATGCCGGCGCAATTAGGGAGACTACAACAGGCTATTAAATTTTAAAGATATGGCGACTCAAAAAACTCTCGAGACTAACAATAGCGTTGCAGAATTTTTAAATACTGTGAGCGACGTTCAAAAACGCGAAGACTGCTTTGCACTTGTAGAGCTTTTTACTAAAATTATCGGCTATGAGGCTAAAATGTGGGGAACAAGCATAGTTGGATTTGGCAGCTACCATTATCGGTACGACAGTGGCCACGAAGGCGATTCGTGCATCGTTGGCCTTTCTCCGCGAAAACAAAATATTACCATGTACCTAATGGGCGGTTTTCATACTAACCCCCAATTACTGCAACAATTGGGAAAATATAAAACCGGCAAAGGCTGCCTGTACATCAATAGCCTGGATACGGTTGATATAAATGTATTAGAGCAGATCATCCGCGATTCGGCAAGGATTTTGCTTGAGAGGGTAGAGCAACAAAAGGCGAAATAATATTTTACCGCTGTTTCATTCTTCCCTATTATTGCGTATAATTAAAAGGTGACTGTATTTTTACGAACAAAAAAATTTCAACCCTATATTAAACCTTTTGAACAAACGTTATTCTTATAGTTAAACAACATATTTATGAAACGAATCTTATCTATTATGTGTGCTGTAGTAGTAATAGCAGCATCTTCCTGTACAAAACAGTACGTTACGCCCAATCCAAATCAAACCATCTTAATACCTGTTGCATCCACAAGCTGGACCACAACAGACGGTGGTAAAACCTATTCTTCGGTAGTTAGCATGCCCGAAATCGATAGCTATTTTAATAACCATGGCGGCGTGCTGGTTTATTTTTCGTTTACCACTGGCGTTTACGAGCAGATCCCCGAAGTATACCAGGGCGTATCTTTCAGCTACACCCATAACCAGGGAAGCCTCGCTTTATATGCACAGGCATCCGATGGTGTAACAGTTATTCAGCCACCATCTAATCTGACGATGAAGCTTTTGTTAATTGCTTCTAATTAAGCCCCCTCTAAATCTCCCCCGGTAGGGGAGACTTTTAAAATGCTTACAATAAACGCCCTGATATATCAGGGCGTTTTTTGTAAATAAAATATTTCGGGAACCTTATCAAAGTCCTCCCTACCGGGGAGGATTTAGGAGGGGCTTATTTCTCCATCTGCTCTATCACCGCGTTTGTGACCCCGGTGAACGAGAAGCCGCCATCATGAAAGAGGTTTTGCATCGTCACCATTTTGGTGAGATCAGAAAATAGGGTCACACAATAATCTGCACACTGGTCGGCATTGGCATTGCCCAGCGGACTCATTTTTTCGGCGTAATTGATAAAGCCGTCGAATCCCTTAACCCCCGAACCTGCTGTTGTACGCGTTGGCGATTGCGATACGGTATTGATACGCACATGTTTCTTTACGCCATAATAATATCCAAAGCTACGGGCGATGCTTTCCAGGTAGGCCTTATTATCGGCCATATCGTTATAATCAGGGAATACACGCTGCGCGGCGATATAGGTCAACGCAAGCACCGATCCCCACTCATTTATAACATCCATTTTCATGGCGGTCTGCAATATACGGTGCAGGCTTAGCGCAGATATATCCAAACCTTTATGGGTAAAGTCGTAATTGTTTTCGGTGTAAGTGATGCCTTTGCGCACATTAACGCTCATTCCGATTGAATGTAATATAAAATCAACGCCGCCGCCAAAATGCTCTTTCGACTTGGTGAACAGGTTGGTGATGTCGTCGTTGCTGGTAACGTCGGCCGCGATCACGGGCGCTTTGCATTCTTCCGCCAGCTTATTTAATTCGCCCATGCGTAAAGCGATGGGGGCGTTGCTCAATATAATCTCGGCGCCTTCTTCAACTGCCCGCTGGGCTACTTTCCAGGCGATGGATTGCTCGTTCAATGCACCGAATATGATGCCTTTTTTACCTTTTAATAAATTGTAAGCCATGTTTTAGCGTTTATAGTGGTGGCAAAGATAATTATATTTACGATTTTAGATTTACGATGTCAGATTTAGGCCATGACGAAGTATTAAATCGTAATTCGTAAATCTAAGATCGTAAATCCCCCAATAGTTCCCTTGCATTTTGCAGCGCGCTTTCGCCCGGGTTGTCACCGCTTAGCATTTTGGCTATTTCCAGCACGCGTTCGTTGCTATCCAGTTGCTTAATGCGCGTGTAAGTCGCCGTTGCGGTATCGTCTTTATAAACAAAATAATGGTTGCCGCCTTTACCTGCAATTTGCGGGAGGTGCGTTATGGTGATTACCTGCAGGTTGTTTGCCAGCCGTTCCATGATCTGCCCCACTTTGTTCGCCACCTCGCCTGATACACCCGCGTCGATCTCATCAAAAATGATCGTCGGCAGAGCGGTGTTCCGGGCGATCAGCGATTTTATCGCCAGCATCAGCCGCGACAGCTCCCCGCCCGATGCCACCTTACTCATTTCAGCCGGAGTATGGCCTTTGTTGGCGGTAAATAAAAAGCGGACTTCATCGATCCCATTTTTGGTTAGAAAATCCGGGCTTCCGGACTTCCTAACTTCCAGTTCCACTTTCAGCACGGCACTCTCCATGCCCATTTCCGAAAGGGACGAAATCACGCTGGCCTCGATGCCCGGTATAGCTTTTTGCCTGTTGGCAGATATTGATTGAGCTAAAGCTTCGAGCCCGTTTTGATCCGAATTTAATTGTTTGCGCAGTTTTTCAATGGCTTCATCACCAAACACGGCCTGTTGGATTTTCCCGGAAAGGTCATCCTGCAACTGCAGCAACTCATCTACACTATTTACCCGGTGCTTTTTTTGCAGGTTATAGACCATGCTTAACCGTGTATTGATCTCCCCGGCGCGGGTTTCGTCGGTATGCGTGCGCTGTTCAATATTTTCAATTTCGGCAGCAATGTCTTTCAGTTCAATTACCGCGCTGTTTAAACGCTGGTGCAGCTCTTCAATTTGCGGGTTAAACTTTTCCAGTGACGATAGCTGGTGCCCGGCCTCGTGCAGTTGTATTATGGCCGAAGTTTCACCCTCCTGCATTAAATAATGCGCGCCGGATAGATTGCGCTTTATCTCTTCGGCATTATTAAGCGTATAAAGCTCTTGCTCCAGCAATTCTTGTTCACCGGCCGTAAGCCCGGCTTTTTCCAGTTCGTCAAACTGGAACTGGTAATAATCCAGGTCGGCTTTTGCTTTTTCGCTTTCCGCGATAAGCTGCTGCAGGCTGGCTGTATCTTTTTTAAACAACCTGAATTTGAAACGGTAGTCGTTGAGTAGATCTTCATGAGCGGCTACCGCGTCCACCACCAGCAGCTGAAACTCAGCATCATTGATCTCAAGCGTAGCATGCTGCGAATGAATATCGATCAGTTTTTCGCCCAGGGCCTTAAGCGCGTTCAAATTAACCGGCGTATCGTTTACAAATGCCCGCGATTTGCCGTCGGCCGATATTTCGCGCCGTAAAACGGTTTCTGGCTCGTAGTCGAGGTCATTCTCAATAAAAAACTGTTTCAAATGAAATGCATCGATCCGGAACAGTCCTTCAATCACGCATTTTTTTTGCTGGTTAAAAAAATAACGACTCTCGGCACGCTGCCCCAAAATGAGCGACAGGGCACCCAATATAATCGATTTACCGGCGCCGGTTTCACCGGTAAGGATATTTAACCCGCTGCCGAAACTGATCTCAAGGTTATCGATTAAAGCGTAATTGCTAATACTGAGCTTTTGAAGCATAAAAAAAGTATCCCGGTTTGGAGGATACTAAATTACGATTTTCGGGAAGAGATTAGAGGCTCGAGATCAGAGATTCGAAATAAATATTTTAACAGGTCACTAATCTCTAACCTCTAATTATTCTCTTCGGGTTTTTCCGGCTTCTCTGGCTTTTCCGGTTTTTCCGGTTTTTCGGGTTGCTCAATCCGTTCGAATGCTTCGGCCTTGGCACGCATCTCGGCCATTCTCCTTTTAAATTCCGGGCTGTGGGTATAAGCCTTCATTTTGGCGCTCGCTTCTTTTAGCATCTCTTTTTCCCTTTTCATTTCCGGGTTATTATTCATTTCACGCATTTGTTCGCCCAGTTTGCGCATTTCTTCCTGTTGTTCTTTGATCATGGGATTGTTAAATGCCCTCCTTAAGCTGTCGCCCATAGCCTTCATCTGGTCGCTTTGTGCATGAAATTCGGGCGAGTCATAATGTTTTCGCATTTGTTCGCCTAAATTTTTAATTTGTGTAGTGGCCGCGGTTACTTCAGCCGGGGTGTGGCTTTGTAGCTCAGCCTCATATTTTTTGTAATTTTCATCTTTAACGCCATCATGATAGCCGTTATGATTACGTTTTATCCCATATTTTTTTTCAAGCCGCTCGTTCAGTTGCTTAAACTCATCGCTGTTATAATATTTTTCAATTTTCTTGCCCATCAATTCCATTTGATGGCCGGTTTGTTCAGTTTCAGATGAGTTTCCCCATTTTACGTCAAAATCTTTTGCTATCCTTTCCTGCTGTTCTTGCAATTTTTTCAATTCTGGGTTATTATAAAAGGCTTCCATTTCCTTGCCTTTTTGCTCCATTTCTTCGGATAGCTTTTTAAACTCCGGACTATCGTAATATTTGCTTACTGCTTCGCCATATTTTTCAACTTCCTTGCCGAGCTTTTCAAGTTCGGGGTCTTCATAGTTGAAATTATAGCTCCATTTGTCCGCTTTGTTTAATTTAATTTTGTTTTTTGTTTTGTAGTCCTTTTTAGCTGCTAATTTCTTTTTCGATTCAGTGGCTTTAGCTTTATGACCGGTATCGCTTAGCAATACGGTAAGTGCCGGCTTTATCGCTTTTATCGATATTTTACCCTGTGCGATCTGTGGATTAAGCAAGGCGATGCAACCCATGCCGATGGTTAATATAAGCATGGCCAGCAAAGCCGGGCGGATGGCCGAAGTTGGTTTTTTAGTTTTCATGATACGTTGTATTCTGTTTAGTAAATAATATTTTTTTCCGGTGGCAGCCAGGGCCATGCGCATATTGCTTTCGCGTGTTTCTTCAAGTTTTAACAAGGCCCTTGCGTAAATTATAGGGTTTGGTGTGGACTGGATTACCAGGTCGTCGCAGCAATTTTCGCGTTCTTCGTTAATGATCTTATTAATCAGCTGCACACAAGGATTAAAGAACAGCAAGGTTGAAATAACCTGCTGCAGCAAATTCATAATGTAATCGTTCCGTTTAATGTGGGTCAGCTCATGTAATAATATGGCTTCAATTTCTTCTGCGGCGAGGTAAGTGCTTAATGTAAATGGTAAAAGAATAATCGGTTTAATGTAACCCACCATACAAGGGACGTCGACCATTTTGCTTAAACCGACTTTTACCTTAACGTCGATATTAAGCGTTTCGGCAAATTGATTGATCTTTCGCTGAAGCGGGATATCAATGCTCATGGTTTGCCTGATGATGCTGATCCTCCTGCGGCCCAGTATCAGCCTGCCCGCGTTAAACAGTAAACCGGCTAAATAGATGATAGATATATAAGGTAGGTATTCTTCAATGCTATAATAATAGCGTATGCTTTGGTCATTAAACCGGCGTATGCCCTGCGGCAACTCAAGGATTAACGGCATGGCAGACAACCTGGACGGCGCCACAGCCAGCCAGTTGTATACACTTACCTCGTTTATCAGGGTATAAACAAACCAGCCGGTTATAGCCAGCAGACTGGAAACGGCAAGCCAATATTTTTTTGATGCCGATAAGTGTGCGGAAAACATAAGTGCCATCCGCAGCGCGAAATAAATAAGCAGCCCCTGCCATAACGAATGGATAATGGTTATCACTAAAACCTGGCTGATATTGTAGAGTGCGTTTTCCATCTTAATTTGCTTTTCAAAAGTCCATAGTCCATGGACTATGGTCAATAGTTAATAAATATAATATGTTCCCTTTCAGTTGCCCTGGACTATGGTCCATCGACTATGGTCTTTTTCCTTTCCGACTAATCCCCATTCTCCACTTCCCGCAAATAACTCCTTATCGCCTCAATCTCATCCTTCGATGCCCGCTGATGCCCCAGCGCCTGTATCACAAGGTCGGCGGTTGAACCTTTAAATACAGTGGATATAATTTTATCCAGCGCCGTTTTCTGCGCCTGCTCGCGGGTGATCACTGCTTTATATAGGTGTGTTTTAGCTGCGGTATCCCGTTCAACCAATCCTTTATCATGCATGATCTGCATCAGCTTTAACGTAGTGGTATAACCCGCATCCTTATTTTTTAACAATTCCTCATGCACATCCCGCACACTGCATTCACCTTTTTTCCAGATGATCTGCAATATCTCCAGCTCGCTTTCTGTTGGTTTTATTTCCATTTTATTATCTGTATACGAATTTGTTCGTACAAACATATACGATAAGTTTCGTATATGCAAATTATTTTTTATTTATTTAAAAAGACGTATGGGAAAATAGAATGTTACAGGGGGATTTCGAATTTCGGATATTCGTCGGAATTATGGGATGCGTCTTCCGGCTCCGTTATTATTAGAAACATTTTGGCGGTTTGCACTGTTCTGTGCATAAAGGCATTAAATCCGAAATCGAACATCCGAAACGGCGTAGCCTTCTTGAACGCCTTTGAAAAACAAATAAACCGTGAAAAATTCGAAATAAAAACTACTTCTGCAGCGCCTGGTACTTCAAACCATTGGCCGGGTCAACCTGGCTTAGTATGTTCATGGCTTGCAGGCGTTCCTGTGAAGCGGCTTTATTAAATATAGACACCAGCTCATCGCTTTTGGCGGTAAAAAAAACAAGCGGAAACATCGCGCCAAGCCGCTGCCGGTCAACCTGCGCGAGTATAGGCAGCAAGGCTGAAATCACCTTCCGTCCCTTCCCGGGATTATCGGCCATCACATCCAAACCCTGGCGATGGTAATCGTATACGAAACCGCGTAATGGCTGGTAAAGCGTATTGTTTAAATTTTCGGAAAGCCAATAACGGTTAATGGTTCCGTCAAACGCTTTCCAGCCTTTGCTGCCGCCGGTTTGCGCATTGGTTACCACCGTTTGCGCGGCTAAAAAATACGGATTGCCGCCATATCTCGAAAAGGTATCGTAATCCATACCCACAATAATATAGGCATAAAACGCCATAATAGAACTCAGATTGCTTTGGTAATTTTGGTCGGTGTAGTCAATGGTTTGCCCTTCGGTATAGGTAAAATCGATATCCTTATCATTGACATTTATTAACGTAGTAGTATATGACGAGTTAAAAACCGGCCTTGATGATTGTACCTGAAGCTCTCCGCTAAAATTGCTGCTGCCGTCCCAAGCTGTAATATTTAACACGAAGTTGCAATCAATCCGCTCCTGGGGCAAAATGGCATCGGCGCTCCATTTGCGGCCGTTTAAAAAATCCTTCATCGCGGTCTCGAGCGATTGAAATATCCGCTTGTTGGTTGATTGTATTTTTGGCGAAACGACCTGTATGCGCGCATTTAAATCCTGCGCGGCTGCAACAGCGCATAACCACGACAGTAAAATATACAGGCCAAATGTTTTCATCGCTTTATCAATTCAGTAATTTTATAGCAAATATCGCGGGCAACTTCTTCCTTGCTTTTAAGGGTGTACGCCGTTTTTTGCAGGTCGCGGTCGATAATGGTTATTTTATTTGTGTCCTTTTTAAAGCCGGCGCCTTCGTCGTTCAGCGAATTAAGCACGATGAAGTCTAAATTCTTCGCTTTCAGTTTGTCAATCGCGTTCTGTTCTTCGTTGTTGGTTTCCAAAGCAAACCCGGCAAGTACCTGGCCCGGTTTTTTTTGAGCGCCCAGCCTGCTTAAAATATCAGTTGTTTTTTTTACCTCGATGGTAAAGTTATCGTCCTGTTTTTTTATTTTTTGCAGGGCCACATTTACCGGGGTATAGTCGGCCACCGCGGCGCTCATGATGCAGGCTTTCGAATTTTCGAAGTGGCTTAAACAGGCTTGCAGCATTTCCTCTGCTGATGTCACGTCGATGCGTTTGACAGACTGCTGTTTGCTCACTTCTAATGATGGCCCCGCGATCAGGGTAACTGCGGCACCCATGGCTGCCAGCTCATCCGCGATAGCAAACCCCATTTTACCCGAGGAGTGATTACCAATAAAGCGGACCGGGTCGATAGCCTCGTAAGTAGGGCCTGCGGTAACCATTATTTTTTGGTCAGCCAGCGGAAGTTTTTTTTTTATATCAGCCGATAAAAAGGCGATGATCTCCTCGGGTTCGGCCATGCGTCCCTCGCCGTTCAGCCCGCTGGCCAGCTCGCCGGTACCCGGGGGAATAAGAATGTCCCCGAAGGATTGCAATTTGCTGATATTTTTTTTAGTGGCACTGTGTTTCCACATATCAAGGTCCATCGCCGGCGCGAAGTATACCGGGCATTTTGCCGAAAGATAAATGGCAAGCAATAAATTATCACATAACCCATGCGCCATTTTGGCAAGCGTATTAGCGCTCGCGGGGGCAATTACAAAAAAGTCGGCCCATAAGCCCAGTTCCACATGGTTGTTCCACTCACCGCTTTCAGGTGTAAAATAATCAACGAACACCGGCTTTTTTGAAAGTGTGGATAAGGTGAGAGGGGTTATAAAATTGGTAGCATCCGGGGTCATCACCACTTGTACGCTGGCTCCGGCTTTTATGAATAAGCGTACCAGTAACGCCGATTTATAGGCAGCTATACTTCCGCAGATTCCTAAAACAATGTTTTTACCCTGGAGCATTTCGTAAAAATAGGAAAAAACCGGCAGAACAGCCGGCTATATATATGTCAAAAGCCAAAATGTATAAGAGTGTTTTGCTTTCCAGCCACCTGCACTTCCTTACGGCGATGCAGCGACGAGCTAAACGCTAAAAGAAACCGGGTCCACGACCCGGTTTCTTTTCCAAACAGGCGGGATAGATCCCCCGTTGGTACAACTGAACTCTTTTAACCCCGTCAGTTTTTGGGGGCTATTGCGGGTGGCGTAAATTTAGCAGTTCCATTTACAAATGGCGACTTAGCATCGCATATGGCCAGCTCGCCTACATAGCCATCGTTTTTAATTTTGCTGCTTACAACCGGGTGGTACTTCTTTTCGGCCACGCAAAACGATATGGCTATGCTATGCCTGCCCGCATTATCTTTAATGGCCGACTTATAGGATCGCATTGCGTTTACTGCCGCCTCGTCAAAGCCATTGCCTGCGCTTTGCGCCACATTTACATCGCTTATCATTCCGTCGTTATTTAGGCTAAAGTTCAACACAACAACCCCGCCGGTAAGCGCTTTTTTGGCTTGCTGCGGATATTCGGTATTGTCAAGCATATAGTTATAAAATTGATTGGCATACGGCGCGTCCAAATAGGATGGCACATCAAAAACATAGCCCAGGCGCTTGTAGTTAATGTCTTTGGGATACATGAATTGTACAATCAACGAAGCGCCTGTCGGGAAAGTGTAACCGTATTTATCGTTCAGGAATTTCAGGTCGGCCGGGGTACATTTATTTTGAAAGTACCAGTTGCCCCCGCCGTTTTTATCATAAATGATTACCCTGGCATTGGCCATGTTATTATTATCGCCGGGGAAACCAATGCCGCTCTCATCATACTCGTACCCTTTGCTGGTTCGGTTTACAGGGTATTTATAATTGGTGATGATCAGTTCCCCTGCAAATTCGGGATCGTTGCCAAGCGAATCGGTTTTAAATATGGAATAATCATCGGCGAAAAAATAAACGCCCAACTTGTATTTTTTACCCGCATCATCATTAACAATTCCCTTATAGGCATTAAATCCGTTTAACGCCAGGGCATCCAGTTTGGCGCCGCCGCTTTTAACAATCCTGGCATCCGTTATATGGCGGTCCTTATCGAGCGCGAAGCCTACTTCTACCAGCCCGCCCTTTTCGCCTTCGGCAGAGGTATAATGGATGTTGTTATGCAAAAAATGATCCAGCAGGTAATAACCGTCAACATTAACGCCGGGTAACATCAATTTGCCGTCTTTGGTGGTAAACCGCGTGCTGTCCTCAACTATCTCCACTTTAATGTGATTGTTTTTGAGCAGCAGTGATCTGTCGGCACTGGTAATTGTACCGGCCGTGTAAACCATTTTTTTGTTTTTTTGATCAACAGAAAGCTTGTCTGTTATCGTGGTTACCCCGTTTTGGGTGATCTTTAAACGTTTCCGCTTTAGCGGATGATCTGCATTAAGCATAGCATACTTGCCTGCTGATTTTGCGTTAGCCGGAGCAAGGTCGACCCAGCCATAGGTTTTACTGAATACAAGGGTTGACGCGCAGAGCAATGCCGCGCAGATTGGAACAGCTACTAGGTACTTCAGCCTTGCCAAATTCCCCGAACGTTTTTGATTTAACATAATGATTCTCTTTTTTAACAGGTTATAATTGAAAAATGAATGGGTGATTGACGAGCCACAGGCGCCATATGCGTTGTTTATTAAAAATGAAGAGTAGGCCAGCGCGTCGGTTTCATAAGCGGCGGTTTGCTCGTCGGCAATATATTCATGTACGGTTTTTAAACTGTTTTGCAGCAGGTACACAAACGGGTTAAACCAGTTAATGATCTTCAACAGCTCCAGGAATATAATATCGGCCGAGTGTTTTTGCCGGATGTGCACCAGCTCGTGCCGTATGATTGTATTGGCCCCGGTTGCGTTGGCGCCGATGATGAGGTAGTTAAAAAACGAAAACGCGGTATCTGTCCCGGTTAAATAAATCACCCGGTGCTTGCCTTCTTTAACACTTTGCTTATTGCGCATCAACCTGAACACGGTATACAGTTTAATAAAAAGCATAACCAATAAAACGGCGGCGCCTGCCAGGTACACATATAATAAACCCTCCTGTAAAGTAAAATGATGCTCAATTACAGGCGCGGCGGCAGTCGATATGGGTAGGGATTGCGGTGCGGCAATGCTTACTGCCTGTACAGGCATGGCGTAATTAACTGTAACTGCACGCTCTGCGTGCTTAGCCGGCTTTAATACGCCTATCTGCAAAACGGGCAGTATAAACGAAACGATGCACGTACATATCAGGTAGGCCCGGTTTAGCTGGTAATGGGTATCCCGGTTTAAAAATAAGCAGTAGGCCAAATAAAATACGCCGAGGTATATATTGGCTTCCGCAAGATAATACAGCCAGTTCATTTCTTTTTGTTTTTAATATCTTCTATCAGTTTGGTTAGCTCATCGAGCTGCTGTATATCCAGCGTTTTTTCGTTGGCTATAAAGGATACCAGGCTTTCGTACGAGTTGCTGAAATAGCTGCTCATCATCTTATCGAAGGTGAACTTTTTATACTGTGCCTGGCTGATCACCGGGAAATATACGTGCGAATTGCCATAGGCTTTATGGTTAATAAAACCTTTACCCTCCAACACCCGCACTACGGTGGATACTGTATTATAAGCCGGTTTTGGCTCGGGCATTTGTTCGATGATGTCTTTTACTATGGCTTCTTTTAATTGCCATAATAGCTGCATTACCTGTTCTTCTGCCTTGGTAAGTTCTTTGATGTTCATGCAAACTACTTATATAGTTGGATAAAGGTAGAACTATTTTTGTAGTTTGCAAACTATTTTTGTAGTTTTTATAAATATCTTTGCTGGCCAGGCTTAAAGCCACATCTTTCAATCTGGACTTCCGTGGAACAACAGGCCGCTTGAGGCAGATACACTACAGCACAACACAAATGTGCAATGCATAAAGATGAAGCTCGCCCGGGTTAAGTGGCACTTGACCTGTGCTGAAATTACGCAGACAGACCAAAGGGACCCGGAAACTTTATTATCTATTAAAAAAGGCATAAGCGTAGGCAGAGGCAGCTGTTTACCGAGGCCACAAGATTTGTTAATTTGAGACATGTCATTTTTGCGCTATCTTAGCATTTTGCCGCCGCCATTGTAATATTAAAATTACAATTGATACCTTAGTTTAAAATATAATTATGAGAAAGCTTTATATACACCTTATCGCCCTGCTTTTTGCGGGTACAAGTTTAACGGCCAAAGCGCAAGCGCCCAGGATACCCGAGGCTAGCCCCACACAAACCATTATACAGGACTTTGGCCTGGGAAAGGTTACCGTTACTTATTCGCGTCCGAGTGTAAAAGGACGGGTTATTTTTGGCGGAATAAACCCTTACGGACAAGTATGGCGCACCGGGGCCAACGCCGCTACAACCATCACTTTCAGCGAAAATGTAATTGTTGAAGGTCATAGCGTACCTGCGGGCACTTATTCGCTATTTACCATTCCGGATAAAAATGAATGGACCGTTATTCTGAATAAAACGGCGAAGCAATGGGGTGCATATAGTTACAAAGAAGTGGACGACTATCTGCGTTTCAAAGTAAAACCTGTTTATCTTGCCGAAAAAAGGGAATCTTTTACTATCGTGTTTGCCAACGAAACCACAACGTCGTCAGACTTGTACCTGGTATGGGATCATACGGCTGTTGCAATTCATTTAAAAACAGACGATGACGCTCAAATAACGGCCAATATTAACGAATTGATGAAAGGTAACCGGAAACCTTATTATTTTAATGCCATACAATATTATTACGAGAACAATAAGGATATGAATAAGGCGCTGGAATGGGCATTGGAGGCAGAAAAAACTGATCCTAACGGTCCGTGGTACAGGCTTTGGGAGGCACGCATCCACCTGAAAATGGGCAATAAGGCGGCAGCTATTAAAGCGGCGCAAAAGGGCGTAGACCTGGCAAAGGCAAGTAATGATGACGAGTATGTGCGCTTAAACCAGGCAGTGCTTGACCAGGCAAACAGGTAGTATTTCGGATTTGATAAACAGGATAGCTAAGGCAGTTCGGTTTTACACTTTCTTTTCGCGGTAACGGATTTTAAAACCGGGTACGACGGGATTGATCACTGTCGCGATGAGGATCACTAAAATACAGCCTATCGCGTTAAGCCATAAATAAGCTACAAGCTCAAAATTTCCGAGGATAACAATCAGGACCTCGGTAATTATCGCCGCTATAAAAACAGCATTGCCATTGATTTTTTTGAAGTAAAACGCGACAACGAATATGCCTAAGATGGTTCCGTAAATATACGAGCCCAGTTTGTTGACGTACTCAAGTAAATTGCCCACCTTGCTTGCATACAGGGCCATTAATACACAAATTACCCCCCAGAATATAGTCGCGAGCCGCGAAGCGTTCAGGTAATTTTTATCGGATGCGCCGGGATTGATAACACGTTTATAAATATCAACCACGCTGGTTGATGCTAATGAATTGAGGGCGCTGGCGGTTGACCCCATTGAAGCCAGGAAAATAATAGCTATCAGCAACCCGATCAATCCGCGAGGCAGGTATTGGGTAACAAAGGTGAGGAATACGTAATTGGTATCGTCGGCGTTAGCCTTTTCATTATTTTTTTTCATTACCGCGATAGCCGCTTTGCGGATGTTTGCTGCCTGGTTATCTGCAATTTTTAAAGCTTGCTGCGCCCGGCTTATTTGTACGGGGTCGCCTTTATCAAAAGCTTTTATTAAATCATTCGCCTTTGTTTTTCGCTGTTCAAACGCTGTTGCATATTGGTTTTCGAGGTTATTATACTGGTCGGCATAGTGACTTTGTTTTACCTGTTTTACCTCGTACCCGTTAAAAAACATGGGCGGCCTGTTGAACTGGTAAAATGCAAAAATAAGCACGCCTATTAGCAAAATGAGGAATTGCATGGGTATTTTAAGCAACCCGTTCATGATCAGCCCGAGCCTGCTTTGGCCGACTGAACTACCTGTAAGGTAACGGCCTACCTGGCTTTGGTCGGTGCCGAAATACGACAATTGCAAAAAGAAGCCGCCTAACACACCGCTCCATATGTTGTATTGATTTTTGCGGTCGAATTTCCAGTCGATCACGTTCATCCGCCCTAATTTGCCTGCCAGTTTGACGGCATGGCCAAAGCCTACTCCTGCCGGTAATAAACTAACTACCAATATGCCCGCCAGGAACATCCCCGAAAAAATAATGCTCATTTGCAGCAGCTGGGTGTACGATACCGCTTTTGTGCCCCCGTAAACGGTGTAAAAAATAACCAGCCCGCCGATAAATAGTGTGGTGTAAACCGTAT
The DNA here is from genome assembly GCA_028288125.1 of Mucilaginibacter sp. GTDB lineage: Bacteria > Bacteroidota > Bacteroidia > Sphingobacteriales > Sphingobacteriaceae > Mucilaginibacter. Next base: position 20,320 of record JAQBOH010000129.1, read on the forward strand.
TGATCTGGAGTATGGTCGACAGGATAATTGAGGGCGCGTAAATAGTGATGCCTGTTGAAAGCCCGCGCTGCACCAAAAATAAAATAGAAGTAAGCGCCCGCGTTTTCAGGTTAAAACGCTGTTCAAGAAATTCATAAGCGGTATATACTTTAAGGCGGTGAAATATGGGCACAAACGTTAAGCAAAGCACGATCATGGCCAGCGGCAAGCCCAGGTAGAACTGAACGAAGCGCATGCCATCAGAATAGGCTTGTCCGGGTGCTGATAAAAAGGTGATGGCGCTGGCTTGGGTGGCCATTACCGAAAGGCCCACGTGGTACCAGCGTAATGAGCGTCCGCCCATCAGGTACTGGTCGATATTTTTGTTACTCCCGCTTTTCCATACACCATAGATAACGATGGTAAGCAGGGTAAGGCCTAAAACGATCCAGTCGGGTAAGCTCATTCAAACAAGGCTGTAATGAGCCAAAATACAAAAATTAATATAACCAGCCAGGCGATAACTACGCCATAGAACTGGTTCCAACTATGTATAAACGGGGGGAGTTCAGGATCAGGCGTCTGCACGGCCTTTAACAAAAATATTCACGAAAAAGGCGGTGAACAATAGCCCAACTATTCCTAAAATCGGTATCCATAGCGGACTTCCTTCAAGTGTTACGCCTATGAAAAGGCCGGACAGTAATCCAACCAGGTAATAAATGTTTACGTCTTTTATTGTTTTTGCTGCGTGGTGTGGTATCATGATTGTTAATTATATGCGTGCAAATTTATATTATTTTTTATTTGTTAGCCGGCATTTTTGCCTTCTTTCTAATTCAGTGGCTGATTTTTTGGCTTGCTCAGCAAATTAATAAACAGCCTGTAAGCTCCTGGTACACCGGCAGGTAATTGCCGGAAAAAGGCGAGCGAGGTGTACACAAACCTGCCTTCGCCATAATTGCCTACAATTATTGCACCGTTATTGGGCGCCTCGCCGGTGTCATTCATCTGTAAAACGGGCTTATAATTGGGATCGATGTCATTCACGAAATACAACCCTCTTTCCTGTATCCAGCCATTAAAATCTTCCTGTGTTATAGTGTTTGGGTAGTTCAGTACGGCGTTTTGTTTATCTAAAATGGTGATCTTTGCGTCCTCGTCGGTAACACGCTGGTTGACTACCCGGAATGGATATGGCCCGATCTGCTTAGTAACTAAGCCGTTGTTATTGTTATACTGTATCAGCAGGTTGCCGCCGTTTTTAACATAATCGAGCAATTTGGGTTGCTCAATGGCCAGGCGCGGATCAATGTTGTAAGCGCGTACGCCGGTTACAATTGCATCATAGCCTGATAGGTCGCCGTTCATGATCTCCTTTTCAGTTAGTATATGTACATCATACCCGGCCTGGCGCAATGACTCGGGAACCAAATCGCCGGCGCCGTTAATATAGCCTATGCGTTTGCCCGCGATCTTTAAATTAATATCCAGCAGTTTTGCCTTTGCCGGCGGGAACAAGGTGATAACGGGTATATGCTCATAAATGAGCTGTTGTATGCCCAGCGATGATGATTGACCGTTTACTGTAGTAACGGCCTCAAATTCCGAGGTTTTGCTGGTATTTCCGGTTGGTGTAACCGCAAAAGAAACCGTCCATTCGTCGCCTTTGTGCTTGTTGGTAAAGTCCGATTTCTCCGGTGATATGCTCCAGCCCTTTACTGGTTTTATACTGATTGTTCCGTTGCCATTAATAAAGCTTTTTAATTTAACCTGTACGTTTTGAGGCACCTGCGCATTATATATATAAACCGGGCTGGCAATGTTTGCTGTAACCGCAGGTGTTATAATTAACGGCTGGTATACTTCGCCGCGGACAGGATCGACATATTTGTAAACTACCCTTCGTTCAAAATGAATAAGTTTCCCCTCAATGATAAATTCATAATCTACCGCCGGTAGGTCTGGATTCTCAGGATTGCCTACTGATAGCTGGTTAGGAATATTATATGAACCTTGTGTATGCGCTGTTTCGAGCCAGTAAGGCTGGGTAATTTTAGTTGCAATGGCGCTGGTGCTATAAATTTGCAACTGGTTTGCCGGGATCACCTGGCTGTCAAGGCTTTTGACTTCGCTCCCGATGCTTATGCGGTTTAGTTTTATTTTGTCGCTGTACCTGTTTAATACCTGCGAACGGATTTTTATGCTGTCGCCTAACGCGTAAGCCGGCTCAAGCGAATAGCTTTCAAACCATAATCCCGCGCATGCGGCAATAAGGTTATCCAGCTCCTTCAATTTTTGTGTACGCCAGTAAACATCCGGCACCTTTTCAATGCGCGCCATCAGTTGTACCAGGGTTGGTACAGAACTCTCAGGATGTTCAACATCAAAGTTTTTTTGGATGATATTAATTAAGGATGAAACAGCGTCGCCATTTTTAACCCGTTTCCAGGTGGTGTTTATACCGTCGAACAGGTCGTTTTGCGGGGGATCGCCTAAAATCGTTTTAAAATATTCAAACGATGAGCCACGCTGCCGGGCCGAGCCAAAGCCCTGCGTTTTATGGTTCGAGCGGCTTTCGGCGGCCATTTCGCCGTATCCTTTGCCGATGATCGGATTATAAACGCCCACATCTATTTTAAACTGGTCGGCCGCCGTGGTATTGGTATTGCCAAAATTAAACGTGTTCCATAACAAACGTTTGGCCTGCCACGGCTGCACATATTGTAGTTGTTCCGGAAAGCGATTGGGATTGGCAGCGGCTGTAAAAGCTTCCTGCGCCAATATGGCTGACGAAGTGTGGTGCCCGTGGCCGCCTTCGCCCGTTGTAGGGAACCGGCATATAATTACATCGGGCCTGAACTTCCGGATAACCCATACCACGTCGCTCAAGACCTTTTCTTTGTCCCATATCTTTAACGTTTCGGTGGGCCCTTTTGAAAAGCCAAAATCATTTGCCCGGGTAAAAAACTGTTCGGCGCCGTCCACTCTACGGGCAGCTAACAGTTCCTGAGTGCGTATCAGGCCGAGCAGCTCGCTTTGTTCGTTGCCTAACAAATTTTGCCCGCCGTCGCCGCGGGTCATTGATAAATAGCCGGTACGGTAATGTTTCTCCTGTGCCAGGTAGGCCAGCAGCCTGGTGTTTTCATCATCGGGGTGAGCTGCCACATACAGTACGCTTCCGAGCACATCGAGCTTTTTAAAATTTTGTTCGATGGTTACCAGGTCGGCCGGGGGAGCGGTTTGTGCAAATCCGGCTGAAGTGATAAAAAAAAGGGAAACAAAAAGTTTTATCCGGTTCATATGAGCAAATATATTGAAAGATAAATGGCATATTTTACATGTATCAATAATTTAATAATTATAAAAACATCTTTATTTGTCATGTGTTCATCATTTAAATGATTTTTCACATTGATTATCAGTGTATTATAAATATTAACATAAAATTGTTTTTAATTTAATCAATCGTTTGATTAAATTTGCGCCGAAAAGCAATGGATAAAGATAAAATAGATAAAAAAGACCGTATCCTGGATGTTGCTGAACGGGTGTTTTCAGACCTGGGATACGACGGGGCCTCAACGCGCGCGATATCAGGCGAGGCAGGGGTAAATATGGCCATGCTTAATTATTATTTCGGTTCGAAGGAAGGATTGTTCCTGGCGGTTTTTGAACGAAAAATATCCTCATTTCAAACGCTGCTGCAAAATATCGGGAGCGACGAAAGCATGTCGTCGTGGGATAAGCTGGCCAAGTGCATTGACAATTATGTTGACCGGATCATTGTAAATAACTGTTTCCAAAAATTAATAAACCGGGAAATGTCGATCAGTAAGCGCTCGGAGCTCACCGATAAGATAACTGAAATCCTGATGGTAAATGTGCTTGAATTTAAAAAGCTATTTGATGAGGGCGTAAAGAATGGCAGCTTTTATAAGGATATCGACACACAATTAATTACCGCAACCATTTTCGGTACAAAAAATTATATTATTAACTCACCGCATATATCATCGATCATGCTTGGGCATGATATTCGTGACGAAAAATTCCTGGAGGAAAAGCTCAAGCCACGGATCAAGAAATATATGAAACGACTTTTAAAAGCTTACCTGGTTAAAGACAATGACAACACAAAATAAGATCACAAACAATAATCTATTTAAAAGCGTGGCCACAACATTTACGCGGTTTGTTGCACCTGCAAGCATTTTAGCGCTGCTATCTGTTAACACTGCAAGCGCGCAGGACCGGGCGATCACCCTGAACGAAGCGATCAAGCTGGGCCAGCAGAATA
>JAQBOH010000156.1 GCA_028288125.1 Mucilaginibacter sp.
TTACGGCTGATCTTACCGGTAACTTCAAAACCAGCTTTGGTATTTCCATAAAAATCGTCTGCGGAGCCGCCGTATTCAGCTTGTAATTTAACTTGTTTGGTGGTATCTTTAACGGTCAGGTCACCAACCAGCTCATATTCATCATCACCGGTTTTTTTGAATGAGGTCGATTTGAAAGTCATTTGCGGATACTGCGCTGAGTCAAAAAACTCGGCCGACCTTAAGTGTTCATCCCGCTGGCCCTGGTTGGTATCTATACTGTCGGTATTTAAAGTGAAGGATATCTTTGCATCTTCAAAATCATCGTTTTCAGTTTCCATCGTTCCTTCAAAATTTCTGAAAAAACCGGTTACTGTTGAAATAACGAGGTGTTTTACCTTAAACTGCACTTCAGAGTGCATAGGGTCAATTGCCCATTTTGTTGTTGTTTCTGTTGCTGTTGACATGATTTCTAATTTTTGATTGTTTTATTTAACACAAATATAATTAAAATAGATGTTTAAACATGTATTTAAAGAAAATTTACAATTTCTATACAATCGCTATTTAATTAACCGCTGGTGAAGAGTTTTGTTCCGATAAAAAAATAATACTTTGCTGTGGACTAATTCACTTCAAGCTGATCTTTTGAGGGAAAAACAGGGAAGGCGCCATGCGGCTCGCTCTGATACCAGAATACAACTGAAGCGATATCGTCCTGCAAGGGCATATAACGCCCGTCGTGGTGCCAGCCCAAATCCTGTATGGTTACCTTTAAATCTCTTTCAAAGCGAATAGGATCTGCAATATGCCAGCGGTACAGACCAAAACGTTGCGCTATTTCATAATGGCCGTCTCCCCTTATCACCTGCGGCAGGCCGCTATAGGGACTGCAAAACTCGGTGTATTCGCTTGACTCAGTACCATCGGCTTTTTTATGCCTGCTGTCAAAGTCGTAGGAACCGCAAAAATAGTCTTCCGTTCCGGTGCCGTTGATGGTTGGGAACCGGGTGTCGCCATCCATAAAGAATTTGATCTCCCCTTCGCCCCACCAGCCATTTTTATTTGAGCCGTACGCCAGGTAAGTGCCAACATATTGCCCTTTACCCCTGATGCTGTCAACCAGCACATAATCCCTTTTAAGCGGCAACGGATTTACCCTGCGGAATTGCGCGTGAAAATATCCAGCATCTTTAGGAACATCCGTAAGCGTATAATCAACCTGGTAATATACCGTCATATCCCGGTCGTCAATGTTCTCCATAGTAATCCGGCATTTTTTACGGAAAGGCATGGGCCAATAGCAATTGAAGGCGCTGCCGGGGTTTACCACAACTGCCAGCGACTGAAGAGGCGAATATTTACCCCAGCCCATGCAAAAGAAATCGCCGACAGGCGCCTCAACCGAAGGCGTTGTTTCATCATCCCAATAAAAGCGAAGTATGGAGTAACGCCAGTTACCGGTTGGCGTCATCCAGATGTGCTGGATAGCGCCGGGGCCCTCAATCTCGGCAACAGTATAAGTGGTGTGCTTTTTTATTACCACGCTTGGGCTGAGCTTCCAGGTTTGGCCCAGATCGCGGGCCGGGCCGGCGCCTGTGCCTGTTGTCGCCATGCCGCCCTTTCCTTTTTCACCATTAAAATTTTCGGGGCTTATTGACCGGGTTTTTGCGTCCGACAAACGGTACAGGTTCCCCAGGTTGACACCCAGGCCGCTAAATTTCTCCTGCGCCTTCGCAAACAGGGAACCAAGAATGATCATACAAATAAATAGGGCTGGCTTTTTCATAATATACTTAGTTAAGTTTATAAAATTCCATTGCGTTTAAGCCCCAAAACCGGGCCTGTTCATCTCCAGATAACATCGACGTATAATTTTTAACCACCGAAAGCATCTGCTGGTAGCCGCCGGCTACGTTGCAAACCGGCCAGTCGGACCCGAACATTACCCTTTTGGGCCCAAAGGCTTCAAATATCACATCCAAATATGGCGCAAAATCACTTAGCACCCAATTCTGCCAATCTGCTTCCGTGATCATTCCTGAAACCTTGCACCACACATTGTCGTGCCGGGCTATAGCTTTCATGCCGATTGCCCAGCGGTCAATATTTTTATTTTTGATATCCGGCTTGGCAATATGATCTATCACAAACCGGTGGCCGCCAAAGGTTTTTACAAACTGGTGGGTATAACCCAATTGGTCAGGAAATATCAGTATGTCGTAAGTAAAATCATATGGCTTTAGAGCGCTTATACCTTTTGCAAACTGTGGGGTCAGCATAAGCGCCCGGTCGGCTTCACCTTGTAATACATGCCTGAAGCCTTTCAATTTTTTAAATTGACTAAAATATTCCAGGCGCTTTCCAACAGCATCGTCCCTTAAATCAACCCATCCAACGACCCCTTTGATAAAATTATTTTCTTCGGCAAGACTGATTAAAAATTCGGTTTCAATTTCGGACTGGTCGGCCTGAACAGCGACACAACCATCGATCTCAAATTTCTTTAATATCGGTTCAAGGTCGCCAGGCATAAAATCCCGACGGATAGCAGACATGGAATCATTGATCCAGCTATCTCTAACGGGGTTGAATTTCCAAAAATGCTGGTGGGAGTCTATTTTGGTCATTGTTTAGTTGATTGGGTTGGACTAAGTTGATTAGGTTGATCGAGTTACAACTACTCACTAAATCAACTCAATCAACCACTCTCTAACTTCAAGCATTCGCCAACGCTCTGTCCAAATGCACATATCCGCCATCCACATAAATAAGCTGTCCGGTTGTATGGCTGGATCTTTCTGACAATAAAAATGCGGCCATGTTGGCTATTTCTTCTACGGTGGTCATCCGGTTGCCTAAGGGAATCTTCGCTTGTATCTCATGTCGCTTAGCAATGGGGTCGGGCAATGTGTTTATCCAGTTTTCATATAAAGGCGTCCAGCATTCGGCGACTACAACGGCATTCACCCGTATGCCGTATTTTAATAACTCAACCGCCCATTCGCGTGTCAGCGCGTTACGGCCCCCGTTTGCCGCGGCATAAGCGGAAGTATTGCCCTGGCCCGTATCTGCGGTTTTCGAAGTGATATTTAAAATTGCACCTTTGGATTCCTTTAATGCCGGCAGTGCAAAATGAGCCATCAAGTAATAATGCACTACATTTTTATGCAGCGATGCCATAAAATCATCGTAATTGCCACTCTCTAAACCCACTCCATCATTTACACCCGCATTATTAACTAAACCCTCGATCCTGCCAAATTTGTTTAAGATTTCGTTCACCGCCCGCTCGCATTCTTCGGGTTTGGTTAATTCGGCAACTACCTGCGCGGCCTTACCACCATTGGCTTCTATATTTTTTACAACTTTAATGTTATCCTCCCCGCTCCTGCCCACAATAACGGGAATAGCGCCTTCGGTCGCCAGCAGTTTTACGATGCCCTCGCCAATTCCCTTCGCTCCGCCGGTTACTATGATTACTTTATTTGTTAGTTGTAAGTCCATTTTTCTTAATTTAAAAACCATGTTTTGTATGGCGGATAGTTAACTCACCCTCCCGATGGCTATCGGGACGGCGCTTCGCTCGACCACCCTCTCTTCGGCAAGCCGCAATGAGTGTTAGGAAGCTTTTTTCTTCACCCTCTCTACCTTCGGTGAAGAGGGTCGACCAGCGCAGCTTAGTCGGGGTGAGTCAACTCGCCGCCATGCCCCCTAATGTGCCGCCACCAATTCAACTTTTTTTACTTTCAAATTTTGCCAGGCAAAATAAAATATATAAACGAAACATACGATAGGCACAAGGTAAGCATATTGAATATTGCTCATATCTGAAACCTTACCCATAATAGGGGGAATGATAGCTCCGCCAACAATCCCCATGATCACCAATGATGAGCCTAACTTCGTTTTTGATCCCAGGCCACGAATGCTTAGTGAAAATATGGTCGGAAACATGATTGACATAAAGAATGCAACACCAATTAAAGCGAATACCGAAAACTTTGCATGCAGTGTAACCGCCAGCAGGAGCAAAACCACATTTATCGCGCTATAAGTCGCTAATATTTTTACAGGGTTTATAAATTTCATCAGGAATGTACCGCTAAACCGGCCAATCATAAACCCAAGCGCGGCGGCTGTCAAAAAAGCGGCGGCCGGCTTTTCGCCCATACCCGCTACACGTTCCGAGAATCTGATGAAAAACCCCAATACCCCGGCCTGTGCTCCGACGTAAAAAAACTCGGCTGCTACGCCCATCATTAGTTGCTTCCGTTGTAACAAAATACCTATTTTCCCTGCTAACGACCTTTTTTTGTCCTCCGCTGTTTCGGTATCTTCTTCAACAATTTCGGGCAGCGGTTTTCTGAATATCAGTATCGCAACAGTAAGCACAACCAAACCAATGATTAAGTAAGGCAATTGAACAGCCGAGGCTTCCTTGTTTAAATAGCTGTTTAACTCTCCGGGAGACATAGCGGCCTTTTGTGCGGCTGTTAAATTTTTACCGGACAGTATAAAAATACCACCGATTAACGGCGCAAGAGTGGCCGCTAATCCATTGAAAGACTGCGAAAAGTTAATACGCCGGGTGGCAGTGGAGGGGTCGCCTAAAACGGTTATGTAGGGATTTGCCGCGGTTTCCAGAAATGCCGCGCCCGAAAACAACACAAACAGCGCGGATAAGAAAAACACATAGTTCCGTACCGATGCAGCGGGATAAAATAAAAATGCGCCGCAGGCGAAAAGGATCAAGCCCAAAAGTATGCCGCCTTTATAGCCGTACCGTTTCATAAACAAAGCTGCCGGGATAGGCAGGATAAAATATGCCAGGTACGATGCCGAATCAACCAATGACGATTGGAGGTCGGTTAGCTCACAAGCCTTTTTTAAATGCGGGATAAGGATCGGGTTAAGGTTTAATGCTACCCCCCATAAAAAAAACAAAGAGGTAATGAGCGCTATCGCATACAGGTTTTTATTCGTTGTCATGTTAGGTTTACCAGGTTTAGTCAGACTCAAGACCTAAGACTGCGACTTAAGACTCAACAATTGGCGCCATGAATATAATTATTTAAACGCAGTTTGTATATCCTGCAACGATATTCCCAATGTTTTTAGCGCAATTTGGTTAAGCTCATCCTTATCGCCTGTAAAATGAAAAACACTGTGAACATGTGTTAACTTCCCGCCTGGTTTTAAAAATGCTGCCTGCGAAACACTTTCTATTTCATAAAACGGCCCCATTTGGGTGCCGTTTGCCAAAGGGCCGTCATTATAGGCATTTACTGCATCGCCTTTGAAAGGATTTTTGTTGGTTTTCCACTCCTGGTTCAGGTAAATCGATTTGGGTTCAATATCGAAGAGTGTAATGGTTAGTACATTATTGATCCCATCATAACTTCCGGCCATGTTTTTAGCACGCCCGGGCGACAATCCAAGCTTACCGCGCGATTTCCCATCTGCTTTAAATAACAGGATGCCCTTATTGTATTTGATCCGATTATTTGGAATTTCGCCAAAATAATCTGTAGTAGCCACCTTTCCCTTTGATTTTTTTTCATAAGGAATTACCGTAACCGTTTGTTCCGAAGGCGAAAACATATCCAGGTTCCATAAGCAGGGTGCGCCGCTTTTTTTATCCCATCGCTGGTTGCCGGTATTGGTTATGGTATTGCTGGTTTTAAAACCGACTGATTTTATCTTGTCGTCAAAATCAACTCCAAGCGTCTTTTTCATATCAGCGACATCAACAATTTCAACATCCCGGTTAATCAAAAACGTTAACATGGTCCCTGCATAATTCACCATTTGCATGGGCTTGGTAAACGATGCTTTTTTATTGCTGCTGGCGGTCAGCTTCCACTCTTCAAAATCAACTGCCGGTGGCGTATGCCAGTTGGCAAAGTCCATTTTAGACCGGGGCCTGAAAAATAGCGCAAACTTTCCCCCTTCCGGACCGATCCATAACCTGTCCTCGCCGCCGTATGCATTCATATGCAAATCCGGCGTTTTTTGGTTAAAAGCCTTGTAGTTGATCCAGCCAAAGCTTTTTCCATCAAGGCCATCGGCGGTAGAGGTAAAAACCTTGGCCTGGTATTTAGCTGAAACGATAACCTTTCCCTTTCCATCGTTGCTATACAAAACTATTACGGTATCCTTTTGCCTTAGAAAAGAAAGATCATAACCAAAGGTGCCCTTCTTAAAAAGCGGGACGGCGGGCGCTGGCGGCTGGTTTGGTTTTTCCGTTTGGCACGAAAAAAAGGCAAAAACGGCTAATGCAAAAAAGCAGGTTCTCTGGCGGCTCATATCAGTTTGGTTTATGTTTAGGGTTATGGGCTATCGTATTTATCAGTGTGCCAATGCCGGCAATAGTGATCTCAACTATATCGCCCGGCTGCAAAGTAAAATCCGCAGACGGCACCAGGCAGGTTCCGGTCATGAGGAAGCAGCCGTACGGAAAATCGCATTCGGCAAATAAATAAGTCACCAGTTCTTTAAAAGAGCGTTTAAGCCGGGAAACGGCCGTAGCATCTTCGTAAACTTTATTCCCATTCCGCCTGATGATCATGCTGATAGCCGTTTCGGGATTTATGGGCGATGCTGTCACATACAGGCATGGCCCCAAAGCGGCACTCTTTTCGTAGATTTTTGCCTGGGGCAGATATAAGGCATTCTCGCCCTCGATACTGCGGGAACTCATATCATTGCCAACGGTGTACCCCTGGATATTGCCGTTTGAATTGATAAACAATGTAAGCTCAGGCTCCGGCACGTTCCAGGCAGAATCTTTCCGGATGTACACGGGCTGTTTATGCCCTGAAACGCGTGAGGCTATCGCTTTAAAAAATAATTCGGGGCGCTCGGATTCATAAACTTTATCGTATAAGCTGGCAGCGCCAGAGCTTTCTGATTCTTCCATGCGGGCATCCCGGCTTTTTAAGTAGGTAACCCCGGCGGCCCAAACCTCCTGCTGCCCGATGGGTGGTAAAAATGATGCATCGTTCAACGTTTTCCGCTTATCCGGAACAATCTGCTTTGCCGATTTTATTTTTGACAGTAAATATCCCTCCAGGTTATCCCGGTTAACCAGGATATCCCAGGGCTCATCCATAGCAAATTGGTCGTCATTGTGCTCCAGCAGGATACCGCCGGGAGCGTTAAACAATTTCATGAATCAAGTTTAAGGAAAATTTCCGTTAAAAACATGATATGACGCTTGAACAGGCGATGAGATAATTCCAACAAGCACACAAACGTCCAACCATTCACACAATCGACAATTCACTAACTCACAAATCCACTAATTCACTAATTATTCCGCCGCATCCTCACCTTTTTCACCCAATTTCACAATATCGCCTTCTTTAAATAAAATCTCTTTGAGCGTGGCCTGCCATACGGGTTTTTTGCGCAGTAAAAATTCAAGGTCCATGCCAAAATGCTTAAACTCTTCCTGCTGGGCATTTTGCATAATGGCTTTTGCCGATTTATCTTTTTCAACAGATATCCGCTGCTCATACCAGTTAATGGCTTCAGCTTCTTCTGTTAGGGAAACAATCATACGTGCAAACGTCCTGGTTTCGTCGGACAATTCATCTACGGGTTCGTGGTACTGGTCAAATGACATATTTTCTTTTAGTCAAAAAGCGTTCAGGCCGGTTTTTGTTTGCCGATGCCGGACAAATCCGGGACTTTATCAAGTAATTTCCTTACTTAATGTAAAACATTCACCTCCAATATGGTTTATCGATTTCTTCGTACCTAATTCATCAAGGCATTAAAAGAAATAATTATGGAAAACGAAAAGAACAACGAGTTAATTCATAACGACAATAACCCGGATGGTATCGACCGTCGGGGTTTTTTGGAATGTATGGCCTGGGCCGGCACCGGCGTACTTTTTATGATGTCGGGCGGGGTACTGAAATCGTATGGCATGAGCCAGATGATCGACAAAAATACCGGCGGCATTAAAAAAGGGTTGATCTTACCTAAATCTGATTTCAGCTTTGTACAGATCAGCGACAGCCATATCGGCTTCAATAAAGCGGCAAACCCGGATGTTACCGGGACATTGCAGGCCACAATTGCGAAGATCAACGCTATGCCAAGCGCACCTAAATTTATACTGCACACCGGCGACCTTTCGCACCTGGCGCAGGCCGATCAATTTGATACGCTGGACCAATCAATGAAAAGCACAAACAAGCAAGTATTTTATGTACCCGGTGAGCATGATTTAACCGACAACGGTAAATTATACCTTGAACGTTACGGCAAAGGCACCAAGGGCAGCGGGTGGTACAGCTTCGACTCAAACGGCGTGCATTTTGTAGGCCTGGTAAATGCCCTGGTACAGGTTGACGGGGGGATGGGCACTTTAGGCGAAGATCAATTAAAGTGGCTTGCGGACGACTTAAAACGTTACACAAACAGCACCCCGATTGTTGTTTTCGCGCATATACCGCTTTGGGCTGTTTACCCGCAATGGGGCTGGGGTACCAAGGACAGCGAACAGGCATTATCGCTCTTAAAACGGTTTGGATCGGTATCGGTTTTAAATGGCCACATACATCAAACCATTCGTAAGACTGAAGGCAATATTACTTTCCATACAGCCATGTCAACCGCATTTCCGCAACCGGCGCCCGGGAGCGCACCGTCGCCGGGACCAATGAAGGTACCTGCCGAAAAACTTAAAAGCGTGCTAGGCCTAACCGAGGTGAATTACCAGGAACATGACCATACGCTGGCCGTTACCGATAGCCCTTTAATGGAGGAAGCTGCACAATAATTACAGCGTTAAGAATACTTTAAAAATAAAACCCATGTCACTTTGATGTCGCATCAGGCAGATCGAAATGACGTGGATTGGAATTCAATCACAAATGAAAAAAACCACATTATTTGTATTAATTACTTTAATATCAAGCAGCCTCTTTGCTCAATATAAACCAACAGACCAGGGGTCGTCCCTGCAGTTTACCATTAAAAACTTTGGTTTTGATGTTGCAGGCAAATTCACCGGTTTACAGGGCGATATTAAGTTTGACTCACAAAATCCGACCGGCGGCAACTTTGATGTAAGCATTGATGCAGCCACGGTAAATACCGATAATAGCTTACGGGACGGCCACTTGCGTGGCGACACGTATTTTGATGTTAAAAACTTCCCGAGGATACATTTTATTTCCACCAAAGTAGTTTCGTCAAAAAATGGTACTTACGTTATAACCGGTAAGCTTACCATTAAAAAGCAAACGAGGGTTGTTACATTTCCATTTACAGCAACGCCATCGGGCGATGGTTACCAGTTTAAAGGGTTGTTTAAAATAAACCGGAAAGATTTTGATGTGGGCGGGACAAGCACTATCGCAAATGAACTCGATGTATCGTTAGACATAACAGCAAAAAAGAACTAGTATATCAGTTAGTAGCCGTTTCATTAAGAGCAACGGCCGGCAGCCCCCTGCCGGCCTTGTTCAGAGCGGTAATATTAACTTCAATAAAAGCAACACAATGAAAATAAACCGCAAATTCTTGTTGATCATCGCACTCGCTGCACCTGCAGGTATAGTTGCGGCTACAGCATTCAAACCGCCGGACGAGCAATATGTAAACCTGAAAGTGCTGCCCAAAAACATAAGCTCGAGAGACCTGCAAAAAATTATGGTTGACGATTTTGAGGACGGCCTGGGCGTAGCCTGTAATTTTTGCCATTCGGCGGATAAAAACACCGGCCAGCTTGATTTTGCGGCAGATGGCAAACCCGAAAAAGAAATAGCGCGCGAAATGATGCGCACTACAATAGGAATAAACAAAAAGTTTTTTAAAATAAAACACCCGATGATCGGCCAGGCGCTTACGGTAACCTGTAATACCTGCCACAACGGCGTGGCCTTTCCCGATAAGGCAAACGAGTAATTGATTTTAGCTATATTGTTGTGTAAGTTAGTGGTTGTGTAACACGATAAGTGTTACAGGCGTTGCAGCGAAAGTTGCAACGCTTACAACCGCTATAGCGCTTAAATTCTCCTGCAACTTTCAACTTACTACATACAACTCTCTACATCTTAACTATACCTATCTCTTTATCATCTTATCCTTTAAAATCTCGCTGAGGACCTTTTCGCGCAGGTTTTGACTGATCGTGACTTTTTCACTGCCTATATTTATCATATTGCCCTCAATACTTTTAATTTTATCGCGGTTTACAATAAATGACTTATGAACTTTTATAAAAAGGTTTTCGGGCAGCTGTTCCTCTAAACTTTTAAGCGTAATGTACACGATCATTTTGCGCGCTGTGGTATACAGTATCACATAATTCAGCATCGACTCCGCATATGACAGATCATCATAAAAAACCTTTTGAATTTGGTTGTCACACTTAATAAAAAAGTGATCTGCGGCAGGCGCCCGCGGTTGAACGATTTGTTTTTTTGTTTCGTAAACCTCCCTGGCCTTATTGCAGGCCTTCAAAAACCGATCAAACGGGATTGGCTTTACCAGGTAATCCAATACCTCCAGCGAAAAAGCCTCTACAGCATATTCGGCATACGCGGTTGTCATGATGATGCTTGCCGTATTTTTTGAACTCTTCAAAAAATTGATACCGTTTATGGTGGGCATATTGATATCCAGGAAAATAATATCTATTACATTGTTACTGAGCAGTGAAATCGCTTTTGCGGGATTTTCGGCCTGTCCAACTAATTCTAAAAAATCAATATCGCCGATAAATTCTTCAATTAGTTTCCGTGCGATCGGTTCATCGTCGATAATTATGCACTTTAATTTCATGCCAGCTGGAGTTTTAATGTCGCCTCATAATCATTTTCACCTTCTTTAAAATAAAGCTGGTGCCTTCCGGGATAAAGTAGTTCAAGCCTTCGTTTTAAGTTAACTATACCTATTCCTCCCCGGTCAAGAAACGCCGGTGCAGCTTCCCTGTGCTCAGTGCTGTTATACACACGAAACATGAACTCGTTACCCGTAACGTTCAGGTTAATGCATATCCTATTTTCGCGGCCGGTAAAACTACTAACAAATTTAAAGGCGTTCTCGATAAGCACTACCAGTAATAACGGGGCAATAATATGGTTTCCCGGTTCGGCATCTATTTCAACATTTACTTTAAGGTGTTCGTCTTTACGGATCTGCTGAAAAGAAATGTAATTGCGGATGTATTCTATTTCTTTTTCCAGGCTGATATTATCTTCGCTGCAATCATATAACTGGTACCGCAATAGCCCCGAAAATTTCAGGAGAATGTTACGCGCGGCCTGGTTGTGCTTGTCGATATGCCCGTAAATGGTATTTAACGAATTAAAAAGGGCGTGGGGGTTAATTTGCGCTTTTAAAAAATCGAGCTCCTGCTTTACTTTTTCTTTTTCTAAGATTGCCAGCCGCTGCTGGTTATAAATCTTGTCGACAATCATTTTACCGAATATGAACAGTTGCACCCAGATAAAAATATTCAGCAGCGAGGTGAAGTATAATGTCGAAAAATCTGAATGGAAATTATCCTTGAAAAAATGAAGGCTCATTTGCCGGGCCACCAGTGCCCTCAGCAACGCCGAAAAAGCAATGAGCAAAAACGTATACAATACAAAATAGATGTATTTTTTCTGCTTTAAAAAATGGGGAAATATCAAATAAACGACGGTATAATAATCAACTGTTATGAACAGCAGGTAGCAAAATTCTACCGTCATGGTTTTGTTTAGCGAGAAGGAATAATTGCGGAAAACAAAAACCCACAGCAAATAGATACCCAGCCAGAATAAACAGTGATAAATGAGATTATTCTTCACCTTATACAAATAATCCCAAATATATCAATGTGTTTAATGCTTTTCGCTTTTATTACACCATCTAAGTAAAACACTTGATGACTGCCACCGACAGAGGCAAGTCGACCTCGATTGATTAACCCTCATGCTTTTTAATCTTAATAAAAACCAGTTTCGAAGTTGGCGTATTGCTTCTTTCGGCTACGCTGTCAATGGGCACCAAAACATTGGTTTCGGGATAATATGTTGCTGTATTGCGTTCGGGGATATTGTAGGGTACAACCACAAACAGGCGGGCTGCTCTTTCAACACCGCCGTGATAATTAAATAAATCAACCTTGTCACCAGGTTTAAGGCCGGCCCGCTCTATATCTTTTTCGTTCATAAAAACCACCCGCCGTTCGTTATGCACGCCGCGATACCGGTCTTCCAGTCCATAAATAGTCGTATTGAACTGGTCGTGACTGCGAATTGTGGTCATCATATACTCATCGCCGGCAAGTTGGTGGTTAATTGTTTTGTTAACCGAAAAAACAGCTTTGCTGCCGTGTTTCTCCGTTTCAAATTTCCCCGTACGGGGACCATTTGGCAAATAAAAACCACCTGGCTGCCGTACCCGCCTGTTATAATCTTCAAAGCCCGGAATAACTTTTTCAATGATGTTACGCACTTCGTCATAACTATTCGCGTATTTATCCCAGTCAATAACCGTCCTTTTACCTAATGTAGCTTTGGCCAGCTCACACACAATTTTTGTTTCACTCATAAAAGCATTTGAAATAGGGTCTAAAACCCCTTTCGACATTTGCACAACGCCCATAGAGTTTTCGCAGCTTACAAATTGTGTCTCCCCGTTTATTATATCCTTATCACTGCGTGCAAGGGTTGGCAGAATAATCGACTCCTCGCCATGCACCAGGTGGCCGCGGTTTAATTTAGTTGAAATATTTACGGTAAGCTTCATTTTTCGTAATGCCTCAGCTGTAAATGTCGTATCCGGCGTTGACGAAAGAAAATTGCCGCCCATGGCAAAAAACACTTTCAATTTACCTTCGTGCATCGCTTTGATCGAATCGACCACATCATATCCATGCCCGCGCGGGGGTTCAAAACCAAAAATTTCCTTCAGCTTATCCAATTGCTTTTTGTAGGGCTTATCATAGATCAGCATCGTGCGGTTACCCTGTACATTGCTATGGCCCCGCACAGGGCACAACCCGGCTCCGGGTTTGCCTATGCTGCCTTTAAGCAGAATAAGGTTAGCTATTTCTTTTATGGTATCAACTCCATTAATATGCTGTGTTATGCCCATTGCCCAGCAGATGATTATCCTGCTCTTGTGTTTCAGCATGTCAGCGGCTTCTTTTACTTGGCTAAAGGGCACACCGGCTTCCTTTGCCAGTTCTTCAGGGTCATTTAAAAGCATGTCATCAATAAATTCCTGATAACAAACTGTATTCTTTTGAATAAAGTCGTGGTCGAATACCGCTCCCGGCGCTTCCTGGTCGGCATCGTAAAGCAATTTTTCAATTGCCTTAAACAAGGCCATATCACCGTTGATCTTTATTTGCAAATACAGGTCGGCCAGTTGTGTGCTCATGCCGAGGAAACCGGGAACCGTTTGCGGGTTTTTAAATGCCATTAACCCCGCCTCCTTTAATGGGTTTATTGCTATAATTTTCGACCCGTTCTTTTTTGCTTTCTCGAGTGCGGTAAGCATTCGCGGATGGTTGGTACCGGGATTTTGACCCATGATGATGATCACGTCCGTTTCATAAAAATCATTGAGGGTCACTGTGCCTTTACCAATGCCGATAACATCGCCCAAAGCAACACCCGACGACTCGTGGCACATATTGGAGCAATCGGGCATGTTATTGGTACCATATTCGCGCACAAAAAGCTGGTATACAAATGAAGCTTCGTTGCTGGTACGCCCCGATGTATAAAAGGCCGCTTCATCTGGCGAGTTTAAACTGTTCAAATGACCGGCGATCTTTGTAAACGCTTCATCCCAACTGATGGCGTGGTAATGCGTACCGCCTTTTGCCAAATAAACCGGCTGAGCGATGCGGCCCTTTTTGCCTATCTCGTAATCATTTAATTTTGCCAGATCAGCAACTGGATTCAGGGCGAAAAATTCGGCGGTAAGTTTTTTTGTGGTGGCTTCTTCAGCCAGCGCTTTTGCCCCGTTCTCGCAATATTCAGCGATCGGGGAGCGGTCGTCGTCCGGGTCGGGCCAGGCACAGCTCGAGCAGTCAAAGCCGCCCTTTTTGTTCATATGGAACAACCCTTTCATGCCGCGTAGTATGCCGTCTTCACCTAAAACGTCCTTTCCTGCCTCGTAAACAGCTGGAATACCGGCTGCCCATTTTTTTGGCTCGCTTAGTTTCAAATCCAGTAATTGCTCGGGATTTTCGGCTGATGGTTGTTCAATATTTTTGGTCATATCGCTGTATGATTAGAAACCGATAATATGTCAGAAGTTGTTTTACTCTTTTTATGCTTCAATAGAGAACGGCGGACGAGCGGAGTCCCAATAGCTATCGGGAGGATGGGTAAACTCTGCGCCATACATAGGCATTAATATCGCTCGTATAGTTGACTCACCCGGTCTTTGCTTTGCTCGACCACCCTCTCTCCGGCAAGCCGGAAAGAGGGTTAAAAAACAACTTTAATATTTTGTTTATCCATGAAATTTCTCAGCCAGAGGGTTGGGGTAATTATCGCTTTGGTCCTCATCTACCTTATCCAGGCATGTAAAATCCTTTTCAACCAATAGATGCAGGTCGCCGCTGGCATTCTCAAAACCCACCTTATCGGTATTTTCCCATTCGATTAATTTGCTTTTTGGCATGTACAGCGTAATGGTATTGTTTACCAGTGTTGCTGATAATTCATGATCATCTGTAAGCTGAAGCGCATATAAAAGAGATTGTTCACCAAAATCAATTTTATCTTCGAGGAAGCCAACTTTTGTTAATTGTGCAATGTCAGACCGTGTGAGCCTGTATCTCAGCGAGTTGCCTTTAATACGTATTTTCATAAATGGGCAGTATTATGCGGCGGGCCGCGGTATAAATATTAAAACGTTTATCCCTCAAAAAACCAGCCAGCGTGATATTAAACTCGTCGGCCAGCTCAACTGCCAGGCTGGAAGGCGCCCCTACTGAAGCAATGATCCGGATGCCCGCCATAACGGCCTTTTGTACCAGCTCAAAGCTGGCCCTGCCACTTAAAAGCAGTACTGATTGGTTTAGCGGCAGCCAGTTTTTGTTCAGTGCCGCGCCTATCAATTTGTCGAGCGCATTGTGCCTTCCCACATCTTCGCGTGCGAGCAACAGTTCGCCGTTTAAATTAAATAAAGCCGAGGCATGCAAGCCGCCGGTATCGGCAAAAACCTGTTGGTTCTGCCTCAGTTTATCCGGAAGCTGGTATAGCAACTCGCTTGTTATGCTTTGATCCTCGTTTACAGGCTGGCCGAAGGGGCTTACTGTGCGGATAGCGTTGATCGACCCTTTGCCGCAAACGCCGCAGCTGGATGTGGTGTAAAAATTGCGGTCGGAGTTTTGAAGGTTGGGTATGACATCTTCCTTTAGACTTACTTGTATCACATTTTCCTTATTCTCCGCACAAGCGATAAAATAATGTTCGGCGGCCAGAATGTCTTCAGTTTTTTTAATGATGCCTTCGGTGAATAAAAAACCCGTTGCAAGTTCTGCATCATGGCCCGGGGTGCGCATGGTAACCGAAACATTTTTAACTGTCCGGTTGCCTGCGGGGCCATATTCGAGCCTCATCTCTAATGGTTCTTCAATAGCAAGGGCATCCGTAGTTTCATCATTTATTGAATGCGTAACTTTTATTACCGGTACCCTTTTTATCGAATGCTCAGCCATAATCAAATATACAATTTTAGCGACTATATGTTTGTTGGAAAAGAGATGTGAGATATGAGGCGAAGTTTTAATAAAGCTAAACTTCGTAACTTGATCCGATAAATATTATATAAAAAATTAGCAAAATTGCCCTAATTTTGAAGTGATGAAAATTAAAGTTCTCGCATTTGGGATTTCAAAAGATATCTTCGGAGGCTCATCGGTTAGTTTAGAGCTTTCGAACGATGCAACCGTGTATAACTTAAAATATATGCTGGAGCATCAATACCCAAGGCTCGGACAATTGGCCTCGTATATGGTGGCTGTAAATAACGAATATGCCCTTCCGGGAGATACGATACACGAGCGGGATGAAATAGCCATTATACCACCGGTTAGCGGGGGTTAAAAAGAAAGAAACCGTTGTCTGTGTCCTCGCAGGCAACCAGTGATATAGCCTTGACAACTCAAATCCAAATATTATCAACGCCGTTAAACATTCAATCCTGTATTGACTGGATCATGTCGCCTGAGTCTGGCGGGATCGATGTATTTATTGGCACTGTTCGCAACGCTACCAAAGGCAAACCGGTTGTGCGGCTGGAATTTGAGGCCTATGAGCCGATGGCATTGGCCGAAATGAAGAAAATTGTAAAACAGGCATTTGAAAAGTGGCCGGTTCAAAAAGTATTGATCCATCACCGTACCGGAATTTTAGAAGTCGGGGAAGTGCCCGTAATCATCGCTGTATCCGCCGCCCACCGCGCCGCGGCTTTTGATGCCTGCCGGTTTATTATCGATACGCTGAAACAAAC
>JAQBOH010000179.1 GCA_028288125.1 Mucilaginibacter sp.
ATTATACTTTTGCGATCAACAACCTTCTGTTGTGCTACACGCAAATGGGGGCTGCAGACGATGCGCTGAAATATGTAAAGCTAGTACGCGGTAATGAAAAAACGGCCCAGGAGGATAAATTTAAAACGGGATTATATGCCGGCCAGGCCTACCTGCAAAAGGGCGACACCACCAGCGCGGTAAAAGAATTTGATTATACAGTGGCCAATACAAAAACCATTGCCGCTGCCGAAGCGAAATATAATGTTGCCAGGGTCCAATATTTAAAGGGCCAATATAAAACTTCGCAAAAAACATGTTTTGATTTGGTTAAGAACCTGCCCAATTATGACTACTGGGTAACCAAAACTTTCATTTTGCTCGCCGATAATTATGTGGCGCTGAATGACACCTTCCAGGCGAAAGCTACCCTGCAAAGTATAATCGATAACTACAAAGGCGATGATGATATTTTACCAACGGCCAAACAAAAGCTCGACCAATTATCGCCATCGGATAAGCAGGAACAGAAACCGGCAGGTACCGATACCAAGAAACAGGATAACAAAGAATAAACGCAAACCAGCAATGAACTTAAAATATATATATACGCTGCTTACTTTACTAATTGCCTTATGCTTTGTTCCTGCCCATGCGCAAACAAACCGAAAGGCTAAAAAACCGGCTGCGGTAGTTAAAAAGAAGCCGGCTAAAACAGTTGGCGCCCAGCAAAAATCAAATGCTAAAAGCCTGGGTGATGCTGCCGCGAAAGCCAGCCGCGACACGATTAAAAAAAGCGGGCAAAATACAAGTGCCGGCACAAGCCTGTCGGAAGAAATTGTGGTAACAACGGCCTATAAGCCCGTATTAGCCGACGCCGTTAAAATACGCCGCAATCCCGACCTGGAAGATAAAACACCATTTAAAGCGCCGTTAACTTACTTCCCTATTGATAAAAGGCTCGAATTAAATAGCTCTATAAAACCGCTGGAAGCCATGAAACGCCCGGCGGAGCGTGATTCGGCGTTAACCAACAATTATATAAAGGGCGGGCTGGGCAGTATGAAGACCACCTATGGCGAGGGCTATTTTAGTACAGGTCGTGATCCCGGGTTACAATTTGGCGGTTATTTAAAACATTTTGCCCAGCAGGGAACGATGTACAAACAAAATTCGGCTAAAGAAAACGCCGGGATGTTTGTTAAAAGCATCGGCGCCGAAAACGAATTTACCGGCCGTATCACCTATAATTACAACAGCAACTATTTTTATGGTTTTGACCCGGCAAACCCGGTAAAAAATTTACAGGTTAACCAACAGCATTTCAGTACCATAGCCGGCGAGGCTGAATTTGCTAAAAACTATAAAGATGTTGAAAATGACTTTACCTATGCCTTTAAGCTTAAAGGCTATAGTTTTCAGGATGCCCTCCAGGCTAAGGAAAACAACGTGGTACTTTCGGGCTTCTTAAACGAAACCATCAACCAGTTTTATGCCGGGGTGAGCGGCTCGTTGGATTTCAGCACCCAGCAGGACAATCTTTATAACTATAACAACAGCCTTATCAGGCTCAATCCCTACATCAAATTCCAGGGCGACAGTTATAAGGTTGACGCGGGTATTAGCATAGTCGACCAGTTTGGCTTCTCCTCTGCTTTCTACATCTTCCCGGCGGCAAAGGCCGAGCTCCAGGTGATACCAACCTACGTACGCATATTCGTTGAGGCAAAAGGCGACGTTAACAAATCATCACTGCTTGACTTTTCAATGATCAATCCTTTTCTAGGCCAGAATCTGCAAATTAAAAATTCGGTCGATCAGTTAGACCTTAGTGCCGGCCTTAAGGGCACACTTGCACCGGGACTGGGATTTAAAGCGTGGGTATTCCGCAACAGCGTAAAAAACATGCCGTTATTTGTAAGCGATTTTGATTTTTCGAAGGGATATAACCGGTTTAAGGTAATATATGATGGCGGAAGGTCGCGCGTAAATGGCTTTACCGGCGAGCTCGATCTAAAAGCATCGGACGATCTTGACCTTTTTGGCCGGGTTGAATTTAAGGACTATCAAATGGCCACCGTGGCCCAGCCCTGGAACCTGCCAAAATTTAAGCTTACTGCCGGCACCGTAATACATATCAGCAACCTGGTTGATGTAACCGGCTCGTTGCTAATACGCGGCAATACTTTGGACCCGCACCCAATATCATCAACTAATCCGGCGCCAACGCCCATCGGTTCATTTGCCGACCTGAGCGGCGGCGTACAGTATAAAGCCAGCAGCCGGTTTGTGGTTTTTGTTCACGTGAACAATCTATTGAATGGCACCAATCAAACCTGGTTATATTATCCCGATTACGGATTTAACGTATTCGGCGGCGTGGGCTTTAGTTTTTAATTTTTATAATAAAGCGTACTTTTAGCGAAATGAATTTAGCCGACTATTTGAGCGAACTACTGGTACAGCATGATGAAGTGAGCATTCCCGGCCTGGGCCATTTCGAACGCGTACGCATAAACGGCTATTATAACGAGCAGGAGGCAAAATTTTATCCCCCGGGCCACCAGGTAATTTTCGGGCCAGAAGCAAAGGATGATGATACATTTACCGGATACATTGCCGAAAAGAAAAACATATCGCTGGCATCGTCAAAATATTTTACGGAAAAATTTGTCAGCAAATTAAAGGATGAAGCCGCTGAAGGCAGTTTTTTATTTTCCGGCCTCGGCTCATTCCAAACCGAAGATGGCCAGCTGATTTTCAAACCCAACGATAAAATAAGCAACGATCCTTCTTTTTTTGGTTACGAACCGGTTGGCGTAAGCAAACCCTTAAATACACCTGTTGAAGAGCCTGCTTATACCAGTTTCATTGAAGCTGAATCGCTCAGTTCAGCTATTGAACCGGTTGCCGGGACAACCGGAGAACAGCAATATATCGAAGGAGAGGCCGAAGGCAAAAAGCTGCTGAATATTTGGTTGTTACTGTTGATCATTATTACAATAATTGTATTCGGCATTTTTGGAGTATATCGCTATTACCCGAACGAACTTAATCGCCTTAATCCTTTTTATCAGGAGGCAGTCTTAAAAAAAGCTAAGGTTGTTACGGTCGCTCCGGCAATAGTTCCAAAAGCAGATGCCGATTCAACTAAAAAAGGTGCTGTTGTTACAGATACATTGGTAAAAACAAATGAGATTACTGCTCCTGCAACAACGCCGAATACAATCACGGACACGCTTAATCAAACCGGGTATGCCATACGTGTGGACGCATTTAAAGCAGGTAAAATGGCAGACGAAACCGTGAACCTGTACAAAAAACGCGGTCTGGATGCTCGGATAATGCCCCGTGCGCCGCGCAAGTTATATAAGGTAATAGTTGGCAATTATCCAACCCGCAAGGCTGCCGAGGCAGCCAAAGAGGAATTGGTAAAAGCCAAAAAAATCAGGAAAGATTCTCAGATAACATTAATAAATCCTAAAAAATGACATTATTATTTTTACAGGCAGTTGATACCGCACACAAACTATTAGATACAGCCAGCCGCGCCGGCCAACCCGGCCCAATACCCGACCAGGAACTGCGCTTTGGCGACTTGCTGATAAAGGGCGGCTGGGTAATGGTGCCGATAGGTATCTTAGCCGTGTTAGGCCTGGTTATATTTTTTGAACGGTATTTTACCATTCGGAAAGCGTCCAAAAACGAATCAAATTTGATGATACAGGTACGGTCGAGCATAATGACGGGTAACCTTGAATCAGCGATCGCTATTTGCCGCAACAGCAACACGCCGCTTGGGCGTATGCTTCAAAAAGGTTTATTGCGCATTGGCAGGCCGATCAAAGATATTGAAGGTGCCATCGAAAACGTAGGCAAGCTGGAAGTATCGAAACTGGAAAAGAACATCGGCATCCTGGGCATCGTTGCGGGTATCGCGCCCATGTTCGGCTTCCTTGGTACCATCGCGGGGGTTATCAAAATTTTTTATGACATATCAAAAACTGATAACATCAGCATGGGTGTTATATCGGGCGGGCTATATGTAAAAATGGTAACCTCGGCGGCGGGTTTGTTTGTCGGCATTATCGCCTATGTAGGCTACCATATTTTAAACATGATGGTGGATAAGATCATATTAAGATTGGAAACCGACGCTATAGAATTTATTGACCTGTTAGAAGAACCAAGCAAATGAATTTAAGAAAAAGAAAAAGAGGCGTTTCCGCTGAGGTGCACACCTCGGCGATGAACGATATCATGTTTTTCCTGCTTTTATTTTTCCTTATCGCGTCAACGGTAACCAACCCGAACGTGATCAAATTGCTGCTGCCTAAATCATCGTCAGGTAAATCTGTATCGAAAAAAACCATCGTGGTTTCGGTCACAAAGGACCTGAAGTATTATGTGAACAGGAAAGAAGTAACCATCGCCGATATGCCAAAAACCCTTGCAAGCTATAAAACACTGGCAACAGAATTGACCATTGTATTGTATGTAGATAAAACGGTTGCGATACAGGATGTCGTACAAATTATGGATATATCTCAAAAACTAAATATTAAACTGGTATTGGCGACGGAACCTAAGTAATTAGTTAAAAGTTGTGAGTTGCAGGTTGTAAGGTCCTGCAACTTTCAACTTATAACTTACAACTAACAAATGAATCTCGAAGAAGAAAATAACTACCCGAAAGCGTTTTTAGCAACAGGCATCATCATGGCTGTGCTGATAGCGCTGTGTTATTTTATTGTGTTTCATAACCCGCCGAAGCAGGAAGACGGCTCGGGCGGTATTCTCGTAAATTATGGAACTGTGGATGAAGGTATGGGCAACGATATTTCAAGCACCGAACAGCCATCCGTATCCCCAAAGGCCAATCATACCCAACCAAACAAGGTTACAGAACAGCAGCCAACCGACCAAAAAACACAAGTTGATAACAGCGACAAAAACGTAACGACCCAGAACACCGAGGATGCGCCGACAGTTGCAGCCAATTCAAAAAAGCAAAGCCAGTCCATAGCCACTACGCCTGCTAAGCCAGTTAAAAAACAGGTGGTCAACACCAACGCATTGTATAAGGGCCCGTCGAGCACGGGGGCCGGCGCCGGGGATGGCACAACAACTACGCCCGGCAACCAGGGCAGTCCTAACGGTTCGCCACTGAGTGACAATTATGGCCCGGGCGGTACCGGAGGCGGCCTAAAGGGTACACAATGGAGTTTTGTTAACCCCCCTAATGTAAAAAATGTGCATCGCGTTGCCGGCAGGGTAGTTATTAACGTTACGATCGATCCCAATGGGAATATCATCAGCGCGGAGTACGACCGGAAAAAAACCACCAACCCCGACCTCGATCTGATAGTTCGGTGCGAAAACGCAATTAAAAACTCAAAGCTTTCATCGTCTTCACCTGCTAACGGCAACCAAAAAGGGCAGGTTGTTTTCCAATTCAATATTGATTAGTTCATGGTTCATCGTTGATAGATCATAGTTTCTAATGCTGATAATTTAATTATTTCATCAAAAAGATTGACCTAAATTTGTCATGGTCTATGGTCCATCGACTATGGACTACAACTAACTATGAACTACAAAACCACGCTCCAATACCTATACAGCCAGCTTCCCCTGTTCACGCGCGTTGGCCAATCGGCATATAAAGCGGATTTGGTTAACACGCTCGAGCTTTGCAAACGTCTTAATAACCCACAAAATAAGTTCAGAAGTGTGCATGTGGGCGGCACAAATGGTAAGGGTTCCACTTCGCATATGCTGGCGGCTATATTGCAGGTGGCCGGGTACAAAACCGGGCTTTATACCTCGCCCCATTTAAAAGATTTCAGGGAGCGTATCCGTATCAACGGAAAAATGATAAAAAAACAGGAAGTGGTTGATTTTGTAGCTGCGCATAAAGCTGATTTTGATGAGATAAAGCCATCCTTCTTTGAAATGACAGTAGGATTGGCATTCGATATTTTCGCGCGTGAAAAAGTTGACATCGCAGTTGTAGAGGTAGGCCTTGGCGGGAGGTTAGATTCAACCAATATCATTACCCCTCTCCTCTCGGTTATTACCAACATCGGCTGGGACCACATGAACATGCTGGGCGATACCCTGCAGTTGATTGCAGCAGAAAAGGCCGGTATAATTAAACCCGGCATCCCTGTGATCATCGGCGAGCAGCAGCCGGAAGTGGCGCAGATATTTATAGATAAAGCAAAACAAGGAGACAGCCCGATAACCTTTGCATCTGAATTATTTGTGGTCAGAGATCGGAGATTAGAGATCGGAGATCAGAGGTCGGAAGCATTGGTCGATGAATTTTTGGACATCCAAATTATCCCGACTCAGGACTCAGGACTCAAGACTTTAGACTTAAAACTCGATCTCCCTGGCATCTACCAGCTTAAAAATATAAAGACAGTTCTGGCCGCTGTGGAAGAATTGCGTCATCAGGGCTTTCAAATCACTGACGATCATATCAAAACCGCCCTGCGCCAGGTGAAAACCTTAACAGGGCTGCACGGACGCTGGGAAATGCTAAATAAAGATCCGCTGACTATTTGCGATACCGGCCATAACCCTGAAGGCATAACGGAGGTGTTAAAAAATATCGCGGCAGTACCTTATGAGCATCTTCATTTCGTGATCGGTGTGGTAAATGACAAAGACATCAGCAAGATACTGGCTATGCTCCCAAAGAATGCCACTTATTACTTTTGCAAACCGGATATACCCCGCGGACTTGAAGCCGAGAGCTTAAAGCAGAAAGCAGAAAGCTTTGGCTTGCATGGCGACACATATTTTTCAGTTAAAGCGGCATTCGATACCGCACAACAAAATGCCGGAAAAAACGACCTGGTTTTTGTAGGCGGCAGCACATTTGTGGTAGCAGAAGTTGTTACGTAAGGCATAAAAATATTACACCGCTAAAACCCAAATAAATTCCAGTAATTCGTTTAATTTTGGTTCGATAAAAATCAATTCTTTATGTCTTGCTTCTCAATTTTCAACTCTAATAAATGGGCACTACTAACTGGGGCATAATTGGCTGTGGCAATGTGACCGAAAAAAAAAGCGGCCAGGCTTACAATAAAATACCAAACAGCAAACTTGTGGGTGTAATGCGTCGCGATGCGGCTAAAGCTGCCGACTACGCCAAACGGCACGGCGTAGGTAAATGGTACAGCGATGCCAACGAATTGTTAAACGACCCGGAAGTAAATTCCGTGTCCATTGCTACACCGCCCGCCTTTCACCTCGAATATGCTATAGCGGCTTTAGATAAAGGTTTAAACGTTTATGTCGAAAAACCTGTAACCCGCACAGCAGCCGAAGCCAGGCAAATGGCCGAAGCGGTTAAACAAAGCGGCGGGAAACTAACTGTTGCTCATTACCGGCGTGCATTGCCTATGTTCTTAAAGGTGAAGGAATTGCTGGAAAACGAAACTATTGGCGAGGTGAGGACTGCGCAGATCAGGATGTGGAAAACATCCAAACCCGATCTGGTGGCTGATTCCGAAACCAACTGGCGGGTGAACCCAGAATTATCCGGCGGCGGGTACTTTCACGACCTGGCTCCGCATCAGCTTGATCTGATGCTCTATTACTTTGGCAGACCCGAACGCTATCACGGCTTTTCACTAAACCAATCCGGCCTCACCCCGGCAGACGATCACGTATGCGGCGAAATCCTGTTTAAAAATAAGGTGATTGTAAATGGGTCATGGTGCTTTAATGTGACTGAAAGTGAAACTACGGATACCTGCGAAATCATCGGCACAAAAGGAAAAATTACGTTTCCGTTCTTTGGCACCTGGATCAAATGGAAAAACGAAACCGGTGAAGAAACATTGAACTTTGCCCATCCAGAGCATATTCAACAACCCATGATCGCTAAAATTGTAGCCTATTTTAATGACGAAGGGCCTAATCCCTGTTCAATTGACGAGGCAATTGTGTTGATGGATATTATGGACGCATTTACTTTGAAACGTTAAATTTACGAAGTTTTCGAAACTTCGTAAATTTGATTTCAGAGTTATTTCTTCTTAGGCACCTTCGCCCCTTCTTTTCGCGCTTCCGATAATCCTATTGCTACGGCTTGTTTTTTACTGGTCACTTTTTTACCGCTGCGCCCGCTTTTGAGCTTGCCTTCTTTCATTTCGTGCATAGTATCATGCACTTTTTCCTGGGCTTTTTCCGAATATTTTGCCATGATATTGTTGTTTTAATAATACCCTTTCAAAGCAAATTTTTTGCCAATTATTTTTGTCCGAAAAACAATATCCGTTGATTATGCTTATCTTCAAACGAAAAAAATATATTATCTAAACCTGTATGAGCCTGAAAAAAGTTACGGCCCCATTTTACGAACGGCTTTCGCTGGTACTTATCGGATTGCTGTCCCTGGGTTATATTGTCATAATGGGCAAGGAGCTGCTTGACCCATTGATATTCGGCTTTTTGTTTGCCATACTGCTGTTGCCAATCGCCGCTTTCCTTGAAAGGCGGCTTCGTTTTCCCCGAGCGCTGGCGTCTTTTTTTTCAATCGTTTTACTGATATCGTTTATCTATGGCGTCGGGTACCTGGTAGGCTCGCAAATATCCAATCTTGCCAATGACTGGCCCATGCTCAAAAGCCAGGTAGGCCAATCGCTCGACGACCTCTCGCAATGGATACAGCACGCCTTCAATATCAATACGGCAAAACAAATGAGCTACGTGCATGATACCACCAAAAAAATGATGGCATCAGGAAGCGACGTTGTAGGGCAAACATTTGGCGCCATATCGTCACTGGCATTGTTTTACCTGTTTATTTTCATCTTCACTTTTTTCATATTGCTTTACAGGCGCATCCTGCTTCGTTTTATGGTTTGGGTGTTTAATGACGAAAATGCCCCAATCGTTTTTGATATCGTCGAGAACATACAGCGCATATTACGCCAGTACATCCTGGGCCTGCTATTAGAAATGTTTGTGGTGTCGTGCCTGGCCTGTACGGCGTTTTGGATCATTGGGGTTAAGTATGCCGTGCTGCTAGGTATTATCGTCGGACTATTTAATCTTATACCCTATCTTGGAATTTTTACTGCCCTAATATTAAGCAGTATGATAACATTTGCTACCGGCACAATAAAAGAGGCGCTAACCGTGGCCGCGTGTGTACTGGGCATACATGCACTTGATTCAAATTTTTTGCTGCCTACCATCGTTGGCTCAAAGGTAAAGCTCAACGCGCTCATCACCTTTTTGGGCATCATTTTAGGCGAAATGATATGGGGCCTTTCGGGGATGTTTTTATCCATCCCGATCATGGCCATTATGAAGATCGTTTTCGATCGCGTGGAAAGCCTCAAACCATGGGGATTCCTGTTGGGCAGCGGCCAGGAAGAAACTAAATCTGCAATGAAAAAAATGAGCGCGGTTAAAGCGGATAAAAGCTGAAAGCGAAAAGACTAAAGCTGAAAGCTTGATTATCTGCAACAAAAGCTTTGGTTTTTTTTGTTTTCTGCTTTAAGCTTTCAGCTTCCTTATTAGTTTAAATGCGCAACGCGGATAAAAATAGCGATCCCGTAAGCTGTCAATATTACGGTATTTAACACCAGCAGCCAGTTCAAATCCGGTTCCTTGTATTTTTTTTTGACACAAATAATTAGCAGGCTAATAAATCCAAGGATCAATATAGCCGGAAATATCATCTCCCATTTATGATGAAACGCGAGGTAGATATGCTGCAGTTTAGCTTGATCACCCATTAAATACGGCGGAACAATTGCTATTAGCAGCAATAAAAAAAAGAAACGTACAACGATCTTGGTTACAACCCGGTTAACTTTCATGGAGCGCTAAATTACTGAATAGGTTATCTATCGCTCAAAACATCAATGCAATTTTTACTTAATTCTTTTAAACGGCCGTCAAGGGTACTCGCTCCGCGCGGGTCATGTATGTTTTTATACAACAGTTTTATGATGGCCAGCGTTTCATCGCTTGGGTCGCAGGCCTGGGCCTTCTCGAGGTGAGGCAAGGCTTTTTTAACCGCGTTATTATAGTCGTTAGTCAACTGCGCGTTAAGAGCTTGGTCGTTTGCCGATGCATTTAATTTCTTTTCGATGATCTTCACGTCACCCAGGTATATATAGCCGAGCGCCCGGTGTACCACGTAATAATTGGGTGCAGCCGTTGCAACTTTTTCATAATATATCCTTGCTTTTTGAGGCTGGTTATTATCCTCGTAAATTTTGCCTATCGAAAAGTAAAAATTTGTCCGGGCCTTTTCGGGAAGTTTCTCAGCATTGGGAAGCAGTTTCTCGCCGAGGCCTAAAATTTTATCCTGCTCGCCCTGGAACCGCGCGAGGTTAAAGTCGAGATACTGGTTATAAACCTCGTCAGCCGTTTGTGCTTTGGCAGCGACGCCCATGAAAATGATAAAAACCAATAAAAATATTTTTCTTAACATAGCTTTGGAGCTGATCCTCAAAGATAAAAACCTTCAGCTATTTCTCATTCCACTAAACTTATTTTGGCAGCTTCCCAACCGATGATGGCCGACTTCCGCGTGGCGCCCCAGTGGTATTGCCCAAATTCGCCTGTAGATTTGATCACCCGGTGGCAGGGAATTAAAAACGCGACCGGGTTGTCGCCTACCGCGCTGCCTACCGCCCTGCTCGCGGTCGGCTGCTGAATGGTTGATGCCACGGTTGCATAAGTCGCTAAACCGCCGATAGGAATGTTTAGCAAAGCTTCCCAAACTTTAAGCTGGAAAGGGGTACCCTTTAAATGAAGTTTAATCCCCGACAGCTCCGACCAATCTTTTTTAAATATAAATAAGGCGTTCTGCTGAGCCACATCAACCACTTGTATATACTGCGCATTCGGGAATTGCGCCTGCAAATGGCAAAATGCTTCATCCCTGTCATCGGCGAAAGCCATATAACAAATCCCTTTAGGCGTTGAAGCAACAATGATGTTGCCAAAGGGGCTTTCGGCAAAGCTATAGTTGATGGAAAGCGCCTTGCCGCCATTTTTATACTCAGCGGGCGTCATACCTTCAATATTCATAAACAAATCGTGCAAGCGGCCGGTACCTGAAAGACCGGTTTCAAAAGCCGTATCAAACAAGGTCGCCTGTTTTTCCTTTAGTAAGCTTTTGGCATAATCAAGGCTAAGGTATTGCAGAAATTTTTTCGGGCTGATGCCCGCCCATTCGGTAAACAGCCGCTGAAAATGAAAGGGGCTTAAATTTATTTTTTCGGCAACTTCATCCAAGTTCGGTTGTGCCTTAAAATTGAGCCGGATATAGTCTATCGCGTTGGCTATGCGCTGGTAATTAATTATTTCCTGTGAATCCATGTTTTAAACTAATGAAACAAAGGTAGTCGCATATCCCGATTCATAAAACCCGGAACTTGCTTTATTTATTGCGCCAATTGAGTTAAAATAGCGATTAGCCGTTAATTAATTTTAATTGCTTTTTTCGCAATATTTGTTTTATTTTTTCGCCGGAGTAACTATTTTTACGGAAACTTAAATTACCAATTATGAAAAAAATTATCACCACCTTTTTGATCATCCTGGGTTTTTATTACACTTCAACTGCCCAGACAACGTCTAATACTGAATTTGGCGTTAATGTTGGCCTCAACATGGCGACGGTAAACAGCGGCTACTACACAAACTCAGCATACCGTGTTGGCTTTAATGCAGGCTTATCCGGCGAATACTATCTTTCTGAACATTGGGGTATAAAAGCTAAAGCAATCTACGACCAGAAAGGCTGGAATGACGGATTTATTTCGGGGCCCAATGTTGATTATACCACTAATTTCCAAATGGATTATATTACCGTGCCCGTGATGGCGGACTGGCATTTTGGAAGGACCAATAATTGGTATTTAAACTTCGGCCTATATGCGGGATTCCTGCTTAGCGCGAAGGAAACAGCCGGCGGTTCTGATATTAAACCGATCACGAACAGCACCGATTTTGGCCTTACAACCGGCATTGGAATTAAGTTTCCCATGTCAGATAATGCGAAATTTTTTATTGAACTGGATGGCCAGGATGGTGTCAATGATGTATTTAAAAATAATTCAGGCTCCACAATTATTACGATGAGGTCGAGCATTAATATCGGGATCGCATTTAGATAATTCGATAGGTAAATCGAGGCGGCTTTACGATAGAGCGATATTGGAAAAACTTGCGAAGTTTTCAAAACTTCGCAAGTTTAATTCACTAATGACGCTCCTTTCTCCAAAAAATCCGAAATCGAAAATCCGAAATCCGAAATCAAAAACCTATCTTTGCCCATGCAAGAAAAAATCCTCATTCTTGACTTTGGCTCACAGTTTACCCAGCTTATAGCGCGCCGTGTCAGGGAACTCAATATTTACTGCGAGATACATCCTTTCAACCATTTTCCGGAAGTCGACAGCACTGTAAAAGGTATCATCCTTTCCGGTAGTCCGTATTCGGTGCGGCAGGACGATGCTCCGCATTTTGATTTCGCCAAATTTCACGGCAAGCTGCCTATTTTAGGTGTTTGCTATGGCGCGCAGCATATTGCGCACTTCAATGGCGGCGAGGTTTTGCCATCAAGCACCCGCGAATACGGCCGTGCTAACCTGCAATATATTGATGATAAAAACCCGCTTTTCAGGCTTATACGGCCCGGCTCGCAGGTGTGGATGTCGCACGCCGACACTATTGCTACCATTGCAGGTAATTTCGAGATCATCGCCAGCACCGACACCGTTCGGGTTGCTGCCTACCGGGTGCAGGGAACTGATACGTACGGCATACAGTTCCATCCGGAGGTAACACACAGCGTGGACGGCAAACAACTGCTGCACAACTTTTTGGTTGACATTTGCGGCTGTGCACAGAACTGGACGCCCGATTCATTCATTGAAACCACTATTGCGGCGCTTAAAGAGAAAATAGGTAACGACAAAGTGGTGCTTGGTCTATCCGGCGGTGTGGATTCATCTGTTGCGGCAGTCTTGCTGCACCACGCCATCGGTAAAAACCTGCATTGCATATTTGTTGATAATGGCCTTTTGCGTAAGGACGAATACCAGTCGGTATTGGATTCGTACCAGCACATGGGTTTAAACATAAAAGGCATTGATGCCAAACAACGTTTTTATGATGCTTTGGCAGGATTGACCGACCCGGAGAAAAAACGCAAAGCCATTGGCCGTGTGTTCATTGAGGTGTTTGATGACGCCGCACACGAAGTACAGGATGTAAAATGGCTCGGCCAGGGCACCATTTACCCTGATGTAATTGAATCCGTGTCAGTAAAAGGCCCGTCTGCAACGATCAAATCGCACCATAACGTTGGCGGTTTGCCTGATTTTATGAAATTGAAGGTGGTTGAGCCGTTAAACACTTTATTTAAGGATGAAGTTCGCCGTGTAGGCAAGGCTTTGGGCATCGACCCTAATATATTGGGCAGGCACCCGTTCCCCGGTCCGGGTCTGGCTATCAGGATATTAGGCGAGGTTACACCGCAAAAAGTGGCCATACTGCAGGAAGCCGATGCGATTTATATCAACAATTTGAGGTCGGCCGGTGTTTATGATAAAGTTTGGCAGGCCGGCTCCATATTTTTGCCGGTGCAATCGGTGGGTGTAATGGGTGATGAACGTACGTATGAGAACGTAATTTGCCTGCGTGCTGTGGAATCATTAGACGGCATGACCGCCGACTGGTGCCACTTGCCATATGACCTGCTGGCCAAAATCTCAAACGAGATCATCAATAATGTAAAAGGTATTAACCGGGTAGTATATGATATCAGTTCGAAACCGCCTGCCACCATTGAATGGGAATAAGTGGTTTTTATTATTAATAATAGGATTCATAGCAGCTTCCTGTTCGCCCAGGGTACGCCCGGTTGTTCAGCCGGCGAAAAAGCAAGTCGAAAAGCCAGTTGAAAATACTAAACCGGAAAATAAGCCGGCCAAACCGGCTGCACCAAGGGTATCTACCATATCAATGATCTTACCTTTCGGGTTAAACCACCTGGCTCCCGGCGCTTCGTACACGGCTGTAAGCTTAAAGGAAGCTGATATCGCGGTGGGCTATTACCGCGGCTTTAAGCTGGCACTCGATTCGTTGGCGGCCATGGGCTATAACTTTAAATTGCTGGTGTATGATTCAAAAGACGAGAAGGCACAGGCCCACAGCCTGGCAAATAATCCGGCCATACGGAGCAGTGAGCTTGTAGTAGGCCCCGTGTTCCCGGAAGCCATTAAATCCTTTACGTCTACTTATTTCAATGCCCGCCAGCCTATTGTTTCACCGCTATCCCCTGCTTCGCCGTCAACCTTTAAAAATCCGGGGCTAATTACCGTTATACCTCCGCTTGAATATCATGCCTGGAGCGCGGCACGGTATATCAACAACAAAATAAGGCCCGAAAAAATATTTATTTTAAAGTCGGGTTACAGCGACGAAAATGAATACATCATCCCCTTTAAAAAAGCCATCGACAGTTTAAGCGGCAGACGTATAAAGGTTATAACACTTACCGTGGTGCACGGCCAGCTAAATACCCTGGCGCCGCAGCTATCAGCCACCGGCAAAAATGTATTTGTGGTACCGGCAACCAACCAGCATTTTTTAACCATTACCCTGCGAGCTTTGGATACGTTGGCGCAAACTTACCCGGTTGCTGTTTTCGGCCACCCGAACTGGATAAACTTCACGTTTCTCAAGGCCGACCTGCTGCAGCGGCTCGATACGCATATCACTTCGGCTGATAAAGTTAATTATAAGGCTGCCAATACGGTTACATTTATACGCAGTTACCGCAAAGCTTATCACACGGAACCCAGCAGTTTTGCCATCAAAGGTTTCGACGAGGGATTATATCTTGGAAAGCTCCTGGCGACGGATAGTCTCGGTAACATTACCCAAACCGACTTCAAGGGTATTCACAATAATTTCCATTTCCAGAAAAAACCGGGGCTTGGTTGGGTGAATACCCACATAAACATATTAAAATACACTAATTTTGAGCTCAAACAGGTAGAATGAAGGCAATAAACCAGCTTAAAACGTTTCAGCGTATTTTGGATGAGTATCCGGCCGAAACGCCCCTAAGCAAGTTTTTACCCGGCTTTTACCGGCAGAACAAACAAATGGGCTCAACCGACCGCCGCATTGCCGGCAGGTTGGTGTACAATTATTTCCGTTTAGGCAGGGCATTACCCGATCTGCCTGTGGATGAGCGCCTGTTTGTCGCCGAATTTTTATGCAACAGCCAACTCAATTCTTTTCTGCAGCATTTCAAACCCGAATGGGCAGCCTGCGTCAGTTTTAATATAGATGAAAAGCTGGAAATGGTTAAAACAGCCTATCCTGGTTTTAAGCAGGAGGATGTTTTTCCATGGACCGGCCAGTTATCGGCAGGCATTGATAAAAACGCTTTTTTACGCTCCTTCTTTGTACAGCCTGATCTGTTTATCCGCGTTTATAAGGGATTTGAGCCGCAGGTTAAAATTGCCCTCACCGCTGCCGAAGTTGTTTTTAAAGATGAAGGCAATGGCTGCCTCTCCCTGCCCAATGGCACCCGCCTCGAAGCGTTAATAGCCAACCCGCACTGGTACGAGGTGCAGGACTTTTCATCCCAGCAAACTGCTCAATATTTTGCGCCGCAGAAATGGGAAAGCTGGTGGGATGCCTGCGCGGGATCAGGCGGTAAATCGCTGCTCCTGCATGATATGGAACCGACCGTAAAACTGGTGGTATCCGATATCCGCGAATCTATATTGGCCAACCTTGATGAACGCTTCCAGCAGGCCGGGTTAATCAAATACCAGAAAAAGCTGCTCAACCTAACCCAAAACAACGATCTTATTTTACATGATTACGCATTCGACGGTATCATCCTCGACGCTCCCTGCACCGGCTCGGGCACCTGGGGCCGCACTCCCGAAATGATCAGCCAGTTTGATACTCACAAAATCGAATTCTTCCAGCGCCTGCAGCAAAGCATTGCCCGCAACATAGTAAAACACCTCAAGCCCGGTAAACCGCTTATTTATATTACTTGCTCTGTATTCAAAGCGGAGAATGAAGATTTGGTTAATTTTATTGTGAAGGAATTGGGATTAAAACTGGAAAAGCAAACCGTTTTAAAAGGCTACGAAAATAAAGCGGATACGATGTTTATGGCGAGGCTGATAAAACTTAGTTAACAACCTTTTTGTCATTCTGAACGGAGCGAAGAATCTTCTCCATCAGACAACGCGGGATATCTATCGGGCGAAGAAGACTCCTCACTCCGTTCAGAATGACAAATTGCGTATCATTTGCAATCTGCACATTTGAAATTTGCACACCTACAAATGCGTATTACTCCTGAACAACTTAATCGCAATCGCCAGTAAAATTATCCCAAACGCCTTCCTCAAAATACTCAACCCGGTTTTACCCAGCAGGTGTTCAATCCATTTCACATTTTTGAGCACCAGGTAAACAAACAAAGTATTCAGCACAATGCCCACGATGATATTCTGCGTCTGGTACTGCGTTTTTAACGAAAGGAGTGTTGTCATGGTTCCGGCGCCGGCAATGAGCGGGAAGGCCAGCGGCACGATGGATATGGTTTCGGGCATTTCCTCGTTAAAAAACTTAACGCCGAGGGTCATCTCCATCGCTATAATAAATATCACCAGCGAGCCTGCAATGGCGAACGATGCCACATCAAGGCCTATAATTTTAAGTAGCTCCTCTCCGGCAAATAAAAACCCGATCATCAGCACAAGCACCGCGATACTGGCCCGCTCCGACTGGATATGCCCGGCCCGTTGCCGCATTTCGATAATAACGGGTATAGCGCCCAGGATATCAATGATCGCAAACAGGATCATGGTTACTGAAAGTACCTCTCTGAAAATTAAGGGATGCATAAGCAGGTTTATTTATTATAAATATCGCTTACTTTATTCGCACAAAAAAATGCAGAGTAAAATTAAATTACGTTTTTTCAACGTGTTCTGTCAATCATGTCAAAATGATCTATTGATACATAACCCGTCGGCATCTTGTTGTATGCTGAATATAAAATACATTTATTGCCTTCATGCATGCCGGGCATCATCTTTTCAATCGCCCTTCTAACCTGTAAATTTTCCTTTTTTATATCAACGGTATCTTTCAAATCATAATGCGTCATATAATATATCGCCGGGAACGTGCCATCATCGGTTTTTTGAATATAAACGCCGGTCAGCATCGGTCCGGTGGGTATCTGACTTAGTACGATAGGAAACCTGTATGCAAGTTTAACGGCGCCGTGTACGTTCGTGTAAAGTTTTCCGGCATCACCTTCATCGGGATATTGCCAATATGAGCCTGGTTTAAAACATTTAAAGGCCAATTGCAAGTTATTAAGTGCAGCCTGGAAATGTCCTTTTTCAGCCTGGTTCCTGGCTAAAGCATATAGCTCGGGAGCTGTTTTTCCGTTAATCGTATATGGCGAAACTTCCAGTTTAATAATTTTCCAGCCGTAATCAAATTTGCCATAAACAAGACTTATCATGTCTTTGTTGTTTGACTTCTTCGGCACTAAAAAAGCCATATACATCTCGGTTGTGGTATAAGGATATAACAGGGCGTACCTGTTTATGTCGCCGTTTGCTACACGTACGGTGTCCGTGTCCTTATATTTATGGATTACATAATATTCGTCAAGCAATTCGTAAACGTTATCATTCAAGTGATTGCTGATGTGTTCAATATCCCGTTCGTTATTGCTTTCAATCATCGCTTTCGATAAAAAAGACTTTAACCGTTTGGGTTCATTAGCTTTGAGAATTTTCAATACCTCGGTATTAAGCTGATGAAAGTCGTTGAGCTTTCCGGAATTTATCTTCCCGTTTTTCCAGGAACCCGGCACGGTATGCGCGCACGACTGAAAGATTAAAAAAAGAACGCAGATCAGCGCTGATTTTAAGTGATTAAGGTGAAAGGTTTTCATATCAGGCACTAATATAATGTTTACCGGGAATATAAAACAAGGGTTAATAAATTTTTATACCAGGAAAGCAGGCGCCATCGAATTCCGGTTTTGACTTTGTTTTATTAGGAAGAAATTTATATTTTGGGTAAATTATTAACTGTAACCGCATGAAGAAGCTTTTGCTATATATTCCATTCTTCTTACCAATAATTTCCCTTGCACAAAAACATGATATGTATTTTGATAAAGGCGTTGAGTTATATGGTAAGAAGGATTTTAATGGCGCGATCGAATATTTTACAAAAGAAATTGAACTGAACCCTAATAACCTCGACGCCTATAATTACAAGGGCATTATTGCGGCCGGGCAAGGCGATTATAAGAGTGCCATTGAAGTTTTTACAAAAGAAATTAACATAAACCCAAATGCCGATCTGGCTTATTCAAACCGGGCCTTCGCAAAACTTAACTCCAATGATCTTAAAGGTGCCATTGAAGACTGTGACCATGCAATCGCGCTGAACCCTAAAAATATTCTTGCTTATACCAATAGGGGAAACGCCCGAAACAGGCTTGGTAACTTTAAGGGCGGTATTGAAGATTTTAACAAGATTTTGGAACTTAATCCCAACGATGCCGGCGCATATATTAACCGGGGCAATTCAAAAAATGGCCTTACCGACTTTAAAGGCGGCCTGGAAGATTTCAATAAAGCTATCGAGTTAAACCCCCAATTACCACAAGCGTTTATTGACCGCGCCATAGCAAAAAGTGCGCTTAAAGATACTTACGGTGCAATTGATGACTTTGGAAAAGCAATAGCAATAAACCCCGACTACGACGCAGCATATTTCTACAGGGGCGCACAACGCTTTGAGCTTAATAATTTTAGCGACGCCATGACCGATTTTAATAAGGCGATATCGCTGAACCCTAAATTTGCTGAGGCATACGCAAGAAGAGGGGCATTAAATATTAAATTGGAAAACTACGGCGCTGCCGGAAACGACCTGGCAAAAGCTTCAACCTTAAGTCCAAACGAACCTGAAATTTACTTTGAACAAGCAGAGCTGAAACTCAAACTATTAGACTACCCTGCCGCAATAGAGGGTTTTACAAAAGCTATAACCATTAAGCAGGAGTATGCAGAGGCTTACCACGACAGGGGTGTCGCCAAATTAAATTCAGGTGATATTCCGGGCGCCATCATTGATTTTAATCGTGCCATTGCGTTATCGCCGGCATCTGAAATGGCCTATTATAACCGCGGGCTGGCTGAAGTATCGCTGCATCAAAATAAGGCTGCCCTGGCCGATTT
>JAQBOH010000188.1 GCA_028288125.1 Mucilaginibacter sp.
AAAAACTATGCTAAAAACCTGGTGGCCACCAATATCAAAACCGGTACCAGGTACGAGTTGGCATTGGCCTTAATGAATGACATTACCAGCTTCAAAGAAAGAAATAATTGCAGCCGTATTGTATTAATATGGTGCGGTTCAACCGAAATATATTATGAGGCGTCGGAAATTCATGAAACCCTTGAACAATTTGAGCAGGCTTTAATAGATGATGATAAGCGTATCTCGCCAAGTATGATCTATGCCTATGCGGCTTTAAAATTGGGTATTCCGTTTTCAAACGGAGCGCCTAATTTAACGGTTGACATCCCGGCTATGATCGAGCTGGCAAAGTTAACCAATACACCAATCGCAGGTAAAGACTTTAAAACCGGCCAAACGTTAATGAAAACGATACTCGCGCCAGGTTTAGCAGCGCGTTCGCTGGGGGTGAAAGGTTGGTTTTCAACCAATATATTGGGCAACCGCGATGGTTTGGTGCTGGACGATCCGGATAACTTTAAAACCAAAGAAGTATCAAAATTAGGCGTATTAGAGGATATTTTGCGGCCTGACGCAAACCCGGAATTATATGGCGACCTGTACCATAAAATACGTATAGACTACTATCCGCCGCATGGCGATAATAAGGAGAGCTGGGACAATATTGATATTTTTGGCTGGTTGGGCTATAAAATGCAGATCAAAATTAATTTCCTTTGCCGCGACTCTATTTTAGCGGCCCCGATTGCGTTAGACCTGGCATTATTCAGCGACCTTGCAAAACGGGCTGGCATGAGCGGCATACAGGAATGGTTGTCATTCTATTTAAAATCACCGCAAACCGCAGCCGGCCTGCATCCCGAAAATGATATTTTTAAACAACTGATAAAGCTTCAAAATACCCTGCGCCATATAATGGGCGAAGATTTGATCACACACCTGGGTTTAGATTATTACCAGGAGTTGGTGGACGTTTTATAATGTCGGATTTCGGATTTTCAATTTCGGATTTATTTGAATCGGATAAAAAGTTATCGCAAATTACGCCAATAAACTAAATCCGAAATTGAAAATCCGAAATCCGAAATATAAACATGTTATTCCATAAACTGATATCAACCAGCCTGGGCATAGGCTATATTGGCAAGGGCGCAGGTACGGTTGCTGCCGTTTTCTGTTGTGTTTGCTGGTACCTGGCATGGCATGGCGGCTATCCTCCTATCTTGGTTTCATTAGCTATTACCATCCTCATAACGTTCATCGGCGTCTGGTCATCAACCGTTGTTGAACAAATTTGGGGCAAGGATCCGGCGCGGGTTGTAATTGATGAGGTTGCCGGCATGTGCATAAGCTTGCTGTTTTTGCCCGTGAATGTAAAATATCTGTTATACGCGCTCATCCTTTTCCGGTTCTTTGACATCATAAAGCCGTTTTTCATCCGAAAAATGGAGTTATTGCCCGGCGGATGGGGAATAATGATGGATGACGTTCTCGCCGGTGTCTATACTAACATCCTTCTTTCAGCCGTTGTAGGGTTTAACTTGTTTTAAAACAGTTAAATCTATACCTGCACAATTGAATAGATGAGCGTTTGTATTGCACGTACTTCATGAATTTTAACTGTT
Source organism: Mucilaginibacter sp. (assembly GCA_028288125.1). Lineage (GTDB taxonomy): Bacteria > Bacteroidota > Bacteroidia > Sphingobacteriales > Sphingobacteriaceae > Mucilaginibacter. Next base: position 1,608 of record JAQBOH010000188.1, read on the forward strand.
TCGACAAGAAGTTATTTTTTTTAGCATTCTTTTTATTCGTCACTTCATTATTATTTGCCCAACCTACCACGGTTAGCGGCACCGTAACTGATGCGCATAATAAGCAGCCTTTGCCGTTTGTGGTGGTGTCATTTACAGGGAGTACGATAAGTGTGAACACCGATAATGAAGGTAAATTCGTATTAACTTCCCCTCAGGCTTACAGCCATATAAAAGCGTCCTTTCTCGGTTATAAAGATGCCGGCATAACAATTACACCCGGCAAGGAGCAAACATTAGACATCATGTTAGTCCCTGCGTCTACCCAACTAAACGAGGTTGTGGTTAAGTCCGGCAAAAAGCCAAAGTACCGCAATAAGGATAACCCGGCAGTTGAGTTAATCAAAATGGTTATCCAGAATAAAGAGAAGAACCGCCCCGAAAGCTATGCGTATGTGGAGTATGAAGAATATGATAAAATGCAGTTTTCGTTAATCGATGTTTCGCCAGGATTATCAAACAAAAAGTTTTTCCGGAAATATAAATTCGTATTGGATAACCGCGACAGCACAACACTCCCGGGTAAATCCCTGCTGCCTGTTTATGTAGGCGAAACACTCTCTCAATATTATTATCGTAAAAATCCCGAAAAGGAAAAAACAATAACTCTCGGTCAAAAGGCGGTTAATGTTGGCGGGGCTGTAGATAATGAAGGGCTATCGCGAAATTTCAGGCACCTGTACTATAAGGTTGATATTTATAGTAATTCAATCTTCCTGATGACCAATAACTTTTTAAGCCCTATCGCTAATTCGGCTCCCACTTTTTACAAGTTTTTTATAACCGATACAATAGTCGTGAATAATAAAAAACTGGTTGAATTGAGCTTTACTCCGCGCAATACTGCCGATATGCTGTTTGAAGGAAAAATTTATATCACGCTAGATGGTAACTATGCTGTACAAAAAGCAGAACTCACCATCAATAAGCATATCAACCTGAATTTTGTTAACTCTATGCAGGTTAACCAGGAATTTGAACAAAATCCGGATGGGCGCTACCACCTCAGTAAAAGCACGATGTTAGCTAACTTTGGACTTACAACAAATAAAAAAGGCAGCTTATACGGAATACGGACAATTACTTATAAAAATTATATTGTAAACAAACCTCATCCGGACGCTACCTATGCCGGCTCCGGGGAAGTGGTTTCTGATTCATCAAAAAACAGAAGCGCCCGGTTTTGGGCCGAAAACCGGTTGGATACGCTTACCACAGCCGAATCAAAAGCATATAAAAACATTGACAGCCTAAGGAACATGCCATCATTCAAGCGAACGCTGGACATCGCCACATTTTTAATTACCGGCTACAAAAACTTTAACACGTTTGAGATAGGGCCGGCAAACACCTTTTACAGCTTTAACCCGGTTGAAGGTTCGAAAGTGAGGCTTGGCGGCCGTACCACTCCTGAATTCAGCAAAAGATACTATTTTGAAACTTATGGGGCATATGGTTTTAAGGATCAGCGTTTTAAATATCTTTTGAGCGCCACTTACTCCATAAACGACAAATCGATTTACCAATTCCCGCGAAATTACATTAAGGCAAGCGTGCAAAGCGATACAAAAATTCCGGGCTCAAGCCTGCAATATGTTGATGAAGCCAATTTTTTCCTTTCATTTAAACGGGGTACAAATGACAAGTACCTTTACGATAACAGCTACAGGCTCGATTATATACATGAGTATGAAAATCATTTTTCATATACCTTTGAGTTAAACCGGTTAACCCAGGCGCCGGCAGGTTCATTATATTTTATAAATACTGATAACAATGGCATTAATCATCATATAAACGGGCTTACCACGGCTGAATTTAGCGTGGGTTTGCGATATGCCCCGCACGAAGAATTTTACCAGGGGAAAGATTCAAGGGCAGCTATACCTGGCAAATACCCGGTTTTTTCACTTGACTATGATGCCGGTTTGAAAGACATTTTGGGCGGTCAGTATAATTTCCAAAAGCTGCATGCCCGCATTGACAAAAGGATGTATTTCTCGCAGTTAGGCTGGGCCGATGTCACCTTCGAAGCCGGGCATACGTTTGGCCAGGTGCCTTATCCGCTGCTGAATATATTTCATGCCAACCAAACCTATGCTTACGATATTTATTCTTACAACCTGATGAATTTTTTAGAGTTTGTAAGCGACCGTTACGAGAGTTTAAACATCGACCAACATTTCAATGGATTTTTCTTTAATAAAATCCCGCTGTTTAAAAAATTAAAATGGCGCGAAGTAGCTTCCGTTAAAGCCATTTACGGCGGCTTGAGCGATAATAATAACCCCGCGCTGCACCCGTCATTATACCAGTTGCCCGTAACAGCAACCGGGCAGCCTATTACTTATGCATTAGGCCGTACTCCATATATTGAAGGTAGCATAGGTATCGAAAACATTTTTAAATTTGTACGTGTTGACCTGGTAAGGCGGTTCACATATTTGGATCACCCGGAGGTGGCTAAATGGGGAATCCGTACCTTGTTTCAATTTTATTTCTAAGCGGGGCGTAAATCATTCATGGCACAGCAAACATCCATCCGTACTAACCTGCAGTCAGGTATTTATAAGGTTATTGACCCTGTTGTTAAGGTGCTGATAAAGCTGGGTCTTACCCCTAACGCGGTTACCACGATCGGATTCGTATTAAACTTAGGCGTCGCCTTAATATTTATTTTGGGCGCCGAAGAAGGCAACCGCGGCGACCTGAGGTATGTGGGCTGGGCCGGCGGCCTGATCTTGTTTGCCGGGCTGTTTGATATGCTCGACGGGCAGGTAGCACGCCTGGGCAATATGAAATCCACCTTCGGCGCATTGTACGATTCGGTGCTTGACCGGTATAGCGAGCTGATTATGTTTTTTGGCATATGCTATTACCTGGTTGGTCACCACTATTTTATCAGCAGCATGTTTGCCTTTATCGCTTTGATCGGTTCGATGATGGTAAGTTATGTAAGAGCGCGGGCCGAGGGCTTGGGGATTGAATGTAAAGGTGGCTTAATGCAGCGGCCGGAACGGGTGGTATCCATTGGCTTATGTGCTGTTATTTGCGGGTTAACATCGTTATATATCGGCGGCGATTATAAACTCTTTATTCCGGGCATAAAATTCCATGTTTTTGAACCGATGTCCATTTTTACTATTCCCCTGGCTATTATTGCCGTTTTAACCAATATCACTGCTTTTAAAAGATTAGTGGACGCTAAAAAATCACTTTAGGACAATCGATCAGAAGCAAGAACCAAGACTTCAAGAAGCAAGATTTTTTGTTTTGCCTTTGAAAATACCAACGTGCCTATACCAACAATCATTATCTTGCTTCTTGAAGTCTTGTTTCCTGCTTCTCGAAACCTTGCCTCCTGCGTCTTCCTTCTTTAAATCTTGCTTCTTGCATCTCCTGTACGGCAGAAAAATCATATCTTCGTAACAATTAAATAAAAACCCTTAAACTGTACCAAATCTTTCTTAAAATTGGGTGTGATTAACAGGCAGAGAAATTTTAAAACATTTTAAACCCTGAGGTGGCTATGAAAAAAAACTATGTTTCTAATTCACAGGAATCTGTGAGAATGTTTAAGAGCGATTTGCTTGAAGGCTTATCCAAAGTGCATTTTACTGTACCGCTTTTTATATTTGTTCCGGTAATCGGCTTTTGCATTTATAAAGCTTTTTTCCAGTACGGCCTGGGCTTTTTAACCTTTTTTGAATTATTTATCGCCGGCTTGTTTGTGTGGACATTTGTTGAATACATCATGCACCGCTTTATCTTTCATTATATGCCCGAAGGTAAGGACTGGGCTCTTCGGCTCCATTTTATATTCCACGGCGTTCATCACGACTATCCAAGCGATGCCATGCGGCTGGTTTTGCCGCCATCGGTAAGTATTCCCCTGGCTACCGGCTTTTATTTCTTATTTAATGCCATTTTGCCCGTACACTATATTTTCGGATTTTTCCCTGGTTTTATCCTGGGTTACCTTTTTTATGATATATCGCATTACGCCATACATCATTTTAACTTTAAGGGCAACATCTGGAAAAAGATAAAACAGCACCATATGCTGCACCACTACCAGGATCCCGGCAAAGGTTACGGCGTAAGCTCACCTCTTTGGGATAAAATATTCCGCTCCGATTTCTTAAAAAAATAGCATGGGCCATGCTGCTGATGACGGAATAAAGATCACTGTACGATCAGTAATCGTCGTTTCTGTTATATCGCTGGCTTATTTATTGCTGTCGCGGTACCTTGTTGGTTATAAAATCGATCAGCTTGTATTGGTATTCATCTTCAATTCGCTTTTTTTTCTTTCGCCCGTCACCCGGAAATTCATCCTCGGCTTTTCTATATTTATCGTATACTGGATCGTCTTCGATTATATGAAGGCGTTCCCCAATTACAATTATAACACAGTTCATATTGCAGATCTGTATCACCTGGAAAGTCGGTTGTTCGGCATTCATTTTAACGGCTCACTGCTAACGCCCAATGAATATTGGCGATTAAACGGAACCACATTTTTAGATGTGGCCGGGGGCATTTTCTACCTTTGCTGGATACCCGTTCCGCTTGCGTTTGCCGGATTTTTATTTTTTAAGAGCCGTAAACAATTCCTCTATTTTTCACTCACCTTCCTTTTAGTTAACCTGCTGGGATTTGTGATCTACTACCTTTATCCTGCCGCCCCGCCCTGGTATGTGGCATATCATGGCTTTAATTTCCATGCATCAATGCCGGGCAATAGTGCCGGTTTAGCTAAGTTCGATCAGTTCTTTCATATAGCAGTATTTAAATCATTGTATGCCAAGGGCTCAAATGTATTTGCGGCTATGCCTTCTTTACATTCCTCCTACCCGGTAATTGTGCTCTACTACGGAGTAAAAAATCGCCTGGGATTAATCAACTTGTTTTTTGCAGTCGTGATGCTTGGCATATGGTTTACGGCGGTTTATGCAAGTCATCATTATGTATTGGACGTTTTGACCGGTATTGTTTGTGCTATTGCCGGCATAATGGCTTTTAACCTGTTCATAAAAACAAAATCATTCGGCAAATTCATTCAAAAGTTTGAAAAAATTATTCAGTAGAATCGGAAACCAGTCGTAAATAAAGGACAGAAAATCGACTTTTTTGGATTATTAACATTTTTAATTAACAAATGTTAAAAAAAATCAAACCCTAAAAAACCGCTAAAAACCACCCTTCAGGCAATAAATTGCGCATATCTCTCAAAATTTCTCAAAAAATCTGTTACAAGGCACATTGTTTGAACGTATAATCGTATAAATAAAGCCCTTGACCTGAACAGCTTATGATTAAAGCCACAACATTGTTAATTGTTTTATTAGCTTGTATAACCCTACCTGCTTTTGCTCATAAAGTGGATACTTCAAAAGTACCGGCGATTGAGCATGCGCCCGATAGCGCGAAAGCCACTAACCATAACAACAGTTTAAAATCTACGATTCCCGTATTTCGTAAAGACAGTTTGATGTCGCAAGTGGGCGTCTATTTTCCCGAAAGCATAAGCTTATCTGCGCTTATTCACCAGGCGGGCATTCTGCGGACTTCGATGTGGCAAGTGGGCGTGAATTTTCCAGAAAGTATAAATTTATCGGTCCTAATTCATCAGGCCGACAGTCTTCGCGCTTTAGATGCTGCCGCGCTGGCTGAAACCATTAACCTGATGAAAAAGCTTAAATATGACGATAGCCTTAAAACGGCTGCTTACGTGGCCCATCTCGATAGCCTGAATTCGCCGCAGTATGTACATCTTATGGACAGCCTTAAACAACGGCTAAAATTTATGAGTCTTGACAGCCTGAAGCAGCAGGTAAAACTTAACAAATACGAATTACTAAGCGGGCCCATCTATACCGAAATAGCTGCCAGGTATATGGATTACGATACGATATCGAATAAAAGGCTTCGTTTAAACTATCAAACTGAAGCATTAAATTATACCATGCGGGCGCTGCACCGTTATTCGGCTTATAACGATACGATAGGTATGCGTATCTGCTTTGATAACCTGACTAAAGTTTACATCGCGCAAAAAAAATACCCCCAGGCCAAGTGGTTTATCCTGCAATCAAATACGCTTTCGCGGATAAAAAAGGATACGCCGAACATTATTACATCATTGCTCACCTTATCTGATATAAAACGCGACATTAAGGATTACACGCTGGCTTTGCGCGATCTGAATGAAGCGTTACAGCTTTCTATCAGCAATCATTCAACGAAGCTCGAATTGAATGTGCTGAAAAATTACGCGCTGCTATATAGTCGTATGAAAAATTACCCCCAGGAGGCGCTCATGTTAAAAAAACGCGATTCGCTGGTGGATAGCATCCGCAGGGATGAAAATGCCAGGTTAATGGCAAAAATCGCCGCCCAGGATTCGCTACAGGCCAAGAAAATAGATTCTGTACAAAACAAAAAAAAAGTATATACCTACAATATAAAGAAACCTTACAAGGGGAGCTCTCCCAAAAAGATAGTCTTATTGTAGTTCTAATAATTGCTATCGTATTAATAAGCATCGCCATTTTCTCATTGTACAAACGGAAACGGCGTTTGCGTATACGGAGGAAAAAGCAGTAAGGCGACTGCAAGAATTTTAACAAATTTTAAACTACGATGCCTTTCCGTTGTCATAACCATATGAAGAATTTATTCAAAAGCATATTTATACTAACTATTCTGTGTTCGGGCCTGAATGCGCATAGCCAGGAAACATTGAGTAACCGACAATTCAGGCGGGAATTTTTAAACGACATTAACCGTGTCCGGGAAAGTGGCTGCAACTGCGGCGGCGCCTATATGCCGCCAGTTCCGCCATTGATATGGAATGATAACCTGGAGATTGCTGCCATCGGCCATGCGCGGGATATGGCCGACAGAAACTATTTTAACCATACCAGCAAGGACGGCCGCAGCATGGAAGACCGCATAACCTTAGCCGGCTATACGTTTAAAGGCTATAAAAGCTTTATGGCAGGCGAAAACATTGCCCAGGGACAAACAAGTATACAGGAAGTAATGCAGGGCTGGTTTAAAAGCCCGGGCCATTGTAAAAATCTGATGAATCCCGCCTTTAAGGAAGTGGGTGTAGCAGAGTACAATACCTATTGGGTGCAGGACTTTGGCGGCAGAGTGCCATTTTCAGCGGAGCAGCAAAGACTGCTAAAAAGCGGCCGGGCCCGGCTTATAGAGGCGAATAGGGAATGAGTTATGGTTGTGTGTTGTAAGTTGCAAGTAAGCGATACGTCATCACTATTGACTATTGACTACTGGCTATCTACTACTGTCCCTCTTTCGGCCCGCGTTTATAAATGATCAGGCCGTTTAAAAAATTACGCAGTATCTGGTCGCCGCATGGTTTAAAGTTCGGATGGTCTTCTTTACGGAATATCGCGCCGAGTTCGGTTTTGGTGATTCTGAAGTTAGCCAGGTCTAAAACTTTTATAATATCGTCGTCGGTGAAATGTAAAGCTACCCGGAGCTTTTTCATGATGTCGTTATTGCTCATAGCGTAATGTTTTGTGGGTGACGTATAACGTGTAAAATTAAGGAAATTTTGGCTAAATCAGGTGTGTGGCCCTAGAGCCTATGTCATCTTGAAACCTCAATCTTCACCTTTTTATTCTTGATCTTTTCTTTGCTGATAAGTTGTACCAGCCGTTCAATCCGGTTGCGTTTTACTGCGGCATAAGATGAATGATCGAGCACTTCGATCAGGCCGAGGTCGTCCTTTGCTAATTCGCCTTTCTGAAGCAGCAGGCCCACAACATCCACTTTATTTATCTTATCCTTTTTGCCGGCAGCTATATACAGCGTAGTCCAGGGCGATGGTTTTGGCAGCACCGGGTTTTCGGGCAGCTCCTCAATTTCGGGTTGTTGATCAAGGTAGTTTAGCTTTTCGTCTTCTGTTAATATCAAAAATGATGTTCCTTTGGCGTGCATACGGGCCGTACGGCCGTTGCGATGCAGAAAAGCCTCCCGCGTATGCGGCAACTGGTAATGCACCACGTACTCGATCTCCGGGATATCCAGCCCGCGCGAGGCCAGATCAGTGGTAATAAGCAGGCGGTGGCTCCCGTTTCGGAATTTGATTAATGCCCGCTCCCTGTCTTCCTGCTCCATCCCGCCGTGAAAAACATCGTGTACAATGCCGCGGTCCCACAAAAGATCGCTGATGCGGTCAACCGCTTCGCGGTGGTTGCAGAAAACCAGTGTGGCCTTGTCCCCTATTGTACAAATGAGCGAAAACAAAGTGTCCAGCTTATCAGCAGCCGGCGATATAACCGCTTTTAGCTTAATATCAGGCACGTTGGTGGCATTCTCCAAAAAATCCACTTCGGCCGGGTTTCTTATCCCCGTAAAGGCGGGTATTTCCTGCATTTTGCTGGCCGAAGTGAGTATCCGTTTTTTTAAATTGGGCAGTTGCCTGATGATATAGGTCATATCCTCCTGGAAGCCAAACTCAAGCGATTTATCAAATTCATCCAGTATCAGCGTGTGGATAGTGTCCGTGCTGAAACTCTCACGGCGCAGGTGATGGCCTATGCGGCCCGGCGTACCGATCAATACTGCAGGTGGCTGAGAGAGGTTGTTACGCTCAATTTTTACCGGGTGGCCGCCATAGCAGCAATTGACTTTAAAGCCGCTCGCGATGGTTTTAAACACCTGCTCAATCTGCAGCGCCAGTTCACGCGACGGTACCAGGATGAGCGCCTGGACAGTGGAAACATTCGCATCCAGCAGACTCAACAGCGGCAATAAAAAGCCAAGCGTTTTACCCGATCCTGTTGGCGCCAGCAGTATCATATCGCCTTTTTTGGCAGCAGCCAGCGCGGCATGCTGCATTTCGTTCAGTTCGGCTATTTTTAGATTGGAGAGGGCTTGTTTTAGCATAGGTATTAGCGCCGCTAATCTCCTCCGTCAAACGACGGGAGATTTTCAGAAGCGTCCGCAAAGGTAGCTTTATTTTCGCAACGGGTATCTAGGCTTATTGCTGACAGCTAAATCAAAACACATTAAAGTTCAGCGTATCTGCCTGCATTGCTGTAAAAATTCCGTACCCATTAACTACGTTAGTGGGAGTATTAGCTAGGTTTTGCGATGTTGAACCGCTCGTATTGCTTTTTATAAGATCGGTATATTCCTGGTTAACTCGGAGCAGTACGATCTTGTAGTGCCCGTAATAGGAAAAAATATTTTGGGTAATGTTGTAAAACGATGTGTTGTTGGTGTTAACCTGGAAATTAACCGGCCTGTCGCCGCGGGGATTGCCGAACGGGAACCCGTTTCCGTCCAGGTTATTAAAAACCAGTACATGATTTACCGAGTCGGGATTATCCCAGCTTAGCTTATCCAATGTAATATTTGCCGTAGTTGGTGTCGAGGCGGTAGCGATGGTTATTCCGGTGTACTGTGTGGTAAAACTGACCAGCCGGGCGGGCATAACGGTTTTGGCTGACACTGAGTAAGTAAGATAATTAAACTGCAGTGTGTAAGTTTTACCTGCAACCAGGAAATTCTGGTCACTGTGTATATAAGTACCCGCTGTTGTTTCGGTAAGCTGAATATTTTGGCTCCCGTCTGATAGGTTTACTTTCAACCCCGTTAAAGGCAAGCCGTATTTTGATGTATCTGCCAGTGATTTTTGCTGGTACAGTTTAACCGATATCGTATTACCCGGCACAAGGTAGCCTTCAACTACAGGTAAATAAACGCTGTTTGCATTGCCGCTATCTTTTTTACAAGCTGACAAGACTAATACTGCCAATCCTATTGACAATATCGTTTTTATATATCGTTTTGTTATTTCCATCTTAAGCTGAGTGTAAGGTTAGGCGTAAAGCCCAGGTAATTAACATCAGTGGTAACAGCCGCGTAATTTTGCAGCTGATATTCGCGGTACCAGATGTTGGTATGGTTATATACGTTAAATAGTGACAGGCCTATGCTGCCGATCTTATTGCCATTGATCTTGATCAGGTCATATGTAGCAGACAGGTCGAGGCGGTGATAATCCGGGTAGCGCAAACTGTTTTTTCCGCTCACGTTAAACGACGTTGAAGTATTGCCGTCGGGCGTGGTAATCGTATAGCTTGAAAGCGGAGCCGTATACGGGTGCCCGGTACTGAATATAAATACAGCCGAAAAATTCCAGCGGTAATAGTGGTACATATTAATTGCCTTAAACTCGTGCGTAACGTCCTGATCGGCGGGGTAATAACTATTGCCGTAAACGGCAAATCTGTTTTGGGCATCGGCCAGCGTATAGCCTAACCAGCCGGTGTAGTTTCCGAGCTTTTTCTGTAATAATATTTCTATACCCTTCGCTTTTCCTGTACCCGTATAAAAATCCTGCGCAATAGAGATGGGTGCGGCAGGACCACCGGATGTTTGCCTGATGCTGTATTGGGTTAAACCCGAAAGTGTTTTATAATAGCCTTCAATGTCGATCAGGAATTGGTTGTTTTCGTAACTGACCCCACCCATATAATGCTTCGCTTCGCTTACCGGTATATTGCTGTTATTGGATAACACCCAAAAGTTGCGGTTACCGTTTACAATGTCCTCACGGGTAACTTCGTTCATAAACTGGTAAAATTCGCCCGTTGCTGCTTTCAGTGTGTAGTTGTCGTTGATCACATAGCTTGCCGAAAAACGCGGTTCAGTATAAAGTTTACCCGTTGGCTGAAACCATGTGGTTCTTACACCGGGCTGCAAATGCAATTTGCTGGTAGGGTCAATTTCCAACTCGGCAAAACCACCGCCCGAAAAAGCGCGGTTATGCTGATCAATAAGTATGCTGGTGTCATTCTGTACATAGCTGTAGTTAATTTTTTGAAAACTGCCATAACCGCCGAACAATAATTTGAACTGGTTACTGAATTGCCAGTCCCAATTTGATTTAATCCCCACATCCTGCAAGTTATTTTTCTCGGATGTGCCGTTTTGAAAACTTGTCGTAACGCCGTTAACATCGGTATTGCTTCCCGCTGTGGAACGAACGCGGTCATTAAAATAGGAAGAATACGTTATATATGTATTAGAGTGCAATTGTTTGTTCCATTGACTGAACCATTTGATACTTCTGCCTGAATTGCCGTATTTAGTATAATCGGTAATGTTAAGCCCGCCGCCCGAGCTGATAAATGATGGAAGTTGAAGTATACGGCTGTTATCTGTTTTATCCGCGCCATTATAAAAGCTCCACGTAAGGGTATTATTTTGGCTTACTCGATAATTGTATTTTATATCGGCGTCGTAAAAGTGAGATGCCGGTGTGGTGGATACCCCAAAGCCGCCGCCGCCGGGCGAACGTCTACCGGCCGGGCCGCCGCCTGGGCCGCCCTGAACCGTAGAGGTATTAAATTGCTTAAATATTTGGTTATACAGCGGCCCCTGGTATGACCGCCTGAACGCGACGATCAGGGACGAATTACTATTAATCGGCGTTTCCGCGAAAGCGTTAACACTCAATAAACTCAGATCGATCCCAAAATTGGCCTCGTTGTGGTTACCATCCTTACCATTGATCTCCGTCACGCTTGATAGCCTGCCGCCGTATTGCGATGAAAACCCGCCTTTATATAGTTGCACGTCTTTAACCGCATTGCTGTTAAAAGCGCTAAAGAAGCCATACAAGTGATCAACCTGGTAAATTGTAAAACCATCAAATAATACCAGGTTTTGGTCGGGTGTGCCGCCTCTCACATATGCTCCCGATGACGATTCGTTGGTAGCGCCTACACCGGGCATCAGTTGAAAAGCCCTCAGTATGTCCTTTTCGCCCATATTCGGCAGCTTATCCAAACTGGCGGGCGACAGCTGTAAAACCCCCACCTTTTTGGTGTCGGTATTCATTACCCCGCTTTTTTTACCCAAAATAGTTACCTCGTTTAATGTGTTTAGGGCTTTATACATCGCTATCGTTAAATTCCCGTTGATGTTTTTAGCGTTGAGCCGCACGTATTCGTGCTGGTAGCCCGAAAAGGAGACTTCAACAACAGACGTGTCGGAAGGGACATTAAAAATCGTAAAATCACCATCTGTATTTGCCGAAGCGGATAAAGCGGTATTTCGTATTTGTATAGTGGCTGCCGGCAGGGGTTCGCCCGAAGCATGATCGATCACATGCCCGGTTACACTAAACATAAAATGGGTCGGGGGGGCCTTTGGGGCTTCAATTATTGATTTAACGTTACCCAACGTTGTACGTCGTAGCGCGTTTAATTGCTTTAACCTCGCCAAGTCATCCGTATTTTGAAGGATATAAATTGTTCCGTCGGATTCGATCCAGTAATGCAAAAAATTATCGCGGCACACTTTAGTGAGCACATATGTCAACGACTCATTGAAAAAGTGTTCGGCGACATCAAATTTGCTTAACGAATCGCGCTCATAAACAATATCCAGGTGGTAATTACGCGACAGCGTATCCATCATCAGGTCGAGCGAGCATGTAAAAAAGTGATTGATATTTGTTTTATCAAGCGTTTTTTGGGTTTGCTGCGCAATGCCAATATATCCGAGTTCTGTAAGTAAAAATAGTAGTAGTAGTTTTTTCATCCGGGATTTCTCTGCCTGGACGAAAATGAGGCATCTTGTTACCGATAGGAAATAAATGAGATGAGCGGCGCCAATGTATATACCAAAGGGCTAATTAGCCGCCTGATCCACTTCTTTACCTATCATTTTGTTGATCACATCGCGGTAATTATCACTCAGGGGCAAGTCCGCATTGGTTGTCTTTACCCTGCCCCGCCTTATTTGCATTACATAATCCACATTTATTAAATATGATTTATGTATCCTGTAAAACAAGTCGGGAGGCAGCTGCAGCGCGAGCGCTTTTATGCTCGTGCGCGATATAACCGGCTTCGGCTGGCCCGAAAGGTTGATCTTTACATAATCTTTTAACCCTTCGATGTATTCAACATCGCTAAAGTTTATCTTCACCAGGTTATAGTCGGCATGCACAAAAAAATATGTCTTTTTTGCCGGGGAGCTTTCAACCGGGTTCTTTTTTAGCTCAAACAGGCTGTTCGCTTTATGGCAGGCCCGCAAAAAACGTTCGAGCGCGACGGGCTTTACCAGGTAGTCTGTCACGTCGAGGTCAAAGCCGTCGATCGCAAATTTTTCGTACGCGGTAACAAAGATCACCATGGGTTTGTTAACCAGGCTTTTAATCAACTGTAACCCGTTGAGACCCGGCATTTGAATATCGCAAAACACCAGGTCGATCTGCTCCGACTGCAGCTGGATCAGCGCATCCCCGGCCGTACGGCAGCGGCCCGCAACCTGTATATAATTTACATGCTTTAAATTATCTTCCAGCAGGTCCAGCGAAAGCGGTTCATCATCAATAAGCAGGCATCGCATCATTTTAATTGTATTTGCAGGTTAACTTTATAAACGTCGTTATTTTTGCTGATCGCAAGGGTGTGGCTATCCGGGTACAGCAATTCCAAGCGCCTTTTAACATTGGGTAATCCTATTCCATGGCTTTCATCCTTATTGGGCTCGTCAGGATTATAAGTATTTTGAACGCTAAGCGTGAGCGTTTTATCGTCCGACTTCATACAAATATCAATAGCAGGATCGGCGACATCGCCGGTGCCATGCTTAAAAGCGTTTTCGACAAACGGTATCAGTAACATAGGTTCAATGGTTTTTTGAGGATCGGCTACATCAAACGCCAGATTGATTTTAACAATATCCTGGAAACGCAGCTTTTGCAACTCGACATAACTGCGCAAATAACTGGCTTTATCAACCAGGGTCACTTTTTCTTCATCGCTGATATACAACATATAACGCAGCAGTTTTGACAACTCTATCAATGTGGGCTCAACAAGCTCTGCTTTAAACCGTGAAAGCGCCACCACGCTGTTGATCACATTGAAAATAAAATGCGGGCTGATCTGCGAACGCAGAAATGCAAGCTCGGATACCAGCGTGGCGTTTACGATCTCGCGTTTGTTATTGGCCAGTTTAAACTGATCGGCCAGGTGACGATAGGCGAAGCCGGCCCCGGTTATCGCGATAAGCGGCAGCAAATTAAACCCGACAAAAAAAGGCGGCCCCGGCCGAGCGGTGTGCCCCATCCGGGCAAACGGAAATGGCATTTGCGGCTGCACGTGTACAATAATTAAATGTATTGCGGCCACGGAAACGATCAGCAAAAGAAAATATAACCCTATCCTTTTGTGCTTGTTTAAAACTACCGGTATTAGGAAAAATGCGTTTAAATAAAATTGAATAGCAAGAAATATGTTTATCACTACAAAATGCGCTGCGGAAAAGAAACGTGGCCCGGAAAGAATTGGGATAAAGGTTATTAAGGCCCAAAACAGCAGGTGAATAAGTGTTTCAATAATGATTGCCGACCGCGAACCTTTAAACATACCAGCTAAATTAACCCATTTGACCGGGCCTTATTTAAATAAGAGACCAGGTGTGCAAATGCGCCGATGACCGCCGTAATTATCGCTATTAAAAGCGGGTACACAAAGGAACCGGGCCAGGATTGGAGGCTTTTAACAAACTTTAACGTTTTGTTTCTGCAGAGCCGAAAGTTATTTAAAAGATCAAGTTTTTGTCGACGTTAAGCTGACTGCTCACCTTTCATCGATGACCTGGCGGCAATTAAAGCGACAAAAGTTATCGCGGCGGCAAAAGACAGGTAATAACCCACATACTGAAGTCCATAACGTGTGGCTAAGCTGGTGGCGATATACGGCGTTAATGAAGCGCCTAATATACCCGCCAGCGTAAATGCTAACGACGCGCCGGTATAACGGACAGCCGGCGGGAATATTTCGGCAAGCGCGGTCCCCAGCGGGCCATATGTTAATCCCATTAAAAACATACCGAGCACCAGGAATAAAACGGTTATACTCCAACTCCCCGCGCTGAATAACGGCGAAAAGACTAGGCCGAACAGGAAAATGCCGGCTGTGGCGAACATCAACACTTTACCGCGGCCATACCTATCGGCCCAAAATGCCGACAGCGGGATGCCCAGGCCAAAAAACAAAACGGAGATCATTTGCCCGATAAGAAAACCTGAACGCTGATAATGAAGCGCCGAAGTCCCCCAGCTTAATGTAAATACTGTCATCAGGTAAAACAGCAAAAATGTTGTAATGGTTGCGATTGTGCCCAATATAATGGCTTTGGTATATTTGGTGAATACCACGATAACGGGCATTTTTACCCGTTCATTCTTTTCGACGATCTTTAAAAAGTCGGGCGTTTCGGTCAGCTTTAAACGTACGTAGAGGCCCACCCACACCAATATGGCGCTTGCGATAAACGGGATGCGCCAACCATAGTTTAAAAATTGCCGGTCGGTCATGGTTTTGCTGAGGAGCAGGAAGATGGCGCTTGAGATCAAAAACCCAATAGGTGCGCCCAGCTGCGGGAACATGCCGTACCATGCTTTTTTGCCTTCCGGCGCGTTTTCGGTTGCCAGCAACACGGCCCCTCCCCATTCGCCGCCAAGCCCCAGCCCCTGTCCAAAACGGAACAAGGCCAATAAAATAGGCGCCGCGATCCCAATCGATTGATAGGATGGCAGGAGACCAATGGCTACTGTGGACGGCCCCATCGTCATTAAAGCTGCAACGAGGGTGGCCTTGCGGCCCATACGGTCGCCAAAATGCCCGAACAACGCGGCGCCTAAGGGCCGGGCAAAAAATGCCAGCGCGAAAGTTGCCAGCGATTGCAGGGTGGCCGATGCCGGATCGCCAGCCGGAAAAAAGAGTTTTGGGAAAACGAGCACCGCCGCGGTGGCGTATATATAAAAATCAAAAAATTCAATAGTGGTGCCGATAAGGCTGGCTGTCAGAATACGCCGCGCGGAGTTTCCGGTGCTATTTTTTTGGCTCATATGGGTTTATGTCAACAAACGAGCCCAAACATAAAATATTCCGGTGAATAATGGGTATATGTTATTCCGGCTAAGAATCTAAGGCTCCGGCATTAATCTGCCTGTTCATCTAACCACTGCCCCGCAAGCTCAATATCCGTAAAGTATTGGGTCGTAATTATGCCGGCCATAATATCGATGCTTTTTTGTGCGGATAAGCGGCGAAAAGTGCTTGGCGAAAATATATGTGCAAAATATTTAAGCCCTGCCCCTTCCATCATCGGGAACCAATATGTTACCCACCCAATCAACAGCATCTGCCCAAGTGCCCAGCACATTAGTGTTATCATTCAGTGTTTTGTGGTAACGATGTCGTTGCAGGTACCCCAGCATCAGGAAACAGCCCGTTTTACCGATTCCATGTCGTGGAAACCGGTCCAGTCAAAGCACTTTGGCGGCGCTCTGGTCACTGTTTAAATCTGCCGGAAAACTTTCGCGGTAGCTACGCGCGCAGGTTATTTTATCCGGATCTTCGTGCGCCAGCACTATTTCCTCCAGCTTGCCATCCCTTAATATGTCAATGGTGAATCAGTTTGAAAATTTTGGTACGATAAGCATTGAAATTTTATCGAGTGCGCTTTTTGTATCCCTGGCTTGCGCCAGTTCTTCGGCGGCCATATTTAAATAAGCCAGCAGCGCCGCCTGCTTTTTTAACGCGGTAATGTTACGGACAAAAAGATAGATGCATGTTTGTTTTTCGTTATCAGTATTTTACCGCTGATCTGATCAAAACATTTGTTTCGTCGCTTTCGGTCGTCACCAAAAACTCATCATCAACAAGATTGGCTCACTACATAAGATCGCCCGGCTGCTTAGCTTTTACACGACTAGAAATTGCCCGCAGGCTGACCAATGTAAATTTTGCCGGATAAAAAATCGTTTACCGATTTCGGATTGGTATAAGTAATTAAGTCATCTGCGTCAATCGCGACAACGCCATTCGCGCTATAATCATGAATTTTTTGAAAATCATCGTGTGTAACATATTATTCCATGCGTTTCATAATAAACAAAGTGTATATACAAACAAGTGTGACAGATGTTTTAACAGCGTAAAGTTAAAAAAAACACTTTTACGGTGTATTAACAATGGTAATGCAACTAACACGATAGTAAATAAAAACGGACAAAAATTCTAAAATTTATATCCCGGCCACAGGGGGATGATAGGTTTTGCTATTTGCAATACAGTACTTCAAATTGTAATTCGAGCTAAAATTATCTAAACGATTTCAACGCATTTTTCCACACTGCAACGTGTCAATCTTAATTTCTCTTTTTTGGATGCATTGCATTATAAAAGCTCTGTCAAACATTTGCACCCCGCTTTGATTTAAATGGCTATAATCAAAAAAGTTAACGGCATCATTTAAACGCAATAGATTATTAAAATTGTAATAATTTCCTTTTGAAAGAAAGAATTTATCGATCTCATTTCGATTTTCAAAATTTTTGTACAATAATCTGGTAACCGGCGCCTGCACAAGGATAAGTTTAATATGATGGGCCTTTAATAAAACAATGATATCATTTAACGCTTGTATTTGATTTTCCCGCGGCAACCAGATGTGATTTTTGAATGGGATTTTTGGGTGTATATTATGTGCATTTTTTTTTTCAACAAAACCTCCGTCAATATATTTATCGTTTGCGGAAAATAATATAGTCTGCAATTTGTTATTTATTGTGATTCCTGCCTCCCGTTGGAACTTCCGATACAACAACGTATTCAATACCTTGATATTTTTGTAAGGATTTAGCATCGATAGCACCTGGTTATCTATATTCGACATATTAAGCATGAAATCTATACCTGATTCAAATCCATCCGATTC
>JAQBOH010000088.1 GCA_028288125.1 Mucilaginibacter sp.
ACCAAAAAAAGTGCATAAAGATATTTGGCTGAATACACCGAAAGCTTTGATATAGGCAGGCTGAATAATGTTTTCCAGGTCTCGGCCTTATGCTCAATGCTATTTACCGAATAGGCTATAAAAACAATAAGCATGGGCAATATCAATGAGCCCATAATGCCCAAAATAGTACCCGAAAATTGCAGCCAAAGCATCACGCCGGGCTCGTGCAGCAACTTGTCGCTTTTATTATAAAATCCAACAAAAAGCAGCAGGCAAAGCGCCAGCGGCAATATAACTGCGCTCCAAAACCCCATTGTTTTACGGGTTTTATAAAATTCGGACCGGAACGACAGTATAAATCCTTTCATGGCTCAGGCGTTTTGGGTAATATCTAAAAACAATTTTTCCAGGTCCTTTTGCTGCTTATTGATACTATATACCAGGAAACCGTTTTGATTTAATAAGGCATTTATTTCCGCCATTTCTTGTTTTGTGCTATAAGGCACAAACAAATGACTCGTATTAACTTCGGTTACTATATAATTATTCCTGGTTAAGAAATTGGCTGCATCCGCCGGATTCTCTGCCTCAATTTGTACAAGGGGCTTGCTTAACGCTTCCAATTCTTTGATGCTTCCCTGGAATAGCAGCTCGCCGTGATGAATGATACCAACATGCGTAGCCATTCGTTCAATCTCGGCCAATAAATGGCTCGATATAAAAACTGTTTTGTTATGCTTTGTAACCAGCCTGATCAGCAGTTCGCGCACTTCGATAATTCCATTTGGGTCGAGGCCGTTTGTCGGCTCATCAAGGATAAGGAGCTTAGGATCGGAAAGCAATGCAAGCGCTATACCCAGGCGCTGTTTCATGCCCAAAGAGTATTGGCCGGCCTTTTTATGAGCGGCGTCTGTTAAATGGACCAGGTCGAGCATTTCGTCAACCCGTTGTTCGGATATTTGCAACAGCATTGCCCTGTTCAGCAGATTTTCTTTTCCCGAAAGGTGAAGGTAAATGGCCGGCTGCTCAATCAGCGCGCCAATTTGTGAAAGTATTTGTATGCGATTTTTCTTAAGTTCTTGCTCAAAAATATGGATGCTCCCCTCCTGCGTTTGCAGCAGGTTCAGTAATAATTTTATGGTGGTGGTTTTGCCGGCACCGTTTGGACCCAGGAAACCATAAATGCTACCCTCAGGCACCTGTAACGATAACGATTTAACAACCGTTTGGTTGCCAAAGTTAAACGTCAGCCCCTGGGTGCTGATTACCATACTTTTTCCTTAGCTATAGCGCAAACGGTTTTTACAAGCGTTATGCCTTTATAGAAAAGAGATGTTGCATGAACAGATGAAGTTTCGATAGCTTCTCTTTTTTGCTGCACCTGGTATGTAACGCCCATTATCAGGGCAAACATAACCGGGAGAAGCAACATGATAAAAGGATTTGAATTTGCGAGCCTTTTCATTGTGTGTGATTTGATAGAACAAAGAAAAGCCAAATAATCAGCCTGTTAAAAAGATTTAGACCAACACACGGGATTTATAGATGAACTGTAGATTTGCAGTGTACTGCCCGTTCGTCGGATATAAATGCCAGTTCATCGATAATCCGTCGTGCTATATATAAAACATGGCCTTAAACACTATCTTAACAGTAATTTAGGTGCGATGAAACAACGCTGGCAAATATTCTGGCATGCCTTTTTTTGGGTTTTTATTCTCCTGTTTTGTTTAGCCATCGCGCGTAACAATTCTAAATTAAGCATTAACGACCTGCTGGTGATTATCGTACTCTACGGCATCATCAATATCAGCCTGTTTTACCTCAACTACCTGGTGATGATTCCCAGGTTCCTGGATAAAAAGCGGTATGGCTTATTTACCCTCTCAATCGCCATAGCGGTTGTCGTATATGGCTTGGGTAAATATGGCGTGGGGCTTGTATTTAAACAATACGTGCTTATGCGGATGAAAGGGCATGTAGTTGGCTTTGGCTCGTATTTTGTAAGCTCGATTTTTACCAGTCTTACCTTTTTGTTTCTAAGCTCGGTATTAAAATTTACGGTTGACTGGTTTTTAAATGAGCGCATACAACGTGACCTCGAAAACCAGCGTCTCAGCGCGGAGCTTGCTTTTCTGAAATCGCAGATAAACCCGCATTTTTTATTTAACTCACTCAACAGTATTTATTCACTTGCCTACCAGCGCTCCGAAACTACACCTGAGGCTATCCTAAAACTATCAGAAATTATGCGCTATATGCTGTATGAATGTAATGATAATAAGGTCGGCCTTAACAAAGAGCTGCAATATTTACAGAATTATATCGATCTGCAGAAGATACGTTTTGGTAACAAGGCATTTATTGATTTTAAAATCACCGGGAAAGTTGAGGACCAGCAGGTTGTACCGCTGATGCTGATTGCTTTTATCGAGAATGCCTTTAAACATGGGGTGGCAAATATGCCGCGGTCACCTATTCGCCTGCTTATCGACATTGACGATGCACACTTACATTTTTATATCCAAAATAAAAAACATAACAATAACCGGGATGCAGTAGGAGGAATAGGCCTGAATAATGTGAAGCGGCGACTTGATTTGCTTTATCCCGGAAAATATAATTTGGATATACGTGATGAAACTGATACCTATACGGTTGAATTATCACTAATTTTATAACATGATCAGATGCCTAATAGTTGATGACGAGCCCTTAGCCCTGCATATATTGGAAGATTATATGTCAAAGATCCCGTTTTTGCAATTGGTAAAGTCGACAACTAACCCGATTGAAGCATTAACCCTGGTACAGGAAGGCAATGTCGACCTGGTATTTCTTGACGTGCAAATGCCTGAGTTAACCGGGATACAGTTTCTAAAAATAGCCAACGGCAAAGCAAAAGTTATTTTAACCACGGCATATCCACAATATGCGCTTGAAGGATATGAACTGGATGTTATTGACTACTTATTAAAACCCATCGCGTTCGACCGCTTTTATAAATCGGTTCAAAAAGCGCAGGCGGTTTTGCAACCGCACACAGCTCTGGCAATGGCGCCTGTACAAGCAGCCTCAATTCAACAGCAACAGCAGGATTTTTTAAGTGATTTTATTTTTGTTAAAACAGAGCATAAGATACAAAAGGTGTATCTGAACGATATCCTCTTTATCGAGGGCCTGAAGGATTATATTTCAATATTCACCGCCTCCGAAAGGATCATTACACTCCAAAATATGAAGAAGATGGAGGATGCCCTGCCCGAAAAACATTTTATCCGCGTACACAAATCTTACATTATTTCGATCAACAAGATCGACAGCATAGAGCGCAGCCGCATTTGCATCGGCGATAAAATTATCCCTGTGGGCGATACTTACCGCGAAGAGTTTTTCAAGATCATTGACGGGAAGAATATTTGAAGCCCCACCTAAATCCTCCCTGGTAGGGAGGGCTTAAAAAGAAAGATATTAAAAGTCTCCCCTACCGGGGGAGATTATTCATGTTTTAATTGTTTTTTTATAGGCACTCATGAGTGCTTCGCAATTTAGAGGGGGCGTTGCCCCAATTTCTCTTTAATCCGTTCCTCCGCTTCTTTTACCAATTCGTCGGCGGGCCTGCCATTTGGTTCTATAGGCTTGAGCACGTCCCAGGTCATGCGTAAAAATGTCATCATCGGGAAATAGCCATACTTGATCATTCGCCACGAGTTATCAATCGCGATGGGCACCAGCAGCGCTTCGGGGCATTTTTTAAGGATGGTAGCTATTCCCGCGGCCTGGAAAGGTTTTACCTTACCATTTTTTGAGCGCGTGCCTTCCGGGAATATCACCGCCGACCATTTATTTTCCTTCATCCGGTTGGCCAGCTTAATTATTTCGGTTATCGATTGGCGGGGATCATTACGGTCGATATTGGCGCCACCACCATATTTCAAATTAAAAGATATGGATGGTATACCCCCGGTTAATTCAACTTTCGAAATAAATTTTGCGTGGTATTTACGCAGGTAATAAATAAGCGGCGGTATATCGCATAAGCTTTGGTGATTGGCTATAAAGATAATGGGCCGCCCAACAGGCAGGTTTTGGCTGTTAGTAAATATCACCCTATTGCCCAGGATATAAAATGTGCTAAAAAGAAAAAGGTTCAATATATCCACCACCTTTTTATGGGCCGAATACCCAAAAACCTTATAGCTTATCCATTGGAGCGGCTGAAAAATAACCAGCACCAAAAAAAAAGCAAAAAGTGCCAAAGGCGATAAGATATATCCTAAAAACTTTCTCATAAAAAGTCCAAATTTAGATTTTTTTTGGAATTTGCTATAGTTTATAAACGGCCTTCAGCTAACAACAGGCGCACTTTATAAACCGCCGCTACTGTCATTGCATCGGTTATTTGGTCATTACAAACCATTTGGTACACCTTTTCAAAAGGCAATTTGTGAACTATCAGCTGCTCGGTATCTTCGGGGTCAGATTCGAACTGTTCAAGCTCACGGGCCAGGTAAATAATGCTTAATTCATCGCTTACTGAATTGGAAAGATGCAGCCGCTGTATTTCGGTCCAGCTACCGGCTTTAAGGCCGGTTTCTTCGAGCAGCTCCCTTTTGGCCGATTCCAGCGGCTCAGCACCCAGCAGCCCGCCGCCTTCAGGCATTTCCCAGCTGTACTGACCCAATACAAAACGATACTGCCCAACCAGGTAAGTGTTTAACTCGCTATCAAGCGGAAAAACACCTATGGCAAAATTTTTATAATGTATCTTTCCATATATACCCGGGTTTCCTGATGGATTGATCACCTGGTATTCGGTTATATTTATCCAGGGATTATCGTAAACATTTCTTTCCGATGTAATTTGCCAGGGGTTATCTTCAGGGTGATGCATTGAGTAAAAGTATAAATTTGT
The DNA here is from genome assembly GCA_028288125.1 of Mucilaginibacter sp. Taxonomy (GTDB): domain Bacteria; phylum Bacteroidota; class Bacteroidia; order Sphingobacteriales; family Sphingobacteriaceae; genus Mucilaginibacter. Next base: position 4,898 of record JAQBOH010000088.1, read on the forward strand.
TTTTAGGCAAATTATAATTTTTCAGCCAGCTTTATTATCTTACCTCACAAATGCTTAAAGGAAGCAGACTAAATGATACAAGCCGATAAACAACCTATAAAAGTAGCCGTACTTGACCTATATGATGGCACTGCCAACGAGGGCATGCGCGGTTTTAGGGAGATATTGCACCGTTACCGCGCAAAAAATAATTTAAATTTAACCGTCAGCGAATTTGACTTACGCGGCAAAGCTGAAGTTCCGGATACCGGCTTTGATATTTATATCGTCAGCGGCGGACCCGGCAGCCCGATCGATAGCGAAGGCAGCGAGTGGGAGAACAAATATTTTAACCTGACAGATAAATTGGAAGACCATAATCTGTCTAATAATCCTCAAAAAAAATACATTTTTTACGTGTGTCACTCATTCCAGTTAATGTGCCGGCAGTACAAGTTAGGCGATGTCAGTCTGCGTAACTCGGAATCATTCGGGGTATTGCCCATCCATCAAACGCCAGACGGATTGAATGAGCCTGTATTTGAAGGTTTGGCGGACCCTTTCTATTCAGTCGATTCCCGGTACTGGCAGGTGGTCAACCCGGATGAAAACCGCTTTGCGGAACTGGGGATGCAGCTGCTGGCTATTGAAAAAGAACGCTCGCATGTCGATTTGCCCCGGGCCATGATGGCCATCCGGTTTAGTGAATATGCTGTTGGCACGCAGTTTCATCCCGAAGCCGACCCCGGAGGAATGAAAACACTTTTATTACAGGATGAAGAAAAACAACAAGTGATAGAAGAGCATGGCATTAAAAAGTACAACAGTATGCTGCTGCAATTGGATGACCCCGACAAAATAACCCTTACCCAGAATACGATCATTCCGAATTTTTTAGACCAGGCTGTTTTAAACTTAAGGGGAAGTGTTACCTAAATCCCTGTACAGTGGGTAGCCTCTCCAGGGAGAGGCTTTGCATCCCGGTTCTTGATTCTTGCTCTTATTCCCCGTTAAACCAAATACTAATTAAGTTGTCGATATATATATAATTAAATAGTATTAATTTTGTACCATGAGTGTCCAAACGATTATAATTGCCATACTTTTTGCAGCAGCTGTGTTTTATGTTTGCCGGCTTGTTTATAGAAGTTTGTCAGCAAAGAAGGGTTGCGGTGAAAACTGCAAATGTGGCGTGGATTTTTCAGCTATTGAAGCTGATAAAACAAATCAGCAATAAACGATATTAAACCTCTGTAAACCTTACCACAATTCAATATTTATTAATAGCATTTAATGGCTGATAAACAGGTTTTTCAAACAGATACACCAGGCCGATGGATCCGTTTTAAATGGCTCAGCCGTGCCCTGTTGGTAGTGCTGGTGTGCAGTATCGCCGCGGCTGTTATTATTGTAAATTCAAAACAATATCCCACTCTGCCAAACTTAAACCCGGCCCCTAAAAAACTTACCAAAGAGGAGCTTGACCTGTTAAAAAGGTCAAAAAAATTCAAAGATTTTAAGATTGACATCGCCGAAATACAAAAGCTTGCCCACGCCCGCCGGTTGCATCAGCTTAAACGCCCTAATAATAAAGACCGCATCAACGCCGGCTTTTACAAGGCGTGGGAGCCGCAGGCATACAGTTCGCTGGCTGCTCATATCGCCAAATTAGATATGATTGTAAGCGAGGGTTTTTATATATTTCCCGGACACGACACCTTAGTTGCAAACGTTGACACCGGCCTGATAAATCTCAATAAGAAATACAGGAAGCCGGTATTAATTTCGCTTTCAAATTACGTTAATAAAAATAATGCAAGCGGCAGTTACGATGTAAACGATGTTGAACGTATCATCAAAGACAAACAGCTTCGCCTGCGGTTTATCAATAACATCGCCAGCCAGTTAACACGTTTTAAATTCAACGGTATTAACCTGGATTTTGATGATATTAAAGACATTAACAGCAAAAACTACATCGCGTTTGAAAATGATTTGTACGCCATTCTGCATCCCTTAGGATTTTTAGTAACACAAAATGTAATTCCGGACGACGAAAAGTATCAGCTCGAACGGCTCCAGCATGTAAACGACTTTTTGTTTGTAATGGCACTCGATCAGCATAACGAAAATAGTAATGCCGGCGACCTTTCAAATCAGCATTGGGTTGAACAAATACTGGATAACGTTTGTACCCGGATACCAAGTGAAAAAGTGATCCTGACTGTTGCCGGCGGGGCGTACGACTGGCCCGAGAGCAGCGTCGGAAAACCTATGGGCTACCAGCAGGCTATAAGCATGGCCCAGGAAAAAAGCAGTAAAATTACTTTCGACCCGGTTTCGGCTAACCTGCATTATATTTATATGGATGATGACAGTCTGGATCATACCGTCTATTTTACCGATGCTGCAACTAATTTTAATATTATCCGCATGGCGGATGATTGGGATACGGGCGGCGTGGCGCTTTGGCGCCTTGGATCAGAAGATCCACGCTTGTGGACATTTTTCCAGAAAAACCTGGCTATCGATTCTTTAAGAAAAACCGGATTGGATGTAAAACGGCTTGCATATGTTGGTTTAGATAATAAAATTTATTACGACGGCGATGGCGAGGTGCTTGACCTTGTAACCAGCCCTGATCCCGGTAAAATTAGTGTCCGGATGGATACCACAAATTTTGTTATTACCGACCAGAAGTATATTAAATTGCCCACTAAGTATGTCATCCGTAAATACGGATACGCGCCGGGTAAAATAGTTTTAACGTTTGATGACGGGCCCGATCCGGACTATACACCCCGCATACTGGATATATTAAAAAGGGAACACGTTCCGGCGGTTTTTTTTGTGGTTGGCTCAATGGCCGAAAAGAACATCCCGATCTTAAAAAGAGAATTTGACGAAGGATACGAAATTGGTAATCATACTTTTTTTCATCCGGATATTTCTACGGTCAGCATTCAGCGGGTAAACCTTGAGCTGAATGCTACCCGTAAGCTAATTGAATCCGTTACCGGCCGAAGCACCATACTGTTCAGGCCGCCTTTTAACGCGGATGCCGAGCCGCGTACATTGGCCGAGGTTATTCCTGTAGCCGAAAGCCGCAATCAAAGCTATATCAATATTGGCGAATCGATCGACCCCTGGGATTGGCAGCCGGGCGTAACTGCCGACAGCATTCTTGCCCGTACGATACGGCAAAAAGATAATGGCTCCATGTTGCTGCTGCATGATGCAGGCGGCGATACACGCGAGGAAACGGTTAAGGCATTGCCGGGAATTATTCACTTTTTTAAAAGCCATGGATATCAGTTTACCACGATAGCCGCGGTCTTAGGCAAAACCAAAGCCGACTTGATGCCGCCGATAAAAGACGACGCCAATTCGGGCGTGCTCGGCTCATTATATAATTTGCTGATCGAGGGTTACTTCTATAGCAACTGGTTTTTGCTTTACCTCTTTTTGTCGGCAATTTTCCTGGCCGTGGGGAGGGTTGTGCTGATAGGCGTACTTGCTGTACGACAATATGCCGAAAATAAAAAGCTGAACAGGACGATCGTCGACCCGGCCCTGCTTAAGCCGGTGAGTATTATTGTACCGGGCTATAACGAAGAGGTTACGGTTATCAAGACCATACAAAGCCTGCTGAAAACCGAATATCCGTCATTTGAGATCATTTTTGTAGACGACGGGTCAAAAGA
>JAQBOH010000082.1 GCA_028288125.1 Mucilaginibacter sp.
TCAATTCATCCGGTAAGGCGCGATCAAATAAAACTCAGGTATTTGAACGTTAAACAGCGTATTATCCAGCAGGCGGGCCATCTGGTATTCGCCTTTCATGCTGCCCATATCGGTTTTTAGGTTGCAGCCAGATATGTATTCGTGGCTTTGGCCGGGTTCAATAACAGGTTGTACACCAACTACGCCTTCGCCCTCAACCTCGCGGTGGGTGCTGTTACTATCAAAAATATGCCAGTGGCGGCGTAAAAGCTGCACAGCATAACTGCCCACATTTTCGATACTGATGCGGTAGGCAAACATAAAATGCTCGTTAGCCGGGTTAGAGTACTCAGGCTGATACTGGGTCTCTACCGTTATTTTTACACCGTCTGTTATAGCTGTTGTCATAAAAAACAAACCTCTTTTTTTCAAATATATAAATTGGTTGACAAATATCAAGCCATTTGTGAAATAGGTGAAAATTTTAACACTTGATAGATACGGTGTTATGAAATTTTAACCACAAAGGGCGCAAAGATTTTTTCACAAAGAACACAAAGAAATATATACGGAATTAAAGCTTTGTGCCCTTTGTGGTAATGGACCCCCTTATTTCTTCGTGCCCTTTGTGGTTAAATTACCATCATCAAGCCATTTCTGTGCTATAATGTTCGGCTACCTCGTCCAGCAGTTCGTTCACTTCTTCAATGGTTTGTACCGATACCAGTTTCATCCTGAACTCTTTAAAGTGATCAACCCCTTTAAAGTAGTTACTGTAGTGGCGGCGCATCTCAAAAATCCCCGTTCTGGGGCCTTTCCACTGCACCGATTTTTCCAGGTGCGAGCGGCATACATCTACCCGCTCGGCAATAGTTGGCGGGGCCAGTATTTCGCCTGTTTTAAAGTAATGCTTTATCTCGCGGAAGATCCACGGGTAACCAATAGCGGCACGACCGATCATCATCCCATCCACTTCGTATTCCATGCGCCATTCGGCTGCTTTTTGCGGGCTGTCAATATCGCCATTACCAAAAATAGGGATCTGGATCCGGGGGTTCTTACGAATCTCGCGAATCAATCGCCAATCGGCCTCGCCCTTGTACATTTGCGCACGGGTGCGGCCGTGGATAGTGAGGGCTTTAATACCCACGTCCTGCAGGCGCTCGGCCACTTCGTAAACGTTTTTGGTATTATCATCCCAGCCTAAGCGGGTTTTAACGGTAACGGGCAGGTGCGTAGCCTTTACTACGGCGCTGGTCATGGCCACCATTTTGTCAATATCCTGCAAAAGGCTGGCACCGGCACCACGGCAAGCTACCTGTTTAACAGGGCAGCCATAGTTAATGTCCATCAGGTCGGGGTTGGCTAAAGTAGCAATCTCGGTAGCCTCGCGCATGTGGTCGATATCGCTGCCAAAGATCTGGATACCAATAGGGCGCTCGTACTCAAAAATATCCAGCTTAGCGCGGCTTTTGGCCGCGTCGCGAATTAAGCCTTCGCTGCTGATAAATTCGGTATACATCATATCCGCGCCGTTTTGTTTACACACATAACGGAAAGGCGGATCGCTCACATCTTCCATCGGTGCTAACAATAGCGGGAAATCACCTAAATCAATATTTCCTATTTGTATAGACATCCTTATCTTTAACGCTGCAAAAATACTAATTTAATAGCGAATATGACGGTACCCCATTACATGCAAACCTCGGCAAGGCAAAACCTGCTCTACCTGCTTTTACTATTTGTTGGGGGTTTAATATTGGGCGCCCTGCTAAGCCTGCTGCTTATTGCCGGTATTTTTGGCAAAGACATGGTGAACAATGTAATGCTGATGACCCATACCGACGCGCCGGGTTTTGTAGCCGCTTTCCGCATTTTTATAGCGTTTGGCAATACTTTATCGCAGTTTTTCCTCCCGGCCGTATTTTTTGCTTACGTGGTTACCAAAGAGCCCGAGACTTATTTGCCAACAAAAACGCGAGTTCCGCTGGTGATGTACCTATTGGTTATCGGCATTGTGTTTTCCTTTTTACCAACAGTGGACATCACCTCATATTTTAACCAAAAAATGACATTACCCGCCGGGTTGGACTGGCTGGATAAGTGGATCCATGATACCGAAAAGCAAGGCGAAAAGGCTATCAACACCGTTTTACAAATGAAAACCATTGGCGATTTGTTAAATGGCTTATTCATAGTAGCGGTGCTTCCGGCCGTATCCGAAGAGTTTTTCTTTAGGGGATGCATGCAAACTTTATTTAAAAAGTGGACAAAAAACACCCATGCCGCAGTATGGATCACAGCCATAATATTCAGCTTTATGCACCTGGAGTTTTTAGGCTTTGTGCCGCGCATGCTATTAGGCGCGGTATTGGGCTACCTGTTTGTATGGAGCGGTAGTATATGGCCATCGGTATTGGCGCATTGCTTAAATAATGGCATCTCGGTGTTTTTTATGTACCTGTACCAGCATAAAAAAATAAGCACTAATTTAGATGGCAATGCCCCCATGTTTAGCCAAGTGTGGATATATTTTATTTGCTTTGCCGTATCGATAGTGCTGATACTGCTTTATCGCAAAATAACATTAAATAAACAGTTGATTACCGATGGAGAAGAACTGGATTAAGCTGTTTACTTCAACCAATTTTTACCAGGCCGAAATGCTGAAACAAGCGCTGATTGAAAATGATATCAACGCCGTGCTGATGAACCAGCAGGATTCATCGCATCAAATGTAGGGCCAAATTGATGTTTATATCCACCAGGATAACTTTGGGCGGGCCATATAAATTATGA
>JAQBOH010000101.1 GCA_028288125.1 Mucilaginibacter sp.
ATTACATGGGTTTAGATGTTGCATAAACAAGTTGCAAAACAAATTTCTTTCAATATATAATTCTCCATGTATAACCTTGTATAATTATTGTTAAATACTGCGAAAACCCCTTCCTGTCATCAAAACAGGAATATTGCCCTTAAAACGGCTTAGCCCTTAGTACTATTGAAAACAGATACGCTACAACTACAAAGAAAAATATTCTAATTAAAAATCCCTTTGAATTATAATTCATAATATGTTTGATACAATCGAATTGAACGACAAACTCGTATCAGAGTTGCGCGAAATTGCAAAGAATTTAGGTATAGCTGAAGCTGACGACCTTAGAAAGACGCAGCTGATCCACAAAATTGTGGAGCAGGGACAATTAATTGAAGCGGCAAGGTCGCAACAAAGTACCGTTGCCAGCAACTATACTGCAAATGCGCCGGTACCTGCCGAAAACAACGATAAAGTACGTAAAAGGATCCGCACAATAAAAAACTCTAACGCACCGCGCATTGAGGTGCCTTTAGATGATACCAACCTGTTTGATATACAGGATGACGAAGTTGCCACAGAAGAAAATGAAGAAATACCGGCTCCTGTAACCCAGGAAGGTACAGAAGCGGCACAACCCGGCGAGGGCGACGTGAGGCCCGAAGAATTTGTACCCGAGGTACGCCCGCAAAAATTCGAGCGGCGTGTTAACAATCAAAATACCCCGCCAAAAAGCCAGGACCCTGCCATAAACCTTGATTTCGACAATGTTATTGTAAACGAAGGCGTGCTGGAAATTATGCCTGATGGCTATGGCTTTTTGCGTTCATCTGACTATAATTATTTGACCTCTCCTGATGATATTTATGTATCGCAATCGCAGATAAAACTATTCGGACTTAAAACCGGCGATACAGTTCGCGGCAGCATCCGGCCGCCAAAAGAAGGAGAGAAATATTTCCCATTAGTGCGCGTAGAAGCTATAAACAGCCGTATACCCGCTGAAGTGCGCGACCGTGTTCCGTTTGACCACTTAACGCCGCTTTTCCCGTCCGAAAAATTGAGTTTGTTCACTGACGCGGGTAATTATTCAACCCGTATTATGGACCTGTTTTCGCCTATCGGAAAGGGCCAGCGGGGATTAATTGTGGCTCAGCCAAAAACCGGTAAAACCATGCTGCTAAAGGATGTGGCAAACGCGATTGCTAAAAACCACCCGGAAGTTTATTTAATTATCCTGCTGATCGACGAACGCCCCGAAGAGGTAACCGATATGGCCCGCAGCGTGCGCGCCGAGGTGGTTTCATCAACATTCGATGAACCTGCCGAACGTCACGTAAAAATTGCCAATATTGTGCTTGAAAAAGCAAAACGTATGGTTGAATGCGGTCATGATGTAGTTATACTGCTTGATTCTATCACCCGTTTGGCACGTGCCTATAACACGGTGGCTCCTGCGTCCGGCAAAATATTATCGGGTGGTGTGGACGCGAATGCCCTGCACAAACCAAAACGCTTTTTTGGCGCGGCACGTAATATCGAAGATGGCGGATCATTGACCATTATCGCTACTGCTTTAACAGAAACCGGTTCAAAAATGGACGAGGTTATTTTTGAAGAATTTAAAGGTACCGGTAATATGGAGCTGCAGTTGGATCGCAAGTTATCCAATAAACGAATATTCCCAGCTATTGATATAACTGCTTCAAGTACCCGCCGCGACGACTTGTTGCTTGAGCGCGATACTTTACAGCGCATTTGGATACTGCGTAACCACCTGGCTGATATGAACTCGCAGGAGGCCATGGAATTTTTACAATCACAAATTCGCGGCACTAAAACCAACGAAGAGTTCCTGATCTCGATGAATTCATAATAATTTGGTATTAATAAAGTTATATTAGCGCAAACTAATATAGCTTTATTGACCTTCATAACTATGAAGACGCGCATTAAAAGACACGTGCCCAATGCCATAACCTGTGCAAACCTATTTAGCGGCTGTGTGGGTATTGTTTTCGCATTCCAGGGTGAGTTGATCATAGCCGCCTATGCTATTTTCCTGTCGGCTATTTTTGATTTTTTTGATGGATTGGCATCCCGGGTGCTTAAATCGTTTTCGGGTATCGGAAAGGACCTTGACTCGCTGGCGGACATAGTAAGCTTTGGCGTGCTGCCTGCCGTAATTATGTACCAGTTGTTTTTGGAGGCGCGGCAAATTCACGAAGTAAGCCCCTGGCTGAACTTTATCGCGTTCCTGATAGCTGTGTTCTCGGCGCTAAGGCTCGCGAAATTTAATGTGGATACAAGGCAGTCGGAAAACTTTATTGGCTTGCCGACACCGGCAAATGCCATCCTCATTGCTTCGTTCCCAATTATCATCAGCCAGCATAACCGGTATTACACACCTTATTTATTGAATCCGTATATACTTTCAGTTTTTACGCTTATTATGTGCTCGCTGCTGGTTGCCGAGATCCCGATGATGTCGCTTAAGTTTAAGAACAGGGATTTTAATGAAAATATTTACCGCTATTTATTGCTGCTGTTTTCGGCAATACTGATACTATTTTTTAAATTTGCCGCAATTCCGGTGGTTATACTAATCTATATCGCCTTGTCAATTATACAATTTAAATTTGCAAACGATCCTGTTATAGGTGTTAAGAAAAATATAAAAAAGCACTCGTAACAGTTCCATAGCTTAAACACCCTAAAAATGAAAAAATTCCAGGCCGAAATAGATGTAATGCCCAAGAAAGAGATACTTGATCCGCAGGGAAAAGCGGTAACCGGCAGTATGAAAAACCTGGGTTTATCTGAAATACAAAACATCCGCATCGGCAAACATATTTCGCTTGAAATTGAGGCAGATAGCGCCGAAACCGCGCATAATAAAGTTGAGCAGGCTTGTAAAAGCTTGCTTGCGAATTTGATTATGGAAAGCTATAGTTTTAGAATTGAGAGCTTAGAGGCTTGAGATTAGTCCGAAGAAGCCGCAACTGACGTTTCGGCTATAATAACTTAAGTTACTCAGAAAGAGATTAGTTATACTTGAGGCTAAAAATTCACAATTCCGCAATTGGCATTCCGATTTCCGCATTCCAGTCAATCTCTGATCTAATCTCCTATTGCAGACCCGCTTTTTTTTCTTCCCTGATCTTCATTAGGGAAATTAAATTGGCCGAGATAAGGCCTTTTACTTCATTAAATTTTGATGTGAGAGCTTCGATATCGGGAGCACCTGATTTTGCCATCAGCTCAATCTCAAGTATCATTCCAAGGCTTACGGGCATGCCAAAAAATCCAAGATTTGATTTCAGCTTATGTGCCGCGGATGCCACTACAACCCAGTCACGGTTAGCTATGGCCCCATCAATTGTTTTCAACAGTTCGGGCGTGTGGGTCAGGAACATATCTATCGACTCAATGACAAACTCATCACTGCCATCGGCAATTTCGTGTAAAAATGAAAGGTTCAGGTCTGAATTCGGCATACACGCGATTACATTAATTCAAAGTTATAATTTTTTTAACTACCAAGGTATCAATCAACTCGTTTTTGATCATTAAAATAGTCTTATTTAGTACAGGATGTTTAAAATCAGGAGCAATTTCAGCAAGTGGTTCCAAAGTAAACCTTCGGTTATGCAATTCGGGGTGCGGGATATGAAGCCCTTTTTGATTAACTATTGCTTCACCGTAAAACAAAATATCAATATCGATAGTCCGCGAACCCCATCGTTCGTCACGCTCCCTTCCCAGCATTTTTTCAATATTTAATATTTTTTTCAAAATAACCCGGGCGGATAAGCTGGTTTTTAATAAGATCACCTGGTTCAGATAATCCGGTGCGTCAGTCTTTCCCCACGATTGTGTTTCGTAAATGGATGATGCTTTTGATACAGGCGCGATATTATCTTCGATTAACGCCATTGCTTTTTTCAGAAACAGTTGCCGGTCGCCAAGATTGCTGCCCAACAGCAGGAAAACATTAATCATGTTGTAACAAATATTATAGTCAAAGCTCTTATATTATACGGTATTGAATTAGTAAATTTGTACAAATAAAAGATTTATAACTCTTAATGAAACAATTCTTCAAGTTTGTCCTGGCCAGTATGGTAGGATTTATAATTACCAGCGCTGTATTGTTTATCATCTTTATCTTTTTGATCGCGGGTTTGATTTCCGCTGGGAGCGATAAAACTGTAGAAGTTGAGCCTAATTCTGTTTTACAAATGTCGTTTTCTTACGCGATACCCGAACGCACCCCGAACAATCCATTGTCGGGATTAAGTTTCTTAGGTATTGACGGAGAAAAAACACTTGGATTGAACGACATACTTGCCAACATTAAAAAGGCAAAAACCGACGCCAATATAAAAGGCATATTCCTGGATGAAAGCTATATGGCATCCGGCGAGGCCACTACCGAGGAGATTCGAAACGCCCTGGTGGATTTTAAAACATCAGGCAAATTTATCATCGCTTATTCTGAAATATATACACAAGGGTTTTATTACCTGGCATCAGTTGCCGATAAAATTTACGTCAATCCCAAGGGCATTTTCTTATTCCATGGCTTTAATTCTGAAGTAACTTTTCTTAAAGGGGCTCTTGATAAATTGGGGATAGAAGCGCAGATTATAAAGGTAGGAACCTACAAGAGCGCCGTAGAGCCCTATTTTTTGACTAAAATGAGCCCGGCCAACCGCTTGCAGGTGAACTCCTACCTGGGCTCATTATACGACCACTTTTTAACCGGTATCAGCGCAAGCCGCCATATCAGTAAAGATTCGTTATTTAATATCGCGAACGAATTAAAAGTCCGTTTTCCTGAAGACGCGCTTAAATACAAACTGATTGATGGCTTGAAATATAAAGATGAAGTGTTGAACGAGCTTAAAGAAAGCGCCGGGATCGGTCAGAAACAGGATTTGAAAAACATTCCATTGGCCGAATACAATAATAATATCCCGAAAAAGGATAATGACGATAAGAAAAAAGCGCCTAAAAACAGTATAGCGATCATATACGCCTCCGGCGAGATCAATGGCGGCGACGGCGATGAAAGCTCTATAGGTTCCGAAAGAATATCAAAGGCGCTTCGGCAGGTGAGGCTGGACGACAAAGTAAAAGCTGTTGTGCTGCGCGTCAATTCACCGGGCGGCAGTTCGCTGGCCTCGGATGTGATATGGCGTGAGGTAATGCTCACTAAAAAGGTGAAGCCGATTATCGTTTCCATGGGCGACCTGGCCGCGTCAGGCGGGTATTATATATCCTGCGCCGCTGATTCGATCATTGCCGAACCGAATACCATTACTGGCTCTATCGGCATTTTTGCCATACTGCCCAATATGCAAAAGTTTTTTAACAATAAACTGGGCATTACCTTCGATGGCGTGAAGACCGGCAAATATGCTGATTTAGGTAACATCAGCCGGCCGCTTACCCCCGAAGAAAAAGCCATCCTGCAAAGCCAGGTAAATCATGGATACGATGATTTTACAAAGGCTGTAGCTGATGGACGCCATAAAACACAAGCCTATATCAACAGCATTGGCCAGGGCCGGGTGTGGACAGGCGCCCAGGCCGTTAAGCTTGGGCTGGTTGACCGCCTGGGCAACATCAACGATGCCATACAATCGGCTGCAAAAAAAGCCAAAATCAAACATTATAACCTGGTAAGCTATCCCGAACAAAAAAGCTTTTTAAATAAATTCGGCTTGGGATTGAATGCCGAAATAAAAACCCACCTTTTAAAATCCGAACTGGGGGACAATTTTAAATATTACGAGCAGATAAAAGGCGTAACGCAAATGATGCGCACCCCGCAGGCCCGGATACCTTATGATATTGTGATCAATTGATTGTAATAACACCGGTTACATAATAGCGATCAAATCTGTTACATTTGTTTTCTATGCAAAAAATACTGGTCGCCAACCGTGGCGAGATCGCGTTAAGGGTAATGCGTTCGGCGCGCGAAATGGGTATTAAAACGGTAGCCGTTTATTCGGATGCCGACCGCGATGCGCTGCATGTGCGTTATGCGGATGAAGCTGTCTGTATCGGTGAGTCCGCGGCAAGTCAGTCGTACCTTTCCGGCGAAAAGATCATCGCCGCCTGCCGTAAAACCGGCGCCGAAGCGATTCACCCCGGTTATGGATTTTTGAGCGAGAACCCTGCGTTTGCCCGCCAGGTAAGGGAAGCGGGGCTGATCCTGATCGGCCCTTCGCCCGAAGCAATGGAAGTGATGGGCAACAAGCTCTCAGCCAAAGCCGCGGCGCTAAAATATAATATACCCATGGTTCCGGGCACGGAAGAGGCCATTACCGATATCAATGAAGCAAAAAGCCGCGCCGTGGAGGTGGGCTTTCCCATCCTGATCAAAGCCGCCGCAGGCGGTGGGGGAAAGGGGATGCGCATAGTTGAAAGCGCGGCGGATTTTGAAGAGCAAATGCACCTGGCGGTATCCGAAGCTACTTCCGCATTTGGTGACGGTTCGGTTTTCATCGAGCGGTATGTGTCTTCTCCAAAACATATCGAGATACAAGTGCTGGGCGATACGCACGGCAATATCGTACATCTTTTTGAACGCGATTGCTCGGTTCAGCGCCGGCACCAAAAGGTGATAGAGGAAGCCCCCTCATCTGTTTTAACACCACAGATCAGGGAACAAATGGGCAAATGCGCCGTTGATGTGGCCCGCTCGGTTAACTATACCGGGGCCGGTACGGTAGAGTTCATTATGGACGAGCAGCTGAACTTTTATTTTCTTGAAATGAATACCCGCCTGCAGGTGGAACACCCGGTAACCGAACTAATTACGGGAATTGATCTTGTAAAGGAGCAAATACGCATCGCACGGGGCGAGGCCCTCAGCTTTAAACAGGAAGACCTCGAAATTATCGGGCACGCTATTGAGCTCCGCGTGTACGCGGAAGACCCCGATAATAATTTTTTACCGGACATCGGCACCCTGCAAACATACGTTACCCCGAAAGGGCCGGGTGTAAGGGTTGATGATGGTTTTGAACAGGGCATGGAAATACCGATCTACTACGATCCGATGATAGCCAAGCTGATCACCTATGGAAAAGACAGAAAGGAAGCGATAGAGCGCATGGTCCGTGCCATTGACGAGTATCAGGTGACGGGCATTACAACCACATTAGGTTTCGGGAAATTCGTCATGCAGCATGAAGCTTTTACTTCGGGAAATTTTGACACGCACTTTGTAAAAAAATATTTTACCCCGGGCGTGCTGCAAAATGATAACGAGGATGAAGCGCTGATAGCCGCCCTTGTTATGGAAAAATTATTGAGTGACAACCATACGGACGTCGACCATAACGCTAATATCACCCAACAATCTAAATGGGTTCAAAATCGCAGATAAGCTAGTTTATGCCCGCCGGTTTTTGCCAAAAGTAACTGGGGTCGTTTACCGCGTATTCAATCGCTCCCGGCCGTGCTTTTTGGGGCTGATGGATCGTGCTGAAGTTACCGGGATATAAGTTGATGTATTCCACATCAGGTTTGCCGGTTTTCCACGTTTCAATATCCCATTCACTTTTGATCGAACATTTCAGCCAGTAAAGATTTTTAGACATATAATAGCCCAGGTACTGTTCCTTTGTTTGCTTAACTTTGTTATTCCAGTTTGCATCATTGTTTAATACCAATGGACTGTCGTTAATCAGCCGTTCCCTAACCTCTTCAATATTGAGCAGGTTTCCCTTATCGTCAGTTACATACGCATTAAATGTGGGGTCCATCCAAACCCATTTGTTTAAGGTTTTTGACCAAACTACGGTGATCACATGACAGTCAAAATCAGCAGTATCCTTAGGCATGCAGGTGACTATGCGGGTAGGAAAACCCTCCGCCTGGTAGGCATCTCTTAAAATAGTCGCCATCATCCGGCAATTAACGCCGCGGTTTTCCTTTTTGCAAACAGCTATCAGGTCAACGGCATTTCGCGAAGGCGGGTTATTTGAATTTCCATCGTGCAAAACAATGTTATGCGCCCAGTACAGCAAATTTTTAAACTTACTTATCTCATCGCCGTTGCCGCTGATTGAGTCAAGATTGAACTTGTTTTTTAAGGCGGCAAGTTCAACATCTGAGGCTGACTGATAAGTGAACGCAGACATTTTTTCGCTGGTGCGCGAATACGGGCCGGATTTTTTCAGCATATAGCCATAGTCGCCATTCTCCCTCATTTTCTCCAGTGCCGCTTTGAATTTGGTGTCGCCGCGCAGGCTTTCCAAATCGCTGTCGGCAAGCGTACTTTTATAATCTTTATATCCAGAACTAACAGCTTTTTCAAAATTATTAACGGCCTCGGTTTTTTGCCCGGCCATTGCCTCATAACAGGCCAGGTTATAGTACATGCCGGGTACATAAGCCCAAAAAGATTTTTTCATTTCGGGCGATAATTGATCATAGTGGGCAAACCAATCCTTTAAGGCACTAACTGACTTGGAATAGTCTTTCTTTTCATAATCATCATGGGCTTTCTTTTCTGTGGCTTGCGAATATTCCCCGAATTCTTTCTTTACGTTGCCTGGCTGGGCGGAGGCAACAAAAGCGATTAAACAAAAAAAGTAGATAAGTGCCGGTTTTTTCATTTGATTAGGTTGTTTTTAATATAAGATATATATCAACGTCAATACGTTGCATATCTTATATTAAAAAGTTCAATTTTTATTGTTTAAGTCGGCCAACAAGGCTTTCTATTAATCCCACCTGCCCGGCATTTATCTTTTCTTTAGCCTCATCTACAGTAAACCACGCGGCCCTGTCTATTTCCGGAAAGGACTGCATTTTCCCGGATCGGGGCGGCCATTCCATCTCAAATAAATTACTTATAATGACTTCATGATCGATATCGCCTTCCACGGCCCAGGCATAAACTTTTTTACCGCTTTTAAGATAAACCGGCTCCAGTGGAATAAACTCTCCTTCGATAGGTTGACCTGTTTCTTCCATAAACTCCCGTTTTGCAGCTACGAGCGCATCTTCATCCGATAAAAATTCACCTTTGGGTATCGACCATGCGCCCAAATCTTTATTTTTAAAAAACGGGCCGCCAGGATGAACAAGGAAAACCTGCGGCTGATTGCTGTTTTTCCGGTAAAGTAAAATGCCGGCACTTTGTTTAACCATGGGTGACGATTTAAACGCAAATTAACAAAACCCCAATCAATAATCCCTAAATTTGATTGTTGATTTAATAAAGAAGCAATGACGGATAATAAATGGACCAGCTTTAAAGTGGCCGGCGACTATAATACGGATATACGCAATCTTTACGAAGCCTGGGCTACTACAGCGGGCCTCGAAAAGTGGTTTTTGCGGAAAGCTAATTTTTATACGATACCGATGCGCACCCGGGAGCCCGCAGAGTTTATTATGAAGGAAGATACTTATGAGTGGTACTGGCATGGATATGGCGACGATACATTTGAAACCGGGCAAATACTGGAAGCAAATGGTACCGACTTTTTAAAGTTCACTTTTTCAGGCGGCAGCATTGTAAGTATTGATATTTCCAGCCGCCATGGCGTTTCGGTAGTAGAGCTAACACAAGAAAATATTCCGCCGGAGGACGACCCGTCAAAAAACCTATTCGTTCAATGCCAGGTAGGGTGGACGTTTTATATGGCTAACCTCAAATCGGTTATCGAAGGCGGGCTTGATTTGAGGAATAAGCGTTTGGAAGTAAGCAGCAATTTTAAGTAAAATTCAAAAGGTTAAGCGGAATTGTTACGTTTGCAGCATGTTTACAGGGATTATTGAAACACTAGGAAAAATTACTGACCTTAAGCACGATAAGGGTAACCTGCATATTACGATTGAATCGTCTATTTCATCCGAATTGAAAATCGACCAGTCGGTGGCGCA
>JAQBOH010000177.1 GCA_028288125.1 Mucilaginibacter sp.
AAAAATAATGAATTACGCGGGGGGGGGGGGGAGGGGGAACTAATGCTTTTCGCTGTCAGCGTTAAGTGGCATGTGGAATGTAAATATTGTTTCGTCGTCTGTTGATATAACATCCAATGTGCCGCGGTGGGCGCGGGCTATCTCGGACGAAATAAACAAACCAAGGCCAAGGCCTTCCTGCCCCGGTTTAACTTCTCCCCGCGAGAAGGGTTGAAAAAGGCGCGCCATAGCCGCCTCCGGGATTTTTTTGCCGGCATTTGCAACCGACAATAAAAAGCCGCCTTTGCCGCTGGAGATTTTCACGATGACCGGGCTATCTTTATTTCCATGCGTAAATGCGTTGCCTAAAAGATTTGAAAAAAGTTGCGCAATATGCCTGGTATCGCAATAAACCGGCAAGGGTAAATCAATAAGCGTCTCTATTTCCCGGTTTGGCCATATCAGTTTTACTTCGGTAATAACGTGGTTCAGAATTTCCTCTAACGGTTCGCCATCGTCATAATTCAGTTTTATACCATCGCCAAGCCTCCCCCGTGCAAAATCTAAAATATTTTCAATTAAGCCCTTCATCCGGAAAGAACTATCCTGGATGATCTTTAAAAACTTTAAACCACGCTCGTCAAACTGTATTTTCTGAAGCACCTGGGCACTGTTCAATATCGCGCCGATGGGATTACGAAGATCGTGCCCTAAAATGGCTATAAACTGGTCCCTTAGCTCAGCGGTCTTTCGCTCCTCGTGTAAACTGGCTTCACTCATGTCCAGCAGCTCCTGCGAGTTAAGATGAAATGAAATAAGCTCAGCATACAAAGTGAACATTCCTATCGTTTGCGAATTATTGACATTCCGGGGTTTTGGGTCAATTGCACAAAGCGTTCCGAAAAAAGATCCGTCCTTCCGAAAAATAGGCACCGAAATATAACTTTTAAATCCATACATGGCCGGCGTAGGATGTCCGCAGAAAATTTCATCCTTATCAACGTTATCAATAGCTACAGTTAAATGCGTCTGCCTGATTTCGTTGCAAATAGTCGTTTCCAGTTTTAATTCATCTCCGGGCGTAAGCCCAAATAAAATTTCATCGCGTACGCCACAGGTTATCCATTGATCTTCGGTAACTCTTGCTATAGCCGCGAAGCCCATGCCGGTAGCCCGGCATACAACCTCCAATAATTTAGGAACGATTTGAATTCGCCCGATTGCAGCCACATCTTTGCTCACATCCGGCGTTGCAAGCAGCCTGGTTACATCTATCTCCAGCACTGCTGCTATCTTAACAAGCCTGTCAATAGTTACTTTTGTTATCCCCAGTTCAACTTTGCTATAGGCATTTTGAGAAATATTGAGTTTATACGCCAGGTAATCTTGCGAATAATTTCTGTACAACCGGGCCTTTTTTATGTTGGAAGCTACAACCTGAACATTGTACATACGGCAAATATAAAGATAGTTAAAACTGGTTATATAAAATTGGTTACCAACCACATACATAAGCCCGTCCAATAATTTATCAGGCGGAAATATAGCCAATAATCTACATAGTTTCGTTAAAGGCTAATATTATTGCTATGCGACGAAAATTTACCTACAACTTAAGGTTGTAAGTAGTTAGGCTTGGCAAACTAACATTTGCCATATGCGCTTGTTGAAATTTCAATAACCAATAAGTGCAATGATATTAAAAGGGAGAATATTACCGGAAAACGACCTTATCAAAGCTATTAAAAATAAAAGTCGCATCGGGGCCGAGACCTTGTATGACATGTACGCTAAAAGCTTGTATGGCATTATCATTAAAGTGGTAAAAAACAAAGAAATTGCTGAGGATACGCTTCAAAAAACTTTCCTTAAAATTTGGGATTCTTTTGAGCATTACAATGCCTCGAAAGGCAGGTTGTTTACCTGGATGCTGGCTGTCACTACAAATACGGTAAGGGATACGCTGCGTTCTCTCCATTATCGCCAGCATATAAATACTGATTCGATAGACGGACATGTCGCAGAGATTGAAGAACGATATTATTCCGTTTACAATATAGATACCATAGGCGCCAGGCTATTAATTGACAAGCTTAAAGAAGAGCACAAACACATTCTCGACCTGATCTATTTTCAGGGATACACACAAAGTGAGGTAGCTAAAGAACTTAATATCCCGTTAGGTACAGTTAAAACCCATTGCCGCAAGGCCATTCAAACGCTTAGGGATATCTACAATAAAAGCAATGCGATCATTAAGCTTGACGACAATTACAAACCTTTAGGCAAAGCAGGTTAACGCCTCTTGTCCTGTCAGTAACTAATCCTTCAGGAGCAAATCAAAGGGCCGCATTAATTTGCTGCTCTTTTTTATTTCTGGTGTGTTTATTGTTGGCCGATGAAGGACCGGAAAAATATACATGGGCAAAAATTTCACGTTAACTTCATGATACTCGTGTAATATTGTCAGTGTAAAGCCGTTTAGGGGAGAATATAACATTAAATACGGGCTACGTTTATAATATGTAAAATGGATAGAAAAGAATTTCTTTCGGCAGTAGGAATAAGCACGGCGGCATTCGCTGTTTTAAATTGTTTAGGATGTTCCAAAAGCTCCGGTACAAATCCACAACAGGTTAGCGGCCCTACCGGGATTGATTTTACGCTTGATCTGTCTGCTTCCGCAAACGCGGCGCTTTTGACAAACGGCGGTTCATTAGCGGCAAACGGTGTGATCGTGGCCCGCACAAATGCCGGTACGTATATCGCGGTACAGCAATCCTGCACGCATCAGCGCTATGCGTTGGTGTATAACGCGGCTAACAACACTTTTTTTTGCAATAACCATGGGTCGGCGTTCAACTCGGCCGGCGGCGTTATAAACTCGCCTGCAAATGTTCCGTTAACTGTGTATAATACACAGGTTACGGGTACTTCGCTGCGGGTGTTTTCTTAATTTTATAATTAGTATGTATGAAACTTTTGTTTGTTTTTTTTATAACCCTATTTTCTTCCACGCCGGTAACCTGGCTCGGAAACTTTAATGAAGCCAGAGCCGAAGCTGTAAAATCGCATAAATTAATATTGGTGAATTTTTCGGGGTCTGACTGGTGCGGCCCTTGTATAAGAGAACGGAAGGAAATATTAGAGTCGGCTGTGTTTGAAAGCTATGCAGCCGGGCACCTGGTACTTGTACGCGCCGATTTTCCACGTCAAAAGAAAAATCAGCTGACCAAAGAACAGGTTAAGTTGAACGAAGCTTTGGCCGATAAATATAATGCTGAAGGAAAATTTCCCTATACCCTATTGGTTGATGAAAATGGAAAAGTGTTAAAGGTTTGGGACGGTTTTCCAGGGGTAACGCCTGAGAAATTTGTCGAACAAATAGAAACATCTGCCCATGCCGGTAACGGAATCTGAAATTAACACCACCGTGGTTCATAAGCGCGTATTGCGGCTTATGGGCAACCGCTTTGAACTAAGTGTGGTAAGCGAAGATGAGTTGTGGGCCCGGCAATGTATCGATGCCGCGATAGCTGAGATCAGCCGGATTGAAAGGCTGTTAACCACCTTTAAAGATGACAGCCAAACCAACCAAATAAACGGCCAGGCCGGCATACAGCCCGTAAAAGTTGACCGGGAAGTATTTGACCTCATCGACCGCTCGTTAAAAATATCGGGTTTAACCCAGGGCGCTTTTGATATTACATACGGTTCTATCGATAAAAGCCTCTGGAATTTCGATTTGACTATGACTGCCTTGCCCGATCCGGAAGTTGCCCGCAATTCGGTGAGGCTGATCAATTACCGCAATGTATTGCTTGACGCGGAGAACTGCACGGTATTTTTGAAAGAAAAGGGCATGCGCATTGGTTTTGGCGGCATTGGTAAAGGTTACGCGGCCGACAAAGCCAAACAGCTATTGCAGGGTCTTGGCGTAAAAAGCGGCATCGTAAATGCATCCGGCGACCTGGTTACGTGGGGAATGCAACCGAATGGCAAACCCTGGACCATAGCCATTGCCGATCCCGATCATAAAAACACGCCATTGTCGACCCTTAATATCAGCAATATGGCTATTGCCACATCCGGTAACTATGAAAAATACGTGGTGATAAAAGGCAAAAAATATTCCCATACCGTCGACCCGAAAACCGGCTTGCCGGTAACCGGGGTAAAAAGCGTAAGCATCATTTGTCCCAGCGCCGAACTGGCCGATGCCATGGCCACTCCCGTTATGGTGATGGGAATACGGGTTGGCCTCGACCTGGTTAACCAGTTAAAACACATTGCCTGCGTGATTGTTGATGATCATAGCAACATCCATTGTTCAAATAACATAAATATTAAAAAATAGCTGATGAAAAAAATACCCCTGTTGCTTTTAATTTTCGCCTGTATTGGCCTATCTCTTAGTATGCCTTCCTGCAGTTCGGTAAAAGCGTACCAAAAAAATCGCATCAATGACTCCGAAATGGAGCTATCGGCCCGCAAATCACAAAAATTTGAACAAAGCTTCCAGCTATACCGCGAGGGCGGCTCGGGCGCCAACGGCGGTAAAAGCGGCGGTGGCTGCGGTTGTAATTAATCTTAAACATCCATTAAATGAGAAAAATATATCTGGGTGTTTTAGCCCTTTACCTTGGCATTTTATCATCGCACGCCCAAACTACAAACCAACCGGTTAAGGACAGCACCAATTACGAATCGCGTAAGCTGAAAATTGATGAAGTAAACTTCGTTTCGGCCTATTATCAGCAAAATGGAAATAACTCGGCAGTAACCGGGGGAATAGGCACTGAAAACCTGACTGATTTTGCAAATACGCTGGATATACAGCTATCAAAGCTTACCAACAACGGACATAAGAACACCTATACCTTTGAGCTGGGTGTCGACCATTATACTTCGGCGTCATCTGACCAGATCGACCCGGATGCTTTTACCCATGCTTCGATGCAGGATGTAAGAATATACCCGTCGCTAAACTGGACCAACTCCAACGAAAAAACCGGCAACGCTTTTGGTTTAACGGCCTCCTATTCGCACGAATTTGATTATCAGTCGGTAGGCGGAGGCCTGAACCTTACACTGGTTTCGGCTGATAAGAACACCCAATTTGATTTAAAGGCGATGGCGTTTCTGGATACATGGACGGTTATTTTACCGGTGGAATTGCGACCGGCCGACTATGGCTCAGGCTCTCCCAAAGATCCGAGGCCGGTGGACCATAAACCGCGTAATTCGTTTAGCGCGGCGTTCTCACTTTCACAGGTGATCAGCACCAGGCTGCAGGCCCTGTTTATTGTCGAGCCGTCATACCAGCACGGCTTGCTGGCAACCGATTATCAGCGGGTATTTTTTAACGGCAATTTCGAGACGGGCGCGGGGCCATTTAATAGTGTGTTTAACGAACGCATCGAGAACCTGCCCGACAGCAGGTATAAGCTGCCCATTGGCGTACGCTTAAATTATTTCCTTGATGACCGCTTCATCTTGCGTACTTTTTTCCGGTATTACATGGATAACTGGGGAATAAGATCTCAAACCGTGGAATTTGAACTGCCTGTAAAGTTTACCTCGTTCGTTTCGCTTAGCCCGTTTTACCGGTTTACCAACCAGCAGGGTACCCGGTATTTTGCGCCGTATGGCCAGCATAGTGTAACCGAAACGTATTACACCAGTGATTATGACCTCTCAACTTTCACCAGCAATTTTGTGGGCTTGAATCTGCGTTTGTCTCCGCCTAAAGGTATATTTGGCGTGCAGCAGTTAAATACCTTGGAACTCAGGTACGGGCATTACATGCGGTCGACCGGGTTGAATTCGGATATATTGACGTTAGCGTTAAAATTTAAGTAATATAATAATCTCTAACTACGATGCAAAGCCAGCAAAGGCCAGGGCAAACGCATTAAAATTTAAAAACATGTTTTTTCGCTTTCTGATGTGCCGTTAGGCACATTTCGTTGGTAGAATGTTTGTTTAAATTTCACCAAGCGTTCCTATAGGAACGCCTCGTGCTTCTTTTTGCGATTTCTACCCACCAAAAGTCCCTATGGGACTAGGAAAATTAAAGCAAGTCTTTATCTTATTTTTAATGTGTTTGCCCTACAGCAAAGACCTGGAATGATAAACTTTGTTAAAAAATCTTATTTTTACCCATGAGCAATTCAATCATGGTTAATAATAAAGTGCCGGTTAAAAGCATTACATGGGCTATTATTTTGTTTCTCGCGCTTGTATGGATATCTCCCGTAAAGGCACAAAGTGGCGCGCCAAAATTTAAAGTAATTGCTTTTTACACTGCCCGCAATGATAAAGCGCACGTCAGTTTTGTGCACGATGCCAACCAATGGTTTCCGAAAATGGCGGCCAAATACCATT
This sequence comes from Mucilaginibacter sp., assembly GCA_028288125.1. Lineage (GTDB taxonomy): Bacteria > Bacteroidota > Bacteroidia > Sphingobacteriales > Sphingobacteriaceae > Mucilaginibacter. Next base: position 6,367 of record JAQBOH010000177.1, read on the forward strand.
TCGCCTACGACTCCACAAAGAATTGGAATAACCTGAATGCTGCTTTTTTGTCGAATTACCAGGTGGTGATTTTTTTGGATACCCGGCCTGACGACCCAGCACAAAGGGCCGCCTTTCAAAAATATATGGAAAGCGGCGGCGGGTGGATGGGTTTTCATTTCGCGGCATTCGCCCTTACCCCTTCCGCATTTCCACAGAACTGGGATTGGTACCATAATACGTTTTTAGGCTCCGGTCAATATGTAAGCAACATTTGGCGGCCATCACCGGCGATATTGGACGTGGACCGGAAATTCCCAGCAACCAAACACATGCCGAAAAAATTCACCACCTCGCCGAACGAGTGGTACCGGTGGCAGAACGATCTGCGGAAAAACCCGGATATTAAAATACTTTGTTCTATTGATTCTGCTAGCTTTCCGCTCGGTACCGGGCCAAAACAAAGCGAAATATGGCACAGCGGCTATTACCCGGCCGTTTGGACCAATAAAAATTACAAAATGATCTATTTCAACATGGGCCATAATGATATGGACTATGAGCATAAATACGACAATACCGACCGTACCCTGTCGCATACCTTTGATAGTGAAATGGAGTCGAAGCTGATTATAGATGCCCTGTTGTGGCTGGGAAAGGATAAGAGAGATTAGTTGAGCTTCTTTCGGACTTTACTGACTTTCCCGACTTTACTGACTCCCCTAATTATTCAACCAATACGTCACCTTAAATACCAATCCCCGGTTTTTAGCATAGAACGGCTGTGGTAAATAGTTGTCGGTATAAACGATAAAGAAATCAGACGCCGGGCGGAAACGCCATTGCAAACGGGTATTGATATTGAAATTTTTTGCCTGCTCGTTGTACTGGAAAAAACCGGTCATGTAAAACTTATTGGTCATGGTTACATCCACCCTCGGGCCTACGAGCCAGAAGCTTTTATCTCCCCAGGGCTGCGGCAGCCGCAGCACATTTAAAGTATTGCTGAGCTGAATATTGATAAACGGCTGAAAGCGATACCCGATATCATTAGCGAAACTGATTTTTTTCCCGTTGTCGTAATAGCCGCCATAATCCAAAGTAAAATCATAAGTAAACAACCTTTGCGGTACCGAAAAGAAGGATATTTCCGCATTGTTCCAACGGCTCACAGAACCCGCAGGGAGCAAAGCGCCGGTATAATTTGTAGGGTCAAACGGTTTCAGCAATTTTACAAAATCATTTTCAACCAGGCCGGTCAATATGCTACGATCCCGGAAGGTAACCTGGTACGACAGGTAATTCCTGTAATCTGTTGAATTAAATGAGCCATCGTAATAATCTGTAAAATTCAATTGCGGCCCGTGACTTAACACCAGCCCGCCCGAGGGGAAAAACAGGTGCGTGATATAAGGGTTTAATTTAATATACCCTTGCCGGGGAACGTAGCCTACTTCGGCATTATAGTTAGCGCCGACTACTTCGTACTGCCCGCCTATTGTCCAGTATTTGTCCGCGTATTGCAAATTGCCAGCCTGTGTAAAATCATGGCCTGTTTTTGTGGGACTGAATGACTTTAAAACCAGTGCTTTACCCGTCCACAAGTTAGCTGCCGAGGCCAGGTTGTACTCGATACCAATATTATTATTGTATTTAGATTCTGCCGATTGCGCCGTGCCCGGATAGTTAAACGACTCTTTGTTTACAAACAGGAAGCCGATGTTGGAGCGCGCGAATATTTTCCGCTGCAGTGCCACAACAGTAAAGTTTTGAGCCGGGATATGAGTGGCCGCATTATCGGTAGTTTGCATATCCATTACGCCAATGCGCCAGTCTTTATCCAGTTTACCACTTAGCCTTGCCCCCGCGATAATGTTTGATGTTAACCCAATCCTTCTCGAAAAAAACGGACGGATGGAAGCATAGCCAAAATTGCTAAATTGGTCGCCGTTCTCTAAAAAGAACTGGCGCGTTTCAGGGTAAAAAAGCTCGTAGCGGCTTAAATTAGTTACCTGCTTATCGGCGTCCACCTGCGAAAAATCGGGGTTAACCGTAAGGTCGAGATTAAGTGCCGACGAAACGGCAATTTTCGCATCCGCCCCCACCTGTGCATGGGCCGACAAATTTTGTTTATTTACATAGTCTTTGGTAAAACCGGTTAAAACGTATGGTATAAAAGCCACATTCAGCCCCGGGTCTGGCGGTGGTTTGTCCCAGATCAATGTGCCGGTATAGGCTAACGAAGCCGTCGGAAATTGCCTTGGCACCGGCGCCCAGGCAGATTTCTCGGTTGTTTTAAGGTCATTTCGGCTAAAGTTTATTCCCCACTCCGTTATCCCCTTTTTATAGCGTATGGATTTAAAAGGAATAGCCGCTTCGAAGATAAATTTATCAGGATAGTCCTTAACGGCGGATGTCCATTTATTCGTCCAGCTCAGATCAGCTTTCCCGCCCTCATACATGGTGCCATCCCATTCGGCGCCGGCAGCGTTTGACCCAAAAGTGAAACCATTGGTGAGATCGTTATAGGTATCCATAAAGAAGATGAAATTATCATTCTTCTGAAAGTTAAAGTCGCGTTTTAATGATTCCACCATACTGGGGCCGGGTAAACCCTTATAACAAACCGCAAGGATGTATATATTCTTTTGGTCATACGCCATCCGCACCTCTGTATTTACCGTAGCAAAACTGGTGTCCATCGGTAAAACCATTTTGAAATTTTTGGCAACTTCGGCGTCCTGCCATGCAGGTTCATCAATTATACCATCCACCTTAACCGCGGATGTTACCTGGTGAATATGATATTGAAAATTGCTATTTTTCTTTTGAGCGGCTAGCTGCAGGCTGAATAAACAGCAAATAAGTATAAATCTCCAGTTCAAATTCGGCTGTTTTTAGTGATAAATGCAAATCTATCGGTTGACCCCATTGAGAGTCCGGCATTTGTAAATATCATTATTTTAATTTTTTTGATAATAACTTAAATATATTAACCAGTATATTAATTTCAAAACAGCATTGTTAATAAGCCTGTTAGTGTGTAAAACTATTTTAAAAAATATCTGTTAATATTTGTTAAAATATTAGTCTGCTAAATCTATAGAGTATATATTTGTGCTAATTATTATTATCGTTCTAACCAATTAGTTCTTTATGGTATAATGAGGTCAGTTACTACAAAAAGAGTAAGCGTCAGCTTTCTCTTTTTTTGTTTTAGGGGGATTCAATTACTTTAATACCCTGTTTATTTCATCCAACAGGTAACCCTTTAAGTCCGAATCATACTCCCAGAACATCACACCAGCCATTTTCCTGGCCTTTACATACCTGCATTTTTTTCTTACCGACCATTCATCGTCAAACGTTATAAACTGTCTGGTTCCGGCATTATACAAATAAGGCGCCTTGGCCTGCCTGTCGCGATAAAGCTTAAACCCGGCCTGTTTCAACAAGCTATCCTTAATGGTGGTATATCCTTTTCCTCTGGATGTGCTGGCTACGGTATCGCCTATCCCCTTTGCGCCAACAGCCAGGTTTGATACGCGGCCGTAAAAAGCCACACCCATTACCAGCTTTTCAGCCGGGACACCTACCGCCATAAACGCTTTAACCGCGTTATCGGCAAACTCCGGCGATTGGTAAAGCTTTGAAGCATATAAATTGGTGTGGTGCCGTGCTGTTTTTCCGCCCGCATAGTCATAGGTCATCAAGTTCACATAATCGAGATATTGCTGCGCGGTCGCCATGTCGGCGTTATTCAAATATGACTTGAAGCCGCCGACAGCAGTGGTTACCAAATATTTTTTGCCCGTTTGCTGCTGAAGGGTATCCAATTGCCTGCGCAAATCGCGAAACAACAGCGTATAGTTTTGCTTGTCTTCGGGCCGGTAAATATTTCCTTCATATCCCGGCCGACCGGGATACTCCCAGTCGATATCGATCCCGTCCATATCATATTTTTTAATGATGTCAGCGGCGCTCGCGGCAAAAGCCTGCCTGGCCGTATCGGTTAATACCGCATCAGAAAACTTTCCGCTCCAGGTCCATCCGCCTATCGAGATCAATATTTTGAGCGCCGGATTCGTCTTTTTTAACAACACCAACCTCCTGAAGTTGATGGTATCGGTAGCCTCGCGATGAAGCCATGCCCGGTTATTCCGGATATCCACAAATGCATAATTGATATGGGTTAGCTTTTTTGCAGCTATCAAATCCGTATTGACTAAACCCCTGAACCCGCCGACATAACCAATTACCACCGGCCGGGGCTGAGCCTTCGATTTCGGAATAGCTATTGAAAAGTATATTAATAAGACAAGTATAACAACAACCGGCCTGTTCCACTTTTTTGCTTGCACGATTTTAAATTTCTTTTTCATAATAATTTAGTGTTGTCGATCATACTTTTAGCCGCAGCCGCCTTTTTTCAAGCAAACCCGTAATTAAGATCAGAATAAATGCCACGGCAAACGAACGGATAATACCGCCGATTCCGGCGTTTAAAAAGCGCGGATACCTGAAATGAACGATATAAAAAATCGCTACCATAAAATAAGGCAGCAAATAACAGGTAAGCGTACTGGTACCGGCAGGTTTGATCAGGCTGAACCAATTTTGTTTGCCTTTTATGTCGACCAGCCAAATCAGCAATTCGAATACCAGGATGCCGATACCGGTGCATATGAAAACCCATGATGGTGTAGAGTGAATTTTAGAAATGCCTTCGGTATAAGGCCGGATAACCAGCCCCAGCAGTATTAAACCAATACCTGATACCGTAAATATCAGCCATAAAGCGCGGTAATTTCCTTTTTCAATGAGCCGGAAATACAACAGGGAGATCACAACGCCAAACATCATTAGCGATGCCGAATTGCCGTCTGTAATTACCCATAGCTTAACATCAATTAAGGACGCATGGATTGAAATATTAATGGCGAGAAACAGGATGAGCGCCCCAATCAACACTGGCAGCCTGCCTTTGGCTATGAGAAATATAAACGCGCAAACCAGGTAGGCCCAGCCGATGATCCCTAAAATACCCCACCATGACGGCCTCAAGCCTTCCGGGGCCTCCGGACTGCCGCCCTTAAATAAAATGGCCAGCACAACAAGCAGAATAACGCCTATACCTGTCAGGAGGTATCTTTTTACTTTTGAAAGCGACGCCGGATAATCCAGCCAGATCAAAAAGAAGCTGAGGGTTAAAAGCAGTTCCCAAATGCCGATTGGCAAAACCGCATCGCGACTGTAATTTTCGAGGTTTACATGGAAAAAACCCATAGCGATCAGCGCGAATGAACGCAAAAGTATATGTCCCGCTATAGCGGGAAAAGAATCGCCCCTGTTAATACGCTTGCCCAGGCCCAAAGGAATGGATAAGCCTGCTATAAATAAAAATACTGGGAAAATGGTATCGGCGAAATGCATCCCGTCCTCATTTGCCTTAACGTGATCTATCCAGCCCGGCACATCGCGCACCCCGCTCAGATCATTCACAAATATCATAAAAAGCATGGTAACAGCCCTGAACACGTCAATTGAAAGTAAGCGTTTAGGCATTGGGGTCACGGCAGATTTTTTACTTCTTTATCCGCTAAATATACCGGCTATATTTCATAAGTTGGTATCTCTTTTTAAATTTTGGCTTAAAGGCCGGGTAATTTTCAAACGTCTCCCCTTCCGGGGGAGATTTAGAGGGGGCTGCTAAGCACCTCTTCAAGCACTTCATGCGAGCGTATACTCCCAAAACTTTCGATATGCAGGGCATAATACTCCAATAATTTTTGAATGAGATAGCGCCGGTCGTCATTACTCAGCTTTACCTGTAAGCTGTTTTCAAAGCTGCATTGCAACAGCTTGCTGAAATTTTGGGTATGCGGCGGCGAAAGATATAACGCGTTATCCGGTTTGTACCGGCAGAAATTGCCGTTTTGCAGGTCGAAATAATCAGCGTTACCGGCCAGGTTCCGATCAGGGAAAAAACCAAGGTATCGCGTAAGCTGAATCAAAAACAACAGGTGGAAATTAGCCAGCCCTTCGGCTGAGTGATCGAGCCATTCCACAGCGCTAAAAACAAAATCGAACAGGTTTTCGTCGGCAGATTGCGCCTTTACCGCTTTATACAGTACCTCGTTTAAAAATATAGCAAGGCTGCTTTTGATCACATCGTACGGAATGGTTTGCAATACGGGTGAATTTTTCAGCTCTTTTATACGCTGAACGTTGCCGGTATTTTTATGATAAACCACCATATCAAGCAAGTGCAGGGGCTGCAGCATATTTTTCGGGATCTTGGCCTTCGGCTTTTTTGCCCCATTAACGATATACGACTGCAGGCCAAACTTTTCGGTGAAAACCTGCACAATAACGCTGCTTTCGCCATAGTCGGTGGTTTTAAAAACAATTCCGCGCGTTTTATGCAGCATGGTTAAAAAGCAAAATCAGCTTAGGTAAAAATATAACAAGGCCGGTTATCAAAGCAAAAACAGCCGCGATGATAACGGTGCCGGCGCTCATATCTTTAACACGGCCGGCCTTCTCGTTAAAACCAGGCGAAACGATGTCGGTAAACGCCTCGATCATGGTATTAAACAATTCGGTAACCAGCACCAGCGTAATGCAGGCGCCAATCCACAACCATTCGGCGGTAGATATCTTCAACACATACCCCATCGATAAAGCGAGGAAAGTAGCCACCAGGTGTATCCGGAAATTGAGCTGAGTTGCTGTTGCGTAAGCTACCCCTTTAAAAGCATAGCCGAAGCTGCGGATTAATTTTTTCATTTAAGCTGATATTTCTTTACCATACAGGTGCACTTAACCTTACAAATCTGCACAATTGTTAAACATTGTCACAATCTCATTTCACGAAATACATGATTGATCTTATTTCGTAGTTTAGCGACCCGATTAACCTGAAATCAAATTAATGATCTGGAAAAAGCTTGCTGACCTCATCCTGAAAAACCGCCTGATCATTTTAGGGCTAATTGCGGTTTTAAGCATATTTATGGGCTATGAGGCCTGCAAAGTCCGGATTACCTTTAACGGAGGAAAAGTGCTGCCCGTAACCGATTCGGCGTATATCAGGTATATGCAGTTTAAAAAGATTTTCGGGCAGGACGCCACCACCCTGGTGATCGGCATCAGATCGCCTCATATTTTCGAAAAGGACGCATTCAACGACTGGAACCAGGTAGGCAACCGGCTGCAGCATATTGCAGGGGTTAAGGCGGTTATATCTATAGCCAATGTTTATAATCTGGCTAAGGATACGTTGCATCACCGGTTTGTACTAAAGCCCCTGGTTACGCATTTATTAGCCAGCGACCAGGCGGTTGACAGCGTAAAACAGGCACTATTAGCGCTTCCCTTTTATAAAGGGCTTATTTTAAGTGATGATAGCCAGGCCACATTGATGGCGATAACTTTCGACAGTAAAATTATCAACACCCCCGCGCGCGTACCCATTATAGACACCATACTGTCGGAAGGAAGCCGGTTTGAGCAAAAGCATAACATCCCGGTACATTATTCGGGCCTGCCGCTCATACGCACCAAAGCCGGCGACCTGATCTCGCATGAATTCGCCTTATTCCTGATGTTATCGCTCGGTATCACCGCATTGATCCTCTCATTGATCTTCCGCTCCGTATTCGCGGTTGTTTTTCCTATGATCGTGGTGTTGCTTGGCGTGACCTGGAGCCTGGGTATTTTGGTTTTAATGCATTATGAGATCACTATCCTTACCGGTATCATTCCGGCCCTTGTAGTGATCATTGGGGTGCCGAACAGCGTTTTTATTTTAAATAAATACTACTTCGAGTTTGGCGCAACGGGTGACAAGTTGCGGGCCTTGCACACAGTGATCGAAAAGGTAAGCATCACCACCTTTATCGCCAATATAACTACCGCCATTGGCTTTGGCGTTTTGTATTTTACCAACAGCCAGCTGCTAACGGAATTTGGTTTGGTGGCTTCGCTCAGCATCATGGCCACCTTTGCCCTCAGCCTGATCCTGATACCTATCATTTTCAGCTACCTTCCCCACCCTAAACCGCGGCAAAGCGCTATCAAGGACAGGAAACTGATCCAACGCGTATTAAAATCTCTCGATGCGCTGGTGTATAATCACCGCCGGACAATTTATATCGCTACGCTTATACTGGTAGTGGTTTGCCTGTATGGCTTAACCTTGATCAATGTGAACAGTTATGTTGTCGACGACCTGCCCAAAAGCAGCAATACCTTAAGCGATCTTAAATTTTTCGAATCCAATTTTAAAGGTATTTTACCGCTGGAGGTGAGTATTGATACCAAACGAAAAAATGGCATCATGAACCAGGCGCTGATCCGTAAAGTTGAAAAACTGGAGGATATGATCTCATCTTATCCGGAGTTCAGCCGGTCGTTATCATTGATACAGGCGTTAAAATTTTCAACCCAGGCCTTTTATGGCGGCGATAGCCGTTATTATCGTTTGCCCGAGGGTATGGAGCAAGCTTTTATTTTAAGCTATGCAGGCAATTCGGGAAAAAACACCAATATGCTGCGCAATTATCTCGACAGCACCCGCCGGTTTACACGTCTAAGCTTCGAGATGCCGGATGTTGGCTCAGCGCGGATGAATAAAGTGCTGGCAAAATTACAGCCGCGCATCGATTCGATATTTGATCCCAAAAAGTATCATGTGGAGCTAACCGGGTCGAGCATTATATTTATAAAGGGCGCCAATTATATGGTGAAGAACCTGTATCAAAGCCTGGCGCTGGCCATTGGCTTAATTGCGGGTGTAATGTGGGTATTATTCCGGGGCGTAAAAATGATCGCCATTTCGCTGCTGCCCAACGTCATTCCGCTGATCATTACAGGGGGCATTATGGGCTTTTTTGACATACCGCTTAAGCCGTCGACTATCCTGATATTTAGTATCGCCATGGGTATCTCCTCCGACCAGACCATTTATTTTATAACCCGTTACCGGCAGGAACTGCGCAGCACGAAGAAAAGCATCTCAACCATTGTTTCAGATACCATCCGCGAAACAGGGATCAGTATGATTTATATTGCCATTGTATTATTTTTTGGCTTCGGGATATTTACATTTTCTACCTTTGGCAGCACCAGGGCGCTGGGTATTTTGTTATCGGTTACATTACTGGTAGCGATGATAAGTAACCTCACATTGTTGCCTGCCTTTTTATTGAGCCTGGAAAGCGGGGAGCGGAAGAAGGTGAAAGGTGAAAGGTGAAAGGGGAAAGGGGAAAGGCGAAAGGTGAAAGGCGAAAGGTGAAAGGCGAAAGGTAAAGGTGAAACCCTGCCTGCCGAGTGGAGGGGTAAAAGACAGAAAGCTATATCAATCATCATATGGATCTTAAACTCACCAACAAGGTAGCCATTGTGTTAGCCGCCAGCAAAGGATTGGGCAAGGCGATTGCCGCGGCTTTATCCGCCGAGGGCGCGAAAGTGGCCATCGGCTCGCGGGATGAAAACGAATTAAATAAAACTGCTGAGGAAATACAAAAACTAACGGGTAATGAGGTAATTGCCATACCTGTTGACGTATCCAATGCCGGCCAGGTTAAAGCCTTTATCCAAAAAGTGGCTGAGCACTTCGGGCATATCGATATTTTGCTGAACAACGGCGGCGGGCCGCCCTTTGATAAGTTTGAAAAGTTTGATGACGAAGCCTGGCAAAAGGCGTTTGAGCTCACCCTGCTCAGCTTTGCCCGTACCAGCAGGCTCGTATTGCCGCACATGCAGAAAGCCGGCGGCGGCCGCATTATCAACATCATCAGCGGCTCGGTTAAATCGGTATTGGCCAATTCCGTGCTATCAACCAGTATGCGCATGGGTGTTGTGGGGATGGCTAAAATGATGGCGGACGAGTTTGGCCCTTATAACATCACCGTTAACAATATAGCGCCGGGTATGATCCTTACCGACAGGCTCAAACACACCTTGCCCACAGGCATGAATGCGGATGATGCCTTAAAAGAGCGCGCTAAAAACATCCCGCTTGGCCGCATCGGCAAACCCGGAGAACTGGCTGCCCTGGCAACCTTTTTAGCTTCAGAACAAGCCGCATATATCAGCGGTACCACCATCCAGGTCGACGGCGGCGCCAGCAGGGGTATATTTTAATTAAAACAGTTGGGTTCATTATTAGTTATAGTTATATCTAACTAGCTGTTCCGATGATAAACCTATATGTCTTTACTGCCGTTCCGGTATTTATTTCGCTGTTATTTAAAAAAGCAATAAGCCGCAAAAAACCAGTTTTCCTGTTTTTTATCGCGCTTTTGATCACGACCAATTTATTCGCGCAAAAAACTACGCCAATTGACACTATAAAACCTGGTAATGGCCCTGTCAAACAGCAGCTCAAAGAAATAAAGGATGCAAAAAAAACGATCAAAGATTCCACCGGCGGTACCGAACCTAAAAAAAATCCGCTTATTGATACCACCATCCAAAATAAATATGGCGACCTGCTGAACGATGATATAAAATACAACAAAAAGTACCCCTTATGGAAGCCTGTAGTTGAAGTATTTGGCATTAATACCTTTACATGGACATTAGACCGCTTTGTTTTAAATGCCGATTTTTCGCACATCGGCCCGTCAACCTGGAAATATAATTTAAATAAAGGATGGGAATGGGACTCGGACAGGTTTGGGATAAATTTTGTAGGGCACCCTTATTCCGGGTCAATGACCTATAACGCGGCGCGGTCGCAGGGATATAATTACTGGCAGTCGATACCGTTTGCGGTAGGCGGAAGTTTAATGTGGGAATACTTTGGCGAGAATACCCGGCCTTCATATAACGATATCATCAACACGCCTATTAACGGCGCCTTCCTCGGAGAGATATTTTATCGCGTAAGCTCAAATATCCTGGACGACCGCGCAACCGGCGGCAACAGGGTTTTCAGGGAAATTGCCGCAGGGCTGGTTGACCCGGTACGCGGCCTTAACAGGCTGCTGCAGGGAAAAAGTTTCAGGCACACCACTACGGAAGTATACCAAAAGGAACCGCTGAACATTACATTGTTTACTGGTATACACAAGATAAACCAGGACAATAACACCATTTTTGGCAATGGCCCAACCAACCTGATGATCAACCTGCAGCTCGACTATGGTAATCCCTTTGAAGAAGTATACCGCAAGCCATTTGATTTTTTCAGGTTCCGTACCGAATTTAGTTTCGGGTCCGGAAGAAAAATTTTAGACAATATTGCAGGCTACGGAATTTTAGTAGGTGACAATGCGCATTTAGGCAAACTTTCTATACTGTACGGCGCTTTCCAGTATTATGACTATTGGGATAATAAAACTTTTGAACTGGGAGCTATCGGTTTTGGCGGCGGCATGTTTACAAAGTATCCGTTCAGCAAAGATATTACGCTATATACAAGCGCTAACCTGGCTTTGGTGCCATTGGCCGGCAACAGCACAAGGTTTGGCCCCGACACCTCGCAGGTGAGGGATTATACCTATAACGACGGAATAAAAGCCCAGTTTGACGCAAGGCTCAACTTAGGCCAATACGCCAGCCTTTCGCTCGAGTATTACTTTTACTTTTTGCATACCTATGTTGGCCCGGCCGGTAATAATTACGTAAGCATTTTAAAACCGCGGATAACGATCAACCTGTCAAAAAACATTAGCTTAGGGTTTGAGCACTTTATTTATTATGACGACCGCTACCTGACCAATTTCCCGGCCATATACTCCGTGCGTACCGAGCAAAAAATATTCATTGCCTGGTTCCTCGAAGACCCGCAGCGTAAGGGAAGGTATAACTAAGGCGGGAGAGGCGGGAGCAAGAGCCAAGAAGCAAGAGCCAAGAGCCAAGAAGCAAGAGGCGGGAGGTAAGAACAAGAACCAAGAGCCAAGAAGCAAGAACCAAGAAGCAAGAGCCAAGAAGCAAGAAGCAGGATAGACTGTTCTTCCTGATTACTGTTCTTTTGACTTTTTAATTTTTACTTTTAACTTAAAGCAGCTTCGGGTTCAATTCCGAATCGATCAGCTCTCCTACCGGTTTGCCCATCAGCCATGTTTTGTTGTCGTTCTTCTGCCATTCGTTTTTGAATGGTGATACCCGTGCGCCGTCGGCGATGTAGATAATGGTCATCACCTCGCGGCGGATACCGGAGTTATTGCCATTGGCGTGGTGCATGGTAAAGCCGCGGTGCCAGGTGGCGTCGCCGGCCTTCATGGTGTTGGCCCGGCTTATGGGGAACTTATGCGCCTCAACATAGTCGTTAAACGCGTTTTCCGACTCATCCGATATCTCAAAATTAAATACCGAACCTTCTTTATACGAGCCCGATGCAAATGTAAGCATGCCCATGTCTACGTCTATATCCACCAGCGGCATCCACATGGTAATGGTGTTGCTGGTATCGATAGGCCAGTAATACTGATCCTGGTGCCAGGGGGTTGGGCCGCCGCCGGGTTCTTTAAACAGCGCCTGGTCGTGGTACAGGCGTACATTTTCAACGCCCATCAGATCGGCAGCTATTTTGGCCAGGCGTTTGGCCAGCACAAACTTGCGGGCCTCTTCATCGCATTGCCATAAATTCATGATCTGCAAAAAAGCCTTGCCATACGTATCCCTGTCCTGTAGCCGGCGCTTCTCGGTATTGTACTTGTCGGCGGCATCCACAATTACCGGGCGGTAGGCCGCGATCTCGTCCGGCGAAAGCACGCCCTTTACCAAAGTATGCCCCAGCGCCTGGAATTCCTGTATATTTTCGGCCGGCAATTTTTTAAAATCATCCAGTTGTGGCAGTGCTGCAACCTGTTTATTCATCATCGTTAAATTAATTAACTAAAGGTATCGTCATCGGAACAATAAAAAAATGAAAAAAATGGTATAAATATGGATTATTTTATCCCTAAATTTATTCATCTAATTTAAAATCAATAAAATAGCCCATGATCAAGGCGTCCTTCGAGCTCCTTCAGCCGTTAAACGGCCAGTCGTTCATTGTGCGTAAATTTGATAAGCTGGCATTTAACGCCCCCTATCATTTTCACCCTGAGTACGAGCTCACCTGCATTTTGCAGGGCAGCGGCAAGCGTTTTGTTGGCAGCCATATGGAAGATTTTGAAGCCGGCGACCTTGTGCTGCTCGGCCCCAACCTGCCCCACTGCTGGAAGCTGGAAACCGGGGGTCAAAACCACGATGCCGCCAGCGCCATCGTCATCCAGTTTACCGCCGGTTTCCTGGGCGACGAATTCTTTAACCGGAACGAGCTCCAGCACATTAAAAAGCTGTTCGAAAAAAGCGGCTGCGGCGTAAGCTTTCATTCGGGTATGCAGGCGGCTGCCGGCCAAAGTCTGTTGACGCTCAGCAAGGAGGAAAACAGTTTTCGCATGCTTATCGGTTTGCTCGAAGTTTTGCAGCACCTGTCCTCATCCGGCGAGTATACCCTGCTCGATCAAAATCGCGTCATCGCCGAGCCCTCCCTGGCCGAGCAGGAGCGCATTAACCCCGTATTCGCCTACCTGGTCGAAAACTTCAGGAAACATGTGTCGCTCGACGTAGCCGCCGGCATCGCCAACATGACCACCAACGCGTTTTGCAAATATTTTAAAAAGATCACCCGCAAAACCTTTGTGGAAACCATTATCGAGTACCGCCTTAACTACGCCATACAGCAGCTGGTACAAACCGACAAGCCCATATCCGACATCGCGTTCGACAGCGGCTTTGGCGACGTATCGCACTTCTATAAAATGTTCAAGATAAAAATGCACCTCAGCCCGCTCAACTACCGCAAAAAATTCATGCGCGCCCTTGGCGCAGAAGAAAAAAAGGTGGTGGCGTAATAAAAAAGGGCGCTGTCACACGGGATGATAAAATTTAAAAAACGCTGTCATTGCGAGCGATAGCGCGGCAACCTCGTCGCCAATGCATGAGCGTAATGCATAGCTACGAGTTTGCCTCGTCGTACCTCTTACCCATAACATGTTTGTTCCCCAACAAAACGTAAGTGTCATAACTAGCTCCATAGTATAGGGTTTATTGCAATTTTATTTTGTAGTAAAGCTTTTGGGATAAGCATTGTTTTTATATTCCCATATACGCCTGGTCAGATCGGAAGTGACGCCTGTGTAAGGTTGCACAAACCATCCCGTCATTGCGTCCAAAGGACCCCTATGTAGAGGAATTGCCGGTCCCAAATTTATTTCGGGAAAGCAATCTCTGAACTATGCAAATCGAACAGACAAGCGTTTGTATGGAGAATAAGATGAGCAATATTCGTTTTTTTTGAAAAACAACGGCAGTGCTTTCTATGCGCTGCAGCCCCGCTATACGCTTATACGGCGCGGGGCATTAGGCGCGGGGCCGGTATCGCTGCTATCGGGTTTAGGGAATGTATCACCCAAAAAACCTTATAATTTATTTAAGATGTAATTGTTGAATAATTGGAATATCTGCTGGCGCAAAATTGAACGAGCCTAATTGATCTTTATTTACCCAAAGAACCTCATCATGATCAATCAATTGAATTTCACCTGAAATAAATGTACATAAATAAGACTTAAGCAAAACGGTAATTTGAGGATAGATATACAAGTTTTCCATAAAGAATTTCTCTATTTTAACCTCAATTTGCAACTCTTCCGCTAATTCTCTTTTCAAACATATTTCGGGAGTTTCGTTCGCCTCGATTTTGCCCCCTGGAAATTCCCAGTAGCCTCCTAAATGTTTATGTTTTGCTCTTCGAGCAATAAGGATTTTACCGGCTCTATTTATTATTGCAGCAGTTACGGATATTATCATAGAATGCACAAATTAACTATTTTTACGGATGTGAGATTGGTGTTTTTTTGAGATAGTTATCAACATAAATACCGGTTTGTTTAAAAAAAAACGATTTGGAGGATAGCGGTTTGTTTACATTTATAGAGGAATCAATAAGGTCTTTTGGAAATTTCTTTTACAAGTAAATCATTACGTATGATCTGTGAAAATGAAGAAAAAGCCAAGGAAGATTTGGGGGAGGCTACGGCCGACAAACTCAAATCTCGTCTGGCGGATCTTCTTGCAGCAAAAAATGTAAATGAACTTTTTGCTGGTTTCCCAGAAGAAATTACTTTTCAGTCTCAGCCTTCTTATAAACTTGATTTAATTGAGAAATACCAAATCATTTTTTGTTCTAATCACAATAAAACGCCGCTGCTTTCGTCGGGAAATGTAGATTGGAATAATGTTAGCTATATAAAAATTCAAGCCATAGATAAAAATGTTACAGAATTTAAATAATTTTCAACCCAATTGGGCTTCGCCACCTGGTGAAACCATCAATGATATATTGTCAGAGCAAAACATATCTATAACCAGTTTTGCTTCTAAAATGGAATCAACAACTGATTTTATTAATGACCTGTTAAAAGGATACATTACCTTAAACCAAGGTATATCTTATAAATTGGAGAAAATATTAGGGCCGCCATCGGATTTCTGGTTAACTCGAGAATCTCAATATAGAGAAGCGGTCGCACGGCTAAAAGCAGCAGAAGACAATTGGCTTAAAGAACTTCCTTTGAAAGATATGATTGGCTTTGGTTGGCTCGAAACCGGACTGAAAAATACTTTAGAGGCTTGCCTGGACTATTTTAACATCCCAAGCGTAAGCGCATGGTATAAAAAGTATGAGGTTGAACTTGCTATGGCTAGTTTTAGGACTTCAAAATCATATAACGCCAAAACAGGCGCTGTTGCCGCATGGCTTCGACGGGGAGAACTTAAAAGCGAATCAATAGTCTGTCAGCCATGGAATCCAAAACTATTCAAAGAAACGCTTAAAACCATTAAAGAGCTAACAAGGGAAAAAGATCCAACTGAATTTATTCCAAAACTTACCAGTTTATGTGCAAGTTGTGGTGTTGCTGTTGCTGTAGTCCGTACGCCGACGGGTTGTCAGGCTAGCGGAGTGACAAAATTTTTAAACTCTGAACGTGCCTTATTAATGCTTAGCTTTCGTTACTTAACAGATGATCACTTTTGGTTTACTTTTTTTCACGAAGCTGGTCATTTATTATTACATGGAAATAAAGCAATCTTTTTGGAGGAGATAGGGGGTGGCGGTGCGAATAACCGAGATGAAGATGAAGCAAATGATTTTGCAGCTGAACAATTAATACCATTTGAATTAAAATCCCAACTGATGAGAATAGCAGTTTCCAATAAGCGTTCGGTTATTGGATTTGCAAGTCTGGCGGGTGTTTCACCAGGAATAGTTATTGGACAATTACAACATGCGGGAAGAATTGAACATAATCGTTTCAATTCCTACAAACGACGTTATTCTTGGGAGGATATCAATTTGATATAATCAACCGACGAAATGTATATATCTATCAGGACTTTTTTGCCAGTTACATATAGCGTCTTCTAATACTTGCATGCCAAAATATAATTCTAATGTGGTTTCTAGATCACCCAATGATCGGTTTATTACAGCCCGATCAATATCGGTGTTAAAATCACCCGAAAATAATAAACAAGAACCCGTGTAAGGGCCGGTAGCGCCTTGCATAAAAGTAGAACCCGGCTCAATTTCAATAAAATTTAATTTTCCTAGCATGGTTAGATAATCGAATTTAGCCATTCTTCCAAATCTATGTACACTATTTAAGGAATTATAAAGCCGATTGAACTTTTCGCGTGGATTGTTTAAATTTTGCAATTCATTGCGAAACTTATGATTATGATGCGTTCCTACCCATGCGATGTACGTGATGATTGTTGTCCCCGTGCCGTCGAAATTTAAACTCTCAAATTTTCGATGATTACCAAATTTACCAATTAAGTTTAATTCAATTTTATTGTCGTCGATCCAGTGACTAAATTCGTGTGGGTTATTACTTGCATTTCTCCAATTCCAAATATTTCGATCACCCAAATTGCCATAAACTGCTTTTAATAATTCCCAATTAGTGGATTTATTTTTTCCAAAATGTGTTAAAAGGAAAATAAGCCAGTATGCCTCATCAATATTGCCATTATTAAAATGCCAAATGGCTGCTTTTATTGGATCAAAAGTAGCACTATGAGGATCTGCACAAATTGGACTAATAACCTTGTTCCTAATTGTGGTGACATATTTTACTCGCCTCACGCTATCTATGATTTGTTCGACGAAACAATCTAAGTTAGCCGGGTTATGAATACCGGGCAAAGGGGTGACTGCATCAAATGCTAATATTCTAGTTCTTAGCTCATTTGCTAATAATCGATCTCCCGGTCTTATCATAAGCTTTCTATTACAATTTTAGAAATCCAGTTCCTTATTGAGGTCTGAACATAGGTAGTTACGCCATAACTACTTTGAATGTTGTGATTAAATCCCAGTACAAGGATTTCCTTATTAAGTATCACTCCCCCAACTTTGGTTATAATGCCTTTATAAGAATATCCTGCTACCCCTTTATTGTTTTTACGTGGAAGCATCCATTCACTCATAAATGATCTTTCATAAACAACATCCGATGTTTTTTGTATGCCATCAACGACCGTCTTGCCGTTTAAAATTAGAACCTTAATTGACGAATTTTTTAGCAGCTCACCTAAAATATCACCACTTATTTCCAATAATTTTATTTTTTGCTCGTTAGTCAAATCCATCCATTTACAGGACGTCGCAAATGGGATTAAATCTAAATGACAAGCCCGTTCAGAAGGAAAGTAGTAGGACATCGTAGTGCCTGAAATTAAATAATCCATTTTTTTAAACCAAGAGTCATATGGATTGCGGTTGAAATAGTTGTCACATAATTCAAGAATTGAATCTATATGATTGGGCTCTATATCAGACCATTTAGAAATTCCTAATGAGCTCAAAGTATGGAATCTTCTGGCAGTACCTGTAAGTTCATTTCCTAAGTTATCGACAAATTCTCTATTACTGGGATTAAGTCCCAATGTTGCAATAGTTGATGAGGATATTTTCCCAAAAGAAAGAACCGGAGAACCCCAAGGAATAATTTCTAAATTAGAATGCATTAAATTATCAAGCCGTTCTACTAAATTTAATATCATTTCAGTCACTTTTAATCTTATTTTTCCGCGAAGTAACTAATCTTTTATTAATATAAACATTATAAATTGGGTTCATTCCATCCTGAAGTTTTTTTATTTGGCCGTAATCGCCAGTTAAAAAAAGCGAGTGAATTTTGATTAGTTTAGCTAAATCAAGCCAGTACTGATCCAGCTCTAAACTAGGAAAATCGATGGTTTTATTAGTTCGACTTAGCAATTCGACACATAGTAATTTGTCAATTGCTTCCCACGGATCGTCGGTTGTCGGCATTTCAGGCATCGCCAAAATGGTCGATTGAAATCCCTCACCTAAATATTGTTTAGCTTTAGTTTTTGTATCAGAATACAAATGAAGGCTACCGACCGAATGGTAATATTCACCTAGCTCAACTTTTAAACTCCGGGCCATAATTTCTTGTAGCATTGTAAATGCAAAAATATCATGAGGCAATCCTTTATAGGCATCGTTAGACCGCATTGAGGTATACATGTGTAGTTTTTTGTGGCGTATTAAAAATTGCATCGTGCAGGTGCAAGGTATTTCTTTATGGGGATCGTTTATGTCCATACCGTCGAACAGTTGTATAACTGCCTTTCGAGAAAATGGACTTTTTGTTAATAGCTTAATTACATTGTCAATTTGATTATATTCCCCTCTCAATTTAAAGAGCCGGGGCCCATACCCGCCGTAAACAGTTAGATTATCTTCAGTCTCATCTTTATATCGAGGCAAATAATGGGTTATAAATTTTAAATTATTGTCTTTTGATAGATACCACAATAGTTCGCCCAAAGCACTATATACTGTTCCTTTAGTTTCCGTTCTGCTTAAACGAGCTCGTGGATTTTTTAAATTAAAAGCAGCTCCGATAATTTCACATGACTTACCTCTCGTTGGAATCACGTCAAATGGAAGGTTGACTAAGTCTTCAAAAACATCATTTAACAAGTCATCAAGTGTGTCGTAGGAATTAATTAATAGCTTAGCCATTGATGTTGTTTAGGTGAAAGTAACTTGGTAAATTTAAATTCGTCACTCGCAGTTCTGTAGGTATGAATTGGGCGTGCTTTATTAAATTCATCTAAAGATATTGTTATATAAGTAACAACTGCACCGTTAAAACACCCTTTTTTTATAACATTAATAGGCTTTCCCATAGGAGTAGATACCTCATAATCCATCGGTATTGTTTCGTTCCTTGAGATGACACTTGTAGAACGACTTTATCCTTTAAAAGTATTCCCACTATGCCAATCCAAATTTTCTTGCAGGGGATAGTACTGTTTACTCGGCGGTAGAACTATTCTTTTCCCATTTAGCTTGCCCAGGCTGTAAGGGTGCACCGCATCCTCATTAATATGTTTAGAAATTAGCACCGTATAATCCGGGCTGATGGTGATAAGGCCGCGATCGAAGGCGCGATGCAGGTTGGGGCAAAGGACTATCCCGTTATTTACCTTGTCATCGTGCGTTACGCTGAAAGGCACAACATGGCAGGCATCGATAAAGCTATGGCCAAAGGTGCTTTCGAGCCGCATCCCGGTGATGCAGCAGGTGTTGTTATAAATTTTCGGTACCAGCTTTTTGAACAAGCCTCCGCGCACATAC
>JAQBOH010000178.1 GCA_028288125.1 Mucilaginibacter sp.
GGCCTCGGCGCCCGAGTTGCAAAGAAACATCTGGTAATCTTCCTTACCCGAAATATGACCCAGTTTCTCGGCCAGTTGCTTTTGTAAAGGTATTTCAATCGAGTTGGAATAAAACCCGATCTGGTGCAATTGATCTTCCAGTCGTTTAACATAATGAGGGTGGGTGTGCCCGATAGAAATAACCGCGTGGCCGCCATACAGGTCGAGGTACTCTGTGCCTTTATCATCATACACTAAACTGCCCCGTCCCTTAACGATGTTGATGGGGTTGATGGGATATACGTCGAATAATTTCATTTTTTTTAGCTTAAAGCGGAAAGCAAAAAGACCAAAGCTTTTTTTCTTTCCTGTTTATATATTAGTTATTTGCTTTCAGCTTTGGTCTTTCAGCTTTCCGCTCAAAAACCCGTTGCTTTTAATCGTAGTCCTGCGTTTTCATCCAACCCAAACATTAGGTTCATATTCTGTACTGCCTGACCAGATGCGCCTTTAAGTAAGTTATCTAATATACTGATTATTAATAACTTATTCCCATGTTTTTTTATTTGCAAAAAACACTTGTTGGTATTCACTACCTGTTTCAGATCAATATTATGACTGGTGACATGCGTAAACGGATGGCCTGCATAATACTGTTGGTAAAGCTTTAATACTTCTGCTTCGGTTAAGTCGCTATCGGTGTAAATAGATGCGATGATACCGCGTGTAAAATCACCACGGTATGGGATGAAATTGACTGCCTGATCAAACCCCGGCTGCAGTTGATGCAGGGATTGCCCCACTTCATTCAAATGCTGATGCTCAAACGCCTTATAAACCGAAAGGTTATCATTGCGCCAGGTAAAATGCGTGGTAGCCGACAAGCTTTGCCCGGCCCCGGTTGACCCGGTGGTGGCTGTGATATGTACTTCGCTGTTCAATAATTTTTTATCAGCCAACGGCAGCAAGCCCAATTGCAAACACGTGGCAAAACAACCCGGATTAGCAATGTTCGCGGCCGTCTTTATAGCTTCCCGATCTAACTCGGGTAAACCATATATAAACTTTTTACTTTTGAATTTTGAATTTTGACTTAGTCTAAAGTCCTGGCTCAGGTCAATGATCTTGATATGGTCGGGTATCACGTTCGCCTCTAAAAACTTCCTCGCATCGCCATGGCCCACACAAAGAAAAAGCACGTCGATATTGTATGATAACTCCGCTGCAAACTTCAGATCAGTATCGCCAAACAGGTCGGTATGAATGTCATACACATGTTTATTGGCGTTGCTGGTGCTATGAACAAAACCAATTTCAACATTGGGATGGTTGATCAGGATACGCAGCATTTCGCCGCCGGTGTATCCCGCGCCGCCGACTATGCCGGCCAATATCTTATTGTTGTTTACGTTCATCGCTTCAGCTCAAATAGGTTACGCTTATTCAGCAGTTGGGTTAACTTTATGATAGATCATTACCTGGTTGCCGAATATTTTCGAAAACCCTTTTACATCATCGCCGGTCCACGAATTATTCATTTCGCCATACGTGCCAAATTTATTCGACATCAGGTCGTGGTCAGATTCAATTCCTACAACCTGAAAACGGTACGGGTGCAGCTGAACAAACACTTTGCCGCTTACGGTTTTCTGTGTATCGGTTAAAAAAGCTTCTATATTGCGCATGATCGGGTCGTGAAACTGCCCTTCATGCAGCCAGTTACCATAAAAGACGGATAACTGGTCTTTCCATGATAGCTGCCATTTGGTCAGCACGTGTTTTTCCAGAGTATGGTGCGCTTTGATGATGATCATCGGTGCGGCGGCCTCAAACCCTACACGGCCTTTAATACCTATAATGGTATCGCCAACATGTATATCCCGGCCTATACCGTAAGGCTGGGCAATGGCTTGTAATGCTTGTATAGCTTTGGTTGGATGGTCGAAAGTTTTACCGTCGATACCGATCAATTCACCTTTTTCAAATACCAGCTCCAGGTTTTTGACTTCTGATTCACTAACCTGGGTTGGCCATGCTTCCTCGGGCAAACCTAAATTTGAAGTAAGAGTTTCCTTGCCGCCCACAGAAGTACCCCAAATGCCTTTGTTGATGGAATATTTTGCCTTCTCGAAATTCATTTCCACACCGTGATCTTTCAGGTATTGAATTTCTTCCTCACGGCTCAATTTAAGATCGCGGATAGGTGTAATGATCTGTACATCAGGAACCAGGATATTGAAGATCATATCAAACCGCACCTGATCGTTACCGGCGCCGGTGCTGCCGTGCGCGACAAATTCAGCACCGATCTCTTTGGCATAATTAGCTATAGCTGTTGCCTGGCTGACCCGCTCGGCGCTAACCGATAGGGGATAGGTGTTATTTTTCAGCACATTACCATATACCAGGAACCGCACACAGGTATTGTAAAAGTTTTTAGTTTCGTCGACTACATGGTGCGAGGTTACGCCCATCTTATAGGCACGTTCTTCAACGCCTTTAAGCTCTTCATCGCTAAAGCCTCCCGTATTTACAATTACAGAGTGGACCTCGTAACCCAAATCCTGTGTTAAATATATGCAGCAAAAGGACGTATCTAATCCACCGCTATATGCAAGAACAACTTTTTTCTTCATTATTATCTGTTTGTATAGAGACGCAATGCATTGGGTCTCTACAATGTGTTATTATTTAATCTTTCGCCTTTCACCTATACTCAATGGTCCTGACCGATCGTTCTTTTAATGGCGTTCTCAATTCTTTCAAGCAGAGTAGCCTTATGCGTTATCTTTTGTATCTTATCTTCCTCAAACTTCTGTTTTTCAGCCGGGTCAAACAACATGGCGGTGCACATGCAATTTTTGCGGCCCTTGCTGGTTAAGATATCAAAATTGACACAGCTTTTGCAGCCAGCCCAAAAATCCTCGTCCTGGGTAAGTTCCGAATAGGTAACCGGTTCGTAGCCCAATTCCGAATTGATCTTCATTACAGCAAGCCCGGTGGTAAGACCGAATATTTTTGCCTCGGGGTATTTGGTTCGTGACAGTTCAAATATCCTGTTTTTTATCGCCTTTGCCAGGCCTATCTTTCGGAATTTAGGGTCGACCACTAGTCCTGAGTTGGCCACAAAATCCCCGTGGCTCCAGGTTTCGATATAGCAAAATCCCGCCCAGGTGCCGTCTTTATGTAAAGCGATAACCGCCTTGCCTTCCAGCATCTTATCGGCTACATACTCCGGCGAACGCTGGGCAATACCCGTCCCGCGCGCCTTGGCCGACTCAGCCATTTCATCACAAATCAGGGGTGCAAAATCAACATCAGCGGCTGTTGCAACACGTATATCAAAATCTTGTAGGGTCATTGAAATAGAAAAATTACCGTTAAATTACTGGCTGACGCCTTAAAAAATCAGATGATCTTTAGTCAGGGTAGAGACGCAATATTTTGCGTCTTACGTTGGGTTTTTAGATAGGATAATTCAAACCCGGGGCATATAAGGCCTTCGTCGTGAAGGAGAAAATACAAAAACGGCTGAAAGCAAAGCAGCGGCAACAGGAGCAAAAAATGCTCTTGTCGTGGGCTTAATTGAGCTTTGTTGTTTCATTTTACTGGTTGCTTTTGTTATTTTTTAATCAGGGTGCAAATTTTTGCATTTTTTTTTGCTTATGCAAGTTATTTCTGAATTAGTTTATGAGTTGATTAGGTGAATAGTTGATCGAGTATATAGGTAACCACTCACTTAATCAACCCAATCAACCACCTACCGCTTTAGCAACAATATTCCCAATAATCATATCCGCGTGTACCCTCGAATTTTCAATAAACCATAGATGCGTGTCTAAACCGCCGCAAACAACGCCGGCAAGGTAAAGGCCGGGTAAATTGGTTTCCATGGTCTCGGGGTTGTAATGCGGAATATATTTATCATCTGTCAGTTTAATGCCGAGCTTTTTCAAGAACTCAAAATTGGGCCGGTAGCCGGTCATCGCCATTACAAAATCATTCGGGATAGTTATTATACCTTCCGGGGTTTCGATATCCACATCCCGCTCGCGAACGGCTTTTAAATTTGAATTGAAATATGCTTTGATGCTGCCTTCCTTTATCCGGTTAAGGACATCCGGGCGCACCCAGTATTTTACCCGCTGGCTTATCTCGCTGCCACGGACAACCAACGTGACTTCAGCGCCCTTACGATAAGTTTCCAGCGCTACATCAATAGCGGAGTTGCTGGAACCTACGACAACTACCTTTTGCATCGCATAATAATGCGGGTCTTTGTAGTAATGTTGCACTTTAGGCAGGCCCTCGCCCGGGATGTCCAGTTTTACAGCTATGTCGTAAAAGCCGGTAGAAAGGATAACATGTTTAGCCTTGTAAGTGGCTTTGTTGGTGGTGATGGCAAAAATATCATTCTCCTTTCCGACCCCCGTTACTTCCTCAAAGAGATTAATGGGCAAATGGTTGGAGGTAGCTACCCTGCGGTAATATTCAAGCGCCTCGGCACGGGTAGGCTTGTTGCTGATGGTAACAAAGGGTATCCCGCCGATTTCCAGTTTTTCAGAAGTTGAGAAAAACGTCATAGTAGAGGGGTAATTGTATAAAGAATTGACCAGGCAGCCTTTTTCAACAATAACAAAGCTAAGGCCGGCCTTTTGAGCTTCGAGGCCGCAAGCTATTCCAATTGGGCCCCCGCCGATGATGAGAATGTCAAGCATTACTTATGTCTCCAGTCAAATGAATAAAAAGTTAATAAACCGTCGCCAATTAATACAAAGCCGGTATTTTTATCATTTTTGTAGGTATAGATTGATTTTCCTGAACAATATCTATTTACCGGATAATTACCTTGAATATTCAAATTGGTTAAGTCATCTACTACAGTCAGCTTTTTATTGTTGATATAGTCGAGATATACGGCTCCATGTTTCTCAACCAAATAATAGATTTTAGAATTGTATTTAAAGCTAGCTAAGGTTTCGACTCCAACCGAATCAATGATTTGATTAGTTCCTTTCTTTGATCTGCTTTCATTGTCTCCGACATATCCAATTTTTTTGCGGTTTATATCTTCATGATGACGTACCAAAAGCATCGGATTTTCGACCTCGAAAATATTTGTAAATCCACTCATGTGGGCTAATGACGCTGTCACGTTATACTTGTTATTCTCCTTTATTACATTAACGGCACAGGTACATGCGCTTTTATAAATTTTTTTTGTTTTCTTATTTAGAAAATAAATTGTGCCACCCCATTCACCGCTGCAAGTTGAGGTAATAAAATATTCGTCATCTTCAAAAATTGGATAACCGGGATAAGCTTTGCGTCTTTCTTTTAGGAATATCCATTTGTGGTTTTTAGGCTCTAAATAATAAGTATTAAACCGACTTACTCCAATAAGTGAATCATTAACTAAATAAAGCGACTCAAGTTTGACCTCTTTTGAATTATCTTTATAGGAATAGTCTACCTGATTTTTTGAGGTATTTATTACCAATACTTGGGAGTTAGATTCAAGACAGTAAAAATTGTTTTTAAATAAAACAACTGCCTCGAATGTGGTGTCCGACTTGAACCTATGATATCCTTTTATAAATGACTGGGACGCAATATTTTGAGACATGCTATGCAAACATAGGAGGAAGCATAATAATGTTAATATGAAACTTTTGGTCATGCTAAATTTCGGGACGATATCCCCCTAGTGACAAAAATAGCGAAAATAAAAAAAGGGTAAGCTACTTTTATCGCGCCGCTCAACTCTCTACCCTTGCTGCGTTCCCACCCTGGGGGAGTTCAAGAGGAGCTGGCCGTAAAAGACTTACCCCGCCGCAAATATAGGAAAAGGTTTGTTTTGGGGTCAATAAATTGTTAAAAACGTTGGAATGCTGTAAGGTAAAAAAGTTGAAATGTTGTATTACAGGCTATTAACAGTGTTAATGATAATGGCATTTTCTTTTTAGTGATAATTTTAACGACACTATTGATAAATTTATAAATTAGCCAATTATTACAGGGCTTTCCAGCCCGGATGACCTGCTTTAAACCCATACACCAATAAGCCCAATGAGAAAAATCACTTGTTTCTTATTTATCCTCCTCGTTTTTTCATTGCGCACGTTTTCCCAGGGGCATATATTAATTCCCGGCGCGCCCGAAACTCAAAAGTTTTCAAGTGAAAGGCTACGCAGGATAGATAACCTGGTTAAACAATACATCGATTCGGGCTGGATAAAAGGCGCCGACGCTTTTATCGCCCGTAACGGCGTGATCGTATACAATAAAGCTTTCGGCATCGCCGACGCGGAACAAAACGTCCCCATGAGAACGGATGCTATTTTCCGCATCGCGTCACAAACAAAAGCCATTACCAGCGTGGCTGTGATGATGTTGTACGAAGAAGGTAAATTTTTATTGGACGATCCTATCTCGAAATATATTCCTTCGTTTGCCCACCCGCGGGTATTGGATAAATTCAATGAAAAGGACGCCACTTATACAACCATCCCCGCAAAAAGAGAGGTAACCATACGCGATTTGCTGACCCATACTGCCGGTATTGATTATGCGCAGATTGGGTCGGACAAGATGAAGGCAATTTATGCGAAAGCGGGAATATATGCAGGTTTTGTCAGCGATAAATTATTGCTTGCAGATGCTATTAACAAGTTAGGCGTTTTACCTTTGGCTCATCAGCCGGGAGAGCGATTTACTTATGGCTTAAACATTGATGTGCTGGGCTATCTGATCGAAAAAATATCCGGCAAAAGCCTCGACCGGTTTCTAAAAGAGCGGTTATTTGCCCCGCTGGGAATGAATGACACCTACTTTTATGTGCCGGGGGCAAAACAGGGCCGTTTGGTACAGGTTTACTCGCCTGATAAACACAGTCATTTACAAAAATGGAACGCCAACACATTTCCCGGCGTATCGGCGGATTACCCTAAGGTTAACGGCACTTATTACTCCGGTGGTGCAGGTTTAAGTTCAACCACAAAGGATTATGCCGCCTTTTTACAGATGATGTTAAATAACGGCGAATATAACGGCCACCGGATATTAGCCAGGCATACGGTAGAAATAATGACCATGAACCAAATCGGTGATCTGAACCTCGACAGGGATAAGTTTGGACTTGGCTTTATGGTAACTACCAGGTTAGGTCAGGCCAGGCTTGGCCAAACAGAAGGCTCGTTTAGCTGGGGCGGATTTTTTGGCACTGTTTACTGGGCCGACCCCAAAGAACACCTGGTTTGTTTATTTTTTGTACAGAACTGGCCGTTCCCGCATGGTGAACTGACGGATAAATTCAGGGTGCTGGTGTATTCGGCGTTGAACGATTAAATAATTAGTTGATTAAGTGAGCCGTTGATTAGGTGAGTGGTTTAAATAACGTACTACATCAACTAACTTAATCAACACAATCAACCACCAATTAAAAATGATAAATCGTCGTAAGTTTCTTCAAACCACATCTGTAGCAGGCACAAGTTTCCTGCTGGCGCCGCATTTAGGTAAAGCGGCAGGATTTTTTAGCGGGTCGCCGAACGAAAAGGTGGTCATCGGTATGATGGGTACCCATAGCAGGGGCGCATACCTTGCTCAAAATTTTGCTAAAAATCCAAATGTCGAGATCGGCTATATATGTGATGTTGATTCACAGGTAGTGGATAAAACCGTAGCCGACATATATAAACGCACCGGCAAAAAACCACAGGGAGTAACCGATATCCGCAAGCTGCTCGAGAAAAAAGATGTGGACGCTATTGTGATAGCTGCCCCCGACCATTGGCACGCCCCGGCAACTATAATGGCTTGCCAGGCCGGTAAACACGTATATGTTGAAAAACCATGCAGCCATAACCCCCACGAGGGCGAAATGGCGGTAGCGGCTTCAAAAAAATATAACCGCCTGGTGCAGATGGGCAGCCAGCGCCGCTCATTCGCCAACGTACAGCGCATGGTGAAGGAACTGCACGACGGCGTTATTGGCCGTACTTACTACGCAAAAGGCTGGTACACCAATCACCGCGCATCTATCGGTATTGGCAAGCCTGCGGCTGTACCCGCCAACCTGGATTACGAACTTTGGCAGGGCCCCGCGCCGCGTAAGCCTTACCAGGACAATTTGATCCATTATAACTGGCACTGGTTCTGGAACTGGGGAACCGGCGAGGCATTAAATAACGGCACTCATGAGCTGGACGTCATCCGCTGGGGTTTGGGGGTTGATTTCCCAAGCAAGGTGGTTTCAACCGGCGGCCGGTTTCATTTTAAGGACGATTGGCAAACACCTGATACCCAAAATATACTCTATAATTTCCCCAACGATACCGCAGCCGAATGGGAGGGAAGAAGCTGCAATGGGTTTAACATCGAAGGTTTGGGCCGCGGTGTTATCTTTTACGGCGACAAAGGAACCGTTTTTTATGAGGGCGGAAATGGTTACAAGGTTTACGACGGCGACAATAAATTCGTGAAAGAAATAAAAGACAACACCATTGTAGACGCCACAAACAAGGTAAGCCCAACAGAAGCCTTAGATGGCATGCACATGAATAATTTTGTGGACTCGGTGCGCGGTGTAACAAAACTAAACTGCCCGATTGAAACAGGCTTCAAATCAACCCTGCTGCCGCAATTGGGCAACATATCCTACCGTGTTGACCGTGTGCTGCATATCGACACATCCAGCGGACATATTTTAAACGACCCCGAAGCGATGAAGCTTTGGAGCAGAACGTATGAAAAGGGGTGGGAAGTGAAGGTGTAAAAAAAACCTTTCCCCTCTTTTCGGCTTGCGGAAGAGAGGTGGTCCAGCGAAGCAAAGACCGGGTGAGTCAACTCTACGAGCGATAAGTAGAGATACACCATGCTGAGGTAGGAAAAAAACCAACAAGAAAATATCTAAACTAAATAAACCGAATATAATACCATGAAAAAGCTAAAAACTAATGCAATCATAATTCTGCTTGCTATTTTCATCTTACCATTAATAGCCAATGCTCAAAGCACACCCGGCCTGTTTGATGGCAAAACCCTTAAAGGCTGGAAACGCCTGGCCGGCAGGGCGGATTATAAAGTGGAAAACGGCGAAATAGTAGGCACAACCGTTTTAAATTCAGGAAATACCTTCCTGGTAACAGAAAAAGAATACGGCGATTTCATCCTTGAAATGGATACCAAAATCGAAAGCCCGCTAAGCAATTCGGGTGTACAAACCCGCAGTCATTACAATCCGGCCGGACATGATGGAAAAGGAAAAGTTTATGGCAGGCAGTTTGAGATCGATCCTTCAGACCGTAGATGGTCGGGTGGTATTTATGATGAGGGCAGGAGGGAGTGGCTATACCCGGTTGATCTGAACCAAAAAGCGAAAGACGCC
Source organism: Mucilaginibacter sp. (assembly GCA_028288125.1). Classification (GTDB taxonomy): domain Bacteria; phylum Bacteroidota; class Bacteroidia; order Sphingobacteriales; family Sphingobacteriaceae; genus Mucilaginibacter. The sequence goes on from JAQBOH010000178.1 coordinate 9,368, forward strand.
TTTAAAGTTGGGATTTATAACCATATCCGGATAGAATGTATCGGCAACGAAATGAAGACCTGGGTCAATGGCGTCGCTGTCGCGGATGTGGTAGATACGGTTGACAGTAGAGGTTTTATCGGCTTACAGGTGCATGCGGTAACCAAACCGGAGCAAGCGGGCAAAAAAGTGTATTTTAAAAATATCCGTATTCAAACGGCTAATCTGGTACAAAAACCTTTTCCGAAAGACATCTATGTGGTAAATTTTATGCCCAATAAACTTTCGGCGCATGAAAAGGAAAGTGGCTGGAAGCTGCTTTATGACGGACATACTGCAAGCGGCTGGCGCGGCGCCACGATGACCACGTTTCCTGCCAAGGGCTGGGAATACACCAATGGGGTGATGCACGTATTGCCATCCGCAGGTAAGGAGGAGTCAGGCGGCGGGGATATTGTGACGACAGATATGTACGGTGCATTTGACTTGTCTTTTGAATTTAAACTGACGCCGGGGGCCAATAGCGGTGTAAAATATTTTGTCACCCTGTCAGAAGTTACAAAGGGATCGGCAATAGGCCTTGAATACCAGGTGCTGGATGATGAGCTTCATCCCGACGCCAAGCTGGGCCGCAACGGCGACCGGACGCTGGCATCCGTATACGACCTGATCCCGTCAAATAAACCCAAGCGCTTTATCAGGCCCATTGGCGCCTGGAATACCGGGAGGATAGTCGTTTACCCCAATAATCACGTTGAGCATTACCTGAACGGCATTAAAGTGCTTGAATATGAAAGAGGCTCAAAGGAGTTCCGTGATTTAGTGGCCATGAGCAAATACACCATCTGGAAAAACTTCGGCGAAGCAAAAGAAGGGCACTTGTTATTGCAGGATCATGGTAATGAGGTGTTTTTCAGAAGTATTAAAGTAAAAACATTATAATCAGACACGATTTTTAGGATTTGAGGGATTTTAAGATTATTGCTAATTCATCATTTAAATCTCTCAAATCCTAAAAATCGTGTTCAGACAAGCTCATTCTTTTTCTGAAAACTATAAAACAGGTAAAATAGCGAAGGCAAGATCAGCACGCTGCCGATCAAAAGCCCTAAACCCAGATCCTCGATGGTTTTAGCCGGGGCATGATTGGCGAGCAGGGACAGGTTTTGCCCGCCTTTAACCATTATTAAATTGGGGAAATGGGTGTAACCAACTGACAACAGGATCATGGTTACCTGGAATGCTGCAAACACACGGATGATTTTCTTCTTCCCATAATAGATAAATAACCACAGCACCAGTAATGAAATGGCTGCTGATATTACGGCTGTAAGGCTTATTGCATTGCCAAAAATCCAATGCGCCAGGCGGATGTTCTCTATTTCGGCGGCTATAAATACCAATCCGCCAAAAATAACCACCAGGATGTTCATGATACGGGCTTTCCGGACAAACCGCTGCCTTTCATTATCATCTTCGGTTTCGCCGATCAGGTATACCGCAGCAAGGTAGCCGCTTAGCGCGACGGTGAATAAACCTACTGTTACTGAAAACCAGTTTAGCCAGCTATAAATATAAGCATCCATGAAAGATGTAGCCTGCAGATTGATTTGCCCTGATATAGCGCTACCGGCAATAATGCCCAGAAACAACGGGGTAACAAAGCTGGAATAAACGAAAATGCGGTTATAAAAGCCTTGAGTTTTATCATCCTTGATCGCGTCATAATTCCTGAAAGCGAAGGCAGTTCCGCGGGCAGTGATGCCAAGCAGCATAATAAGCAGCGGGATGTGCAGGTAGGTACACATATTGCTGTAGATATCGGGGAACCCCACAAATAATATCACAACTGTAATGATAAGCCACATATGGTTTGCTTCCCAAATAGGGCCGATGGCATGGTACATGGTTTTGCGCGTCCGGTCTTTATTCCGGTCGGATGTAAAAAGCTCAATAATACCTGCTCCAAAATCAGCCCCGCCAAGCAGAAAATAGAGCACGATAGCCAAAAACAGAAAAGCAATAACGATATACAGCATAAGCTTAATTTACTTTATCATATAACTGAGGCACCATTTTTATTTGCCTGCTTAATAGAAATATCACGGCAATGCTTAACGTAAAATAAATAACAGTAAACAGGTAAAATGAGTAATGAATGCCTGGCATAGGCGTTACCGCCTCGCTGGTGCGCATCACGCCTTGTATGATCCATGGCTGCCGGCCTACTTCTGTTACCGTCCATCCGGCTTCCACGGCTATAAATCCCAGCGGCGTCGACAGAATGAACAGGTTAAGAAACCATTTTTTTGAAAGCCAGCTTCGTTTTTTCCACAAGGCAACAAAATACAATAGCCCTATCAGCATTATAGCCGATCCAATCGTTATCATTAAATCAAAAGCCAGGTGGGTAATTGTAATGGGCGGCTGGTCTTTTACAGGAATTTTATCCAATCCGTTAACCGGATTCTTAAAGTTATCGTTCACCAGGAAGCTTAACAAACCGGGTATTTCAATGCCATATTTTACCTTTTTATTGGCCGTATCGGCAACCCCGCCAAGAACCAGGGGCGCATACTGCCGGGTGTGAAAATAGGCCTCCATGGCGGCTAATTTGGCAGGCTGCCGTCTCGCCGCGTTCCTGGCAGACAGGTAGCCGCTGAAAGGTTGTATAATTGCTGCTGCCGCGCCGAAAACGACAGCTATTTTAAAGGCTTTGGTATGAAATTGAATATTTTTCTTTCGTGCGATCATCAGCGCATGGATGCCGGCAACGGCAAAGCCTGTGGCTGCAAAAGCAGCTATGGTCATATGCAATGATTCTGAAAACCATGAGCCGTTGAACATGGCTTTGACGGGATCGATGTTCAGGTATTGCCCGTTAACGTAATCGAAACCCGAGGGGCTGTTCATCCATGAGTTGGCGGACACCACCAAAATACCCGAAGCAATACCACTTATGCCTACTATAATTCCGGTGCACCAATGGAACCAGTTATTGAACCTGTTCCATCCGTACAGGAAAAATCCGAGCGCTATGGCTTCTATAAAAAATGCCACGCCTTCCAGTGAAAACGGCATTCCGAATATCGGCCCTGCATGTTCCATGAACTTTGGCCATAACAGCCCGAGTTCAAAAGACAATATAGTGCCCGATACGGCGCCGGTCGCAAAAAATATAGCTACGCCCTTGCTCCACGCCTGTGTAATATTTTTATAAACGGGATTGCCGGTTTTTATCCATTTATAATGGGATATAGCCATAAAGACAGGCATAACCATGCCAATGCAGGAGTATACGATATGAAAACCCAGCGATATGGCCATTTGCGACCGTGCGGCAATAAAATCATTCATATCCTTTGTATAAAAAATGACTAGCGCAAATATACCCTTTACATCAATTAACCATCCCCGTTCAAAAAACCGGATGTTAAATAGAATTAATCTAAAAAGCAGAGGAATATTTCTTTTGTAACAAAAATATTATATACATTTACGATATTATATAACCTCATACCAATCCCTGGTTAATTGAAACGGCTGTTTGCCATTGTATTATTGAGTGTTCACCTGTTTAGTATAGGGGGGTATACTTTATTGTTTCAATATTATATCCACCAGTCCGATGTGCAGATGGTGAAGCAGATATTCGATAATAAAATTGATGAAACAAAGCTGCTCGAAATAAAAATCCCTGTTCATTTTCCTACCATGACAGACTGGACCGAATATGCGGTGGTTGAAGGTCAAATCCAATTAAAAGATGCCTACTATAACTACGTCAGGCTTAAAATGACGCGGGATACCATGTTTTTCATCTGTATTCCCAATACAGCTAAAACACGCCTTGTACAGGCTAACATTATTACCGCCAAAGAGATAAGTGATGTACCGCTTACTAAAAAAGGGCACGACGCCTCCTTTAAAAAGGTAAATACGCTTAGCGAATATAATTTAAAGACTTTCCATTATAATTATTCAGGGATTGCAAAACTACTTGCCTCTGAAAGTACTCAATCTGCCTCGCTGAAACTCTGCAGGCCTTATATTGAATCCCCGGGTAAACCGCCCAATTTTATCAGTTAAACTGCTTTATAAACCATTTTGCTGTCTCATTTAATGAGGCCGTATATTCAATTTTGGTTATAGCCGGAATATCGCTTGCATTGTGTCATTGATGTTTCTCCCTATAATACGTTTTTGAAGGTTTAACGCAGTATCTCTATTGTTGATCATGCTCATTTGACGTTGTGTACATCATGTTGCAGCTAATCGTATCAACACCTTAACTGGTTTTTATTTACTTTTTATTTTTAAAGATGATGAAATCATTACCATTATTTTTATACAGGTGCTGCCTGATATTTTGCTCGTGTCTGGCTTTTTCGGAAATAGCCAGTGCCCAAACAGATGCAGATGCATTGATGATACCCAAAAAATTTTATTGCGCCGGGGTTTTGTACACCAATAGTAGCTGGACAAATTATTGGGAGGGCGCTTATAAGCGCGACAACGGCAACATAGGTAAATTGTCGACCAATATATATACCCTTATAGGTAATTATGGCCTGACAAATAAACTGGATATTTTGTTTTCGGCGCCTTATGTTACAACTAATGCCTCCTCCGGCACCTTAGCTGGTCAGCACGGGTTGCAGGATATAACGCTTACACTAAAATGGCTTGCATTCCAAAGTCAAATAGGAAAGGGTATTATTAGTATGCATGCCATTGCCAGCGGATCGATACCGTTAAGTAACTACGAAGCCGATTTTGAACCTGTGTCAATAGGCTTGCATAGTAAATCGGTAGCTATTCGCGGGTTGGTCAATTACCAAACCGGGAGGTTTTTTATCGCCGGGGCAGGCCAATATGTGCGGCGTAATGATATAATCATTGACAGGAATTCTTATTACACCACGCAGCTTGTCTATAGCAACCAGGTTGATATACCCAATGCCAATAATTTTATTGTCAGCAGCGGTTACCGTAGCCTGAGATTTAATGCCGAGGCGATTTTTTCGCAAACTACAACGCTGGGCGGTTTTGATATCCGGAAAAATGATATGCCGTTCCCAAGCAACACCATGAATGCCACTACGGCCGGGGCGCTTTTCAAATACAGTTTTTCCAATTCGGGCCTTGAACTCACCGGAGGCGGAAATTATGTGTTAAAAGGACGGAATGTTGGCCAGGCCGCCACTGTGTTTGGCGGTGTATTTTATTTATTTGATTTTAATAAAAAAACGAAATAATACGACGATGAAAAAACGAATACTTTATATGATGCCGCCGTTAGTAATAGCCGCATTAGTTTTTTTCGGGTCTTGTAAAAAAGGGGTGATTGACCGCACAACGCTTTACCCGGTGCTTAACCCCGCAAATATTGACCTGAATGCTGATACCTGGAAACCTATTTTAATTACCAATGCAAGTGCGTTTAACGTAGCCGCCCCCGACGCGATCGCATCACCGGCTTATGTAGCAGACCTGAACGAGATAAAGGCCCTGCAAAGTAATTTAAGCAGCGATCAAAAAGCGACTATTAAATACTGGAGTGCCGGCGCCGTGTTGCGCTGGAACGAAATTTTGCGCGACCTGATAGCGAAGCACAATTTGCCACCATATCAAAATGCAGACGGAAGCTATCCGGCGCCAAATTCGGCCAACCCTTTTGCATACCCGCAATTTCCATTTTCCAATCCGCCGTATGCTGCCCGCGCGTATGCCTACGTGAGCGCTGCTCAATATGATGCCCTGGTTGCGGCTTACTATTTTAAAAAGCTGTATAACCGCACTGCACCGTATACAAATGACCCCGCAGTACAGGCGCTGGTGCCAAAATCAGCCTTGCCATCGTATCCCAGTGAAGATGCCGTGGTGGCCGGAGCCACTGTAGAGATGATGAAATTGTTATTCCCGACCGAAATTCCTTTTATTGAGCAGAAAGCTGCCGAGGAAATGCAGTACCGTTTAATGGCAGGTGCAAATGTTCGCGGCGAACTCAACGCCGGTCAATCGCTCGGCACCCAGGTTGCCGATGTTTTTGCCGCCCGCGCACGAGCCGACCGTGCTGGTAAAGCAATTGGGACATCTGCACAATGGGCGCTGTTACCTGCACATGCAACTACACGGGGCGACCAGGCCTGGATAAGCCTCGAATCGCCGCAACGCCCCCCAATGCTGCCTTTGTTTAATAAGGTATTGCCGTTTTTATTTGATACGCTTACGGTAGTGAAATTACGTCCCGGGCCGCCAAATATGGCTGGTTCTGTCGCATTTAACCAGGAGGCGGCCGAAGTGCTGTCGTATAGTAAAAATTCGACTCGCGGGCAGCAGGCAATTGTTGAGTTTTGGGCTGACGGGGCTGGTACCTATACGCCGCCGGGGCATTGGAACGCCATTGCCGCCGATGAATTTGTAAAGCAAAATTACAGCGAGGTACGCTGGGCGCGCAACCTGGCTTTATTGAATATGGCCGAAATGGATGCAGCGATCGTCTGCTGGGATACTAAATACTTCTATTTTAACCAGCGCCCATCGCAGGCTAACCCGAATATTAAAACATTAACCGGCATACCTAATTTTCCGTCATATTCTTCCGGGCATTCTAACTTTAGCGGAGCGGCATCAACCATATTAACTTACTTGCTTCCGGATAGAGGAACGAAGTTTACCGACATGGCCAACCAGGCAGCAATGTCAAGGCTGTATGGAGCTATTCATTACCGTAGCGATTGCGAAGTAGGTTTGGTCACCGGCAACGCCGTAGGGCAGTATGCTGTAAAAAGAGCGCAAACCGATGGAGCCGGGAATTGAAAACAAAGAAATTAAAAATTACACACAACAATTAAATCAATCAATACAATGAAATCTATATTAAAAACCCTTTTAGGAATTTGCATATTTATACTATTTAATCACTTCGATATTTTCGCGCAAGGCTGCGTAGCCATCCGGAGCACCGGCGGTATTTGCGCTATGAATGAGCATCCCGACAGTACCGCTACATCGGCCGGATACTGGCTGTATAACAGCAACAACCGTTATTTTAAATCATTCAGGCACTTTGTGGGTAAGGCCGAACAGTATCAGCGATTTACCCTGCACAATAACGTTATCAATAAGGTGTTTACCCAGGACAACTCTTTCACCCGCATATTGAATAACCGTTGGTCGGTAACCCTGGATGTGCCGTTTGCAGATAACAGCCGGTCGCAGGTTAGCAGCGGCACCCGCTTTAGCACCCACTCATTCGGTATAGGTGATATTAGTGTAACAGGCTTTTACTGGCTGTTTAATCCCGCGAAGGCGACAAAAGGCAATATCCAGGTTGGCCTGGGCGTAAAATTCCCGACAGGGGAGTCAAACTACCAGGATTATTTCCTGAACGGCGCAACCGGGGCGAGAACCCTTGGGCCGGTTGACCAGTCGATACAACTGGGAGATGGCGGCACAGGCATTGAACTGAATGTAAACGCCTACTACAATTTTACCCATAGTTTCGGCTTCTACGGTAATTTCTTTTACCTCGCCAACCCGCGGGATGTCAACCCGACCCTCCGCTCACAAAATCCGCCAAGCGCCACAACAATAGCTGCCACAGGCGATGTTTTAAGTGTGCCCGATCAATACCTCATCAGGTTTGGCGCGGGCCTGGCTGTTAAGAAATTTGATTTTTCATTAGGGGTACGTGATGATTGCCTGCCGGTACATGATCTTGTTGGCGGCAGCGATGGGTTCAGAAGGCCTGGTTATATTATATCTGCCGAGCCCGGCGTATCTTATCGCATAAAAAATATTTCGCTTTACGCATATGTGCCAATAGCCATTATCCGCGACCGTACACAAAGCGTACCCGACATCAGGACTACGCAAATAACCGGCACTTACACGCATGGCGATGCCGCTTTTGCGGATTATGTTGTCAATGTTGGGGTGACTGTAAAATTTTAAGAGACGTTGATTTTTTGATTTGAATTAAAAGCCGGGTTTGAGATACCCGGCTTTTTATTTTTATGTTTGTTTATATTATAATCAAATGAACACTGCCGACCAAAATTTTGCTGAAACAGGGCTAACCCTGCCACCCGCGCCTAAACCATTGGGTGTTTATAAACCTTGCCTCATTGATGGCAAATATCTGTATATCTCGGGACATGGAACCGTACAGGATGATGGGAGCTTAATCGTTGGCCGCATTGGCGACACCATGACCGCCGAGGAAGGCAAGCTGGCAGCCCGGCAGGTGGGCCTGGCTATATTATCGACAATAAAAACGAACCTGGGCAGCCTTGATAAAATCAAAAGAGTGATCAAGGTGTTGGGGATGGTCAATTGTACGCACGATTTTGAAAAACACCCGTTCATCATCAATGGCTGCAGCGAATTGTTTGCCAAAGTTTGGGGCGAAGACAATGGAGTAGGCGTGCGCAGCGCCGTGGGCATGGGCTCGTTGCCGGGCAATATCCCGGTGGAAATAGAGGCTTTATTTGACCTCTTTTGAGGATGACTTCACAGTCCTAAACTATAGATAACATGACTCAGGACTTAAAACTTAAGACTTCGGACTTAATAACAAACTGGTATCACATTAACAACGTTGATGAATTAGACACGCCCGTGCTGGTGGTTTATCCCGATAGGGTTAAAGCAAATATTGAGGCTGTAAAGGGTATGATAAGCGATGTGTCGCGATTGCGGCCGCATGTCAAAACAAATAAGAATAAAGAGGTTACCCGGTTGATGCTTGAAGCAGGTATCAGCAAATTTAAATGCGCCACCATCGCTGAAGCAGAAATGCTGGCTATGTGCGAAGCGCCCGACGTTTTGTTAGCCTATCAGCCTGCCGGGCCTAAACTGACCAGGTTTGTTAAACTGATTACATCTTATCCAAATACCAGGTTCGCCTGCCTCGTTGACAACTTCATTTCCGCTACCGAAATTTCAGCAGCCGCTGAAAAAGATAAAATTCAAATACCCGTCTATATCGACCTGAACGTAGGGCAAGACCGGACAGGGATAGCGCCAAGTGAAAAAGCTTTACAACTTTATGCAGATTGTGGCCGGTTACCCGGGATAAAGCCAATCGGGCTGCATGCCTATGACGGGCATCTTCATGATGCAGACATTGAAATCCTTACAAAAAAATGCAATGCCGGTTTTGAACCGGTAGTAAAACTGAAGGCCAAAATAATAAAAGAAGGCTTCCCCGAGCCGCTTATCATTGCCGGCGGCTCGCCAACATTTCCCGTACACGCAAAAAGAGAAAATGTGGAATGCAGCCCGGGCACGTTTGTTTATTGGGACAGGGGTTATCAGCTCATTGCTAGTGAGCAGCCATTTATACCCGCCGCGCTGGTTGTTTCAAGGGTAATATCGTGGCCGTCTGAAACTAAAATTTGCCTTGACCTGGGGCATAAATCGGTCGCTGCTGAAAATGAGCTGCACAAACGGGTTTACTTTTTAAATGCGCCCGAGCTGGTCATGATCAGCCAAAGCGAGGAGCACCTGGTAGCAGATGCCGGCAAAGGCCATACATACAAGATTGGCGATGTGCTTTACGGCTTGCCCCATCACATTTGCCCGACGGTTGCCCTGTATGAACGGGCCATCACCATCGAAAATAATCAAACAACCGGCGAGTGGAAAAATATCGCCAGGGACCGTAAAATAACTATTTAAGCTGAAAGCAAAAAGACCAAAGCAAAAAGCAATTTTTTGATAACTTATAGCTCAATCAACTTAATCCAACCTAATCAACCAATACTCATGTTCACGATAGATGCCCACTTAGATCTCAGCATGAACGCCCTTGAATGGAACCGCGACCTGCGGAGGCCGGTTTTGGAAATTAACCGGCGTGAACAGGGTTTAAACGATAAACCGGATCGTGGCAAGGCAGTTGTTTCATTGCCCGAATTGCGAAAAGGTAATATTGGACTGGTGGTTGGCACGCAGATAGCACGTTATGTGGCTCCCGGAAACCCGTTGCCGGGCTGGCACTCGCCGGAGCAGGCTTGGGCGCAAACCCAGGGACAGCTGGCATGGTACAAAGTCATGGAAGAAGATGGAGAAATGGTGCAGGTTAATAATTTGCAAAGCCTGGAAAAACATCTCAAATTTTGGAATGATGGAACACCCAATGACAGAAAACCCATCGGTTATATCTTAAGCCTGGAGGGAGCTGATTCAATAATTTCTATTGACTATTTGGAACGCGCTTACAATGATGGGCTGCGCGCCATTGGCCCCGCACATTACGGCCCCGGCCGTTATGCCAATGGTACCGATGCCACCGGAAAAATGGACAAGGAGGGACACGAATTACTAAGAGAAATGGAGCGCCTTAATATCATTTTAGACGCCACCCACCTATGCGACGATGCCTTTTGGGACGCGCTGGATCATTTCAACGGGCATATATGGGCAAGTCATAATAATTGCAGGACTTTGGTTAACCACAACAGGCAATACAGTGATGAGCAGATAAAAGAGCTGGTAAGCCGCGGCGCGGTAATCGGCGCGCCATTGGATGCCTGGATGATGGTGCCCGGATGGGTGCGTGGGAAATCAGACCCCAAAGAAATGAATTGCAGTCTCGGAGTAATGATTGACCATGTCGATCATATTTGCCGGATTGCGGGTGATACCTTACACGTGGGGATAGGCTCAGACCTGGATGGTGCCTTTGGGCGCGAACAATGCCCTTACGACCTGGAAACAATCGCGGGCCTTCAAACTATTCCCGGACTTTTAAAAAAACGGGGCTATTCTGACGAGGATGTTATGAATTTTATGCACGGCAACTGGCTCCGGTTTTTGAGAAACGCGTGGACTTAAAAAGTGTCAACTACCTCCAGGACGACACCCGCGACAAAAAGTGCAACAACATAGCCAGCTTTATATACCGGAGTCGCTACGGACACTGATTTTCTGATTAAGAAATTGTAAATTTTTGAACAAGTTTTTCAACTGATAGTAAATATTTCATTTTTCACTTGCAAATGTGATGAGAATTATTGAAATTTGTTACGTCAATCGAAATTGCTGTAGATTAACATTAATTATATGGCAAATTCAACGACCAGTAAGTTTATTTTAATAACAAATACTGATCGCCCTTTTAAGCCCTTTCCCCTTTTAATTGATTTATAATTAGTAGTAGTTTCCTCCACAATTGGCATAACTGCCAAAGCCGGTCCCTCACCCTAAACTATTGAAATTTTAACTTAATCCATTAGTCAATATTTGACTTGGGTTCAGGAATTTTACCCTAAAACTTTTGCGGGCAATTTCTGTTGTTAATATTCTGTTGTTGTAATTTATCAGGCTATGAGAAATATATTACTATTTATCGATGATTCGACAAAGGCTGAGAGCTTGGCCAAGAAAGCCCTAAAGGTTGCCCGGCAGTGCAGGGCTAACCTGCAGCTATGCAGTGCTGTAAAAACCAGGGTGCAGAAAAATTTACTTGTTCATCATTTTGATGATGAAGTATCATTCGAAGAAGCAGAAAGCTTCGACCTGCAGAAATTGGCGCTGAAATTAAAGCATATAGATTATCCCGAAGGCACTTACCACCCGGCGATCAACTGTGTGGAGATGCTTAATTTTAATCCTGCGACTGTTCGCGAGATGGTGATCCGGCACAATGTGTGGATGGTAATAATGGGTGAACAAAACCTCGACCAGTTAAAAAACGCGGATACTTTCAATTTCGCCATTAAAATGATCAACAATATCAATTGCCCGGTTTTAGTGATGCCCGATAAATTTGATATGAGCTATTTCAGCAGGGTGGCTTATATAACCGACCTGCGTTATTGCGATATTGGGGTGATCAGGTTTTTAAAGGTTTTAAATGCACAATTATTTGTTACCCATATTTCGGCGCCGGGACTGCCCGACCTGGAAGAGCGTTACGCGCAGGATATTTTATCCGAAGAAATATCTGTAAAGGCCAATTATCAGAAAATATTTTTAAGGAATATAAAAAACAAAAATATCAAAGGCGCGATTGACTATGTTGTTGATACGGTTGATGTAAAGATGCTGGCCCTGGTCAACAAAAAGCACCAAACCATTGAACGGCTATACGATAATTACGCTGAGAAGACCCAGATTTATCAGCAATTGCCGGCATTGATATTTCCTTATTTGAACTGGTTTAACCAAGCCTCATTCTACGAATAGAATAAGTTGTTAGTAGTTTTTCTCATATTGGCCCTGCGATTTTAATCGCGGGGCTTTTTTTATGCCGATACTTAATTATTACTTTGTCATTCTGAGCATCGCGAAGAATCTTCTCCACCTAATAAGTCTCCTGCGTGTCTGTTTTAGAAGATTCTTCGCGATGCTCAGAATGACAAACGATAAGGTTATGGTTTTAAACATCTCTATATCTCCACGCAATTAACGATCAAACTTTGGTAAAATAATGGCAAAGATTACTGAGATTTACCAGGCCTGATGTATTTGGAAATTCAGGATAACCTTCTATAATTTTACATGAACGCAGAACAAACCCGGTTAAAAGATACTGCATGGAAAAAATGGGGCCCGTATGTCAGCGACCGCCAATGGGGGACCGTCCGGGAAGACTACAGCGCCAATGGCGACGCCTGGGATTTCATTACCCACGATATGGCCCGCAGCAAAGCTTACCGCTGGGGCGAGGAGGGAATAGGCGGAATATGTGACAATGAACAGCTCCTCTGTTTTGCAGTGGCATTGTGGAATAAAAAGGATCCCATTATTAAAGAACGGTATTTTGGACTGAGCAACCCGGAGGGCAACCATGGTGAGGATGTAAAGGAATTATATTATTACCTGGATAACACCCCGACCCATTCGTACCAAAAAATGCTGTATAAATATCCGCAGGCTGAGTACCCGTACGCGTGGCTTGTTGATGAAAATAAAAAAAGAACCCGTAACGATCCCGAATTTGAACTGATAGATACCGGCCTGTTTAACCGGGATGAATATTTTGATGTATTTATTGAATACGCCAAAAACGCTCCGGATGATATACTGATAAAGATCACTGTTCATAACCGTGGCGGCCGGGATGCCGCGTTAAACGTGTTGCCTACCCTGTGGTTCCGCAATACATGGGCATGGGGTTACGACGATTATACGCCGCAGCTATCGGCTGGACCCCATGGCGATATCAACGCTTATCATAAAGACCTTGGCCAGCTTTGGCTATGCGCTGAAGGCTCATCTCAATTGCTATTCTGCGATAACGAAACCAACGCCAGGCGTCTCAGCAACAACGATGACGGCAAACCCTTTCATAAAGATGGCATCAACGACTATATCGTGCATGGTGCTGATACCATTAACCCGAAACAAACAGGTACAAAGGCGGCAGTCAATTATGATATCACCGTTCCGGCAAAACAAAGCGTTACGCTGCGGCTAAGACTATCAGCCAACGCAAATAACGGGTTTGGCGGTTTTGATAAGTTATTTGACGCACGAAGTGCCGAAGCTTCAAAATTCTATAATGAAATACAGAAAGGGAACGACAATGCCGACCGGCGCATGGTACAGCGCCAGGCATTTGCGGGTATGCTATGGAGCAAGCAGTTTTATTATTATAATATTCATCAATGGCTGAATGGCGACCCCGCGGAGCCGGTACCTCCGCCGCAGCGGCTAACCGCCCGTAACAGCAAATGGGAACACCTGAATACGCAGGATATTATTTCCATGCCGGACAAATGGGAGTATCCCTGGTTTGCGTCATGGGACCTGGCTTTTCATTGCCTGCCGCTGGCAACGGTTGATATGGCTTTCGCGAAAAACCAGCTGATGCTGCTTATACGCGATTGGTATATGCATCCCAACGGCCAGCTGCCGGCTTATGAATGGGATTTTGCCGATGCTAACCCGCCGGTACACGCCATGATCACATGGAAAATTTACCAGCAGGACAAATCCGCTAACAAAGGCAGAGGCGATACTTTTTTCCTGGAGCGCGTATTTCATAAGCTTATGCTCAACTTTACCTGGTGGGTAAACCGCAAGGATGCATCCGGAAATAATATTTTTGAAGGCGGGTTTTTAGGCCTCGATAACATTGGCGTATTTGACAGAGACGCGAAGCTGCCGATGGGCGAGTACCTCGAACAGTCAGACGGTACGAGCTGGATGGCCGCATATTCGCTCAACCTTTTGCGTATCGCCACCGAGCTTGCTGTCACAAATAAGGCGTATAATGATATCGCCTCTAAATTTTTTGAGCATTTTATTTATATCGCCGGCGCCATGTCATGCCTTGGACCCAACAATGAAGGGCTTTGGGATGACGCGGATGGCTTTTTTTACGATCAGCTTCGTTTGCCCGATAACAGTACCCAGAAACTGCGGGTACGCAGTATCGTAGGACTGATACCCTTATTTGCCGCCGAAGTGCTAGATGAGACCGACATAACCGATAACCCGATATTCAGCAACCGTATGAAATGGTTTGCCGAAAACCGGCCCGACCTGGCATCGCTGGTATCCCGATGGGCGGAAACAAAAGGCCCCGGCAAGCACCTGGTAAGCCTGTTGCGCGGGTACAGGATGAAATCGCTGCTGCGGTATATGCTTGACGAAAATGAGTTTTTGAGTCCCTATGGCATCCGGTCAGTTTCAAAATATCACTTAGATAACCCATACCATGTCGCGGTTGACGGCATGGAGTTCAGCATCAAATATACTCCTGCCGAAAGCGAGAGCGGTTTATTCGGCGGAAACAGCAACTGGCGCGGACCGGTATGGATGCCCATCAATTTTTTACTGATAGAGAGCTTACATAAATTTTACCTGTATTATGGCGACGAGTTTAAGATCGAATGCCCCACCGGCTCCGGTAATTTTATGACCCTGCAACAGGTGGCCAATGAGTTATATAACCGGGTGTCCAACCTGTTTTTACGCGACGCGCAGGGCAAAAGGGCAGTCTTCGGCAATTACGATAAGCTGCAAACCGATTCCAATTTTAAAGATTACGTGCTGTTTTATGAATATTTCGATGGCGATAACGGCCGGGGAGCAGGTGCTTCGCACCAAACGGGATGGACGGGGTTGATCGCGAATTGTTTGCATCAATAGCCTTCAGGACACAGACTTACAAAGTTTTAAAAACTTCGTAAGTCCAATCATAGCTTCCTGTGCCTGTGTTATTACAAACAACCAGGCTGCTTTCTTATTGTGTTAAATTGACACAATAAAATTTCCTTTTCCCATTTTAATCATTTAGTTTTACTTAAACCACGTAAACTAAATGACCAAACATGAATTTTAACAGGCGCAAATTTTTGCAGAGTGCGGGTACGCTGGCACTGGGCAGCATGGCTTTTTCGGGCAAAGCAGGCTCACTTTTTAACAATATGGCCCCGCACCCGGTGGGCTTGCAGCTTTTTACCTTTTTCGGGATAATTGACGATGATGTAAAAGGCACGTTAACCAAAATATCTGGCATAGGCTATAAGGAAATCGAATCGGCTTTCAGCAAAAAGGGCGGCTATTATGGTATGAAACCGAAGGAATTTAAGGCCATGGTGAATGACCTGGGCATGTCATGGAAATCGCACCACGTTATCGGCGCGCCGTTTAAAATGCCAAAGGGCTACAAGATGCCTGTCGGCGCCGACGGCAAACCGATGGTGATCCCGCCTATGCATAACCTGAGGGATAATATGCAGGAGATCGTAGATGAAGCTGCCGAAGGCGGTTTAAAATACCTTGTTTGCGCCAACGCGCCAACCGGGACTTTGGAAGAAATTAAATCCACCGTTGAGATATTAAATAAAACCGGCGAAGCGGCAAAAAAAGCGGGCGTTCAGTTTGCCTATCATAACCACGATATGGAATTTCATGAAGTTGAAGGGGAAGTGCCCTATCATTTGCTGCTGAGTGAAACCGACCCGCACAATGTAAAAATGGAACTGGATTTGGCCTGGGCCGTTAAAGGCGGGCAGGACCCGGTAGATCTGTTTGCGCATCATCCCGGACGTTTCCCGCTATGGCACGTAAAAGATTTGGATGCAAGTCATGTGAATATACTACCAGTGGGCAGCGGTACGATTGATTTTAAAAGAATATTTGCGCATAGATCGGCTGCGGGAATGCAGCATTTCTTTGTAGAGCACGATATGCCAAAGGATGCTTACGCGAGCATTAAAAGCAGTTATGAGTATATGACCGGAACGTTAAAGCCCTGAGATATTTTTGTAGAGACGCAATATTTTGCGTCTCTATGGTAAATTTACAAAGAACCAAGCGCGGATGGCTTGATCGCTTTCCTGAAGCTCTTCAGGCCATTTTTTATCCACGTATAAAGCGAAGAATATTCCACGTAGTTCCTGATGGTATCGTCGTTGCGTATTGAGGTAGCCAAATCCCTGATAATGCTCCTTATCGGCGATGTTTTGCTAACTGTAGCAACAATTTCCTCAAGCTGGTCGGCATAAACCACCGCTTCATATTCATTATCAAAAAGCAATACGGTGTTTTTATTTTTTCCTTTTGCCTTTGCTTTTACACCTTTAGACGGGATCGGCAAATGATACTTAATAAAATCGGCAAAGGTTAACGGAGACGGACCGGTAGGGGGAATGTTGATACGTAACATGGCATTATTTTTTAGTATTAATTTTCTTCATTATAATTCACTACAAATTCATCATTTCGGATCGCCATGATCATATCGCCGATTGCCAGGTATTGCGGCGTCGATTTATCATTTAATCCGTTCGAAAGCATTTCCAGTTGTTCGGCGTATGTGACGGCTTCCTCCTCATCTTCAAACTTCAGCACCAAGTCGTCGTTAACCTCAGCATCAACCCCATTCATCGGCGCAGGCAATCCATATTTTTCAAAGGTTGAAAATGTAAGATCTGAGCCGGATGACGGTACTGTTATGCGTAACATTTTATTACCTTTTATACCGTCAAATGCAACGGCAATATAAGAACATAATAGAAGCAAAGGTGTTTTTAATAAATTTATTTTTAAGCATGTCACAATCATTTGACATTCTTCCATTCAGTCACAATTGACATTACGTTATTGTGACTCCGTTTGATACACCTGATACAGCAGATACAATAGATACAACAGATACGTCAGATACAACAGATACAACAGATACAACAGATACGTCTGATACACTGACAATAGTGTCGCTAACTTTGCGTTCTTAGTGCTCTCTGTGGTTAAAAATAACCCATGCGCTCCCACGAATAAGCTATTCTTGCCGAACCATCCGGTGCAGCTTCTTTCGACTTTACTGACTTTTCGGACTTCCCGACTAACCTCACTTCTTTCGCTCCTCAATATATCCATCAAACGAAATAGGATCACGGTTGATGCTGGTAACATTTAACGACGCGTACCCGTTTGTCGTAATGCTTAATCGTAACGACTGTACGTCGCGCATACCGGTAATATTCTTGTCCTTTGGCACAATAAGAATATCCCATCCGCCCTTTTTATTTGTTTTAGCCTTGTAATCAAAATGAGTTGTTTTGAATTTGATCCCTCCCTCAGTAGGATCGGCCGGGGCCGCATAAGCGCGGCCAAAATAAGGCAGGTAAGCGATTATCGTATCTTTTGAAACCAGCAGGTCATAACCATAGTCAAGCGATCTGGCGCTGCCCCGCTGCGGGTTAACATAATTGGCCTGGAAAACAAAATTCATATTGTTGACTATATTTTTTACGGCCTGGGCTTTTGCAGCCTGTTTTGGGGTTTGTGCGCCGGCCCCGGATAAACAGGACACAGCCAGGGCCAATATCAGCAAGGATTTGAATAACGGTTTCATAATTAGCGCTTTGGTAAATGTATAACGATAAATACCTAAACAATATATAATCACATAAGTTTATTTAAATAAAAAAGCCGCGCTCCGAAAAAAGTGCGGCTTTTGTGTGATTTATCTTTACGATCTATATCAGGTTAACACTGCGGTTTACAAACTCGGTCAGTTCGGCGCCGGTCAGCAAGCCTTGCGACAATAATGCCAGGTCAAATGCCTGCTTTGAAAGCTGGGCCTGTACATCTTCGTTCTCTTCTTGCAAAATACGGCTGATCAGTTTATGGTTGCCGTTTACTATTACTTTATAATTATCGGGCATGCTGCCATAAAAGCTCATTCCGCCGCCCATGGCTGCCATTTCCTTCATCCGCCGCATAAACTCGTCCATCGTTACGGTTACGGGCAATTCCTCGGGATTTAAGCTTTCCAGCTCAACCTTATAGGCTGGTTTGTTAATGGCCTTATCAAAAATCGCTTTTACTTTAGTTGATTGCTCTTCAGTCAATATGTGCTCAGGCGAGTCTTCTTTTTTGATGAGTTTGTCTGCAACATCAGCGTCAACGCGTTTAAAGGATGTTTTTTCGAGCTTTTGCTCCATGTGGCCGATAAAATGATTATCGATAGGTGAATTCATCAGCAGGATATTATAACCCTTTTTATTTGCCGATTGAATAAACGCGTCCTGTTTGGCCGGATCGTTGGTATAAATATAAACCAGCCGGTCATCTTTGTCGGTTTGTTCGGGCGCAACCTTATCCTTATATTCAGTTAAGGTAAAATTCTCCTTAATGGTATTGGTCAGCAGCACAAAATCTTTTGCCTTGTCATAAAATTTCTCATCGCTTATAATACCGTACTTTACAAATAAGCCGATATCACTCCATTTT
The DNA here is from genome assembly GCA_028288125.1 of Mucilaginibacter sp. Taxonomy (GTDB): domain Bacteria; phylum Bacteroidota; class Bacteroidia; order Sphingobacteriales; family Sphingobacteriaceae; genus Mucilaginibacter. Next base: position 28,052 of record JAQBOH010000178.1, read on the forward strand.
TCTTCATAGGCTTTGCGGTCCTTTTTGAAAAGCTCTGCCAATTTATCAGCTACTTTTTTGCTGATGTAGCTGTTTATCTTTTTAACGTTGCTGTCGGCCTGCAAAAAGCTGCGCGATACATTCAGCGGAATATCAGGCGAATCAATAACGCCATGCAGCAGCATCAAAAACTCGGGCACAATATCTTTAACCTCGTCGGTAATAAATACCTGGCGCGAAAAAAGCTTAATCTTATTGCGCTGAACCTCGAAATCGTTTTTCAGCTTAGGAAAATACAATACACCGGTTAAGTTGAACGGGTAATCAACATTCAAATGGATCCAGAACAGCGGGTCTTCCGAGAATGGGTAAAGCTGCTTGTAAAAATCCAGGTAATCCTCGTCCTTTAGTTCCGATGGGGCTTTTGTCCAGATGGGGTTGGTATCATTAATGATATTATCCTTTTCAACCGATTTATATTTCGGCTTGCCTTCATCATCAACCCCGTCCTCTTCTTCCTGCGTTGTGGTACCGAATTTGATCGGCACAGGTAAAAACTTACAGTATTTATCTAATATTTCCTGCAAGCGGTTTTTATTTAAAAACTCTTTCGATTCCTTATTGACGTGCAGGGTTATTTCAGTGCCTCTTTCAACCAGATCGCCCTCGCTTATTTCAAACTCCGTGCTGCCATCACATATCCAACGGGCGGCTTCGGCGCCTTCCTGGTACGACAGGGATTGTATTTCGACTTTATCGGCCACCATAAACGCCGAGTAAAAGCCTAAGCCAAAACGGCCGATAATTTCATTTGCGTCTTTGGCTTCCTTAAACTTCTCCATAAACTCGGTAGCGCCCGAGAAAGCGATCTGGTTGATATATTTTTTAATTTCTTCGGCGGTCATTCCTATACCGTTATCAGAAATAGTGATCGTTTTTTTCTTTTCGTCAAAAGCTACTTCAACGCGCAGGTCGCCAAGCTCGCCTGTATATTGTCCCGAGAGGGCAAGGCGTTTAATTTTTTGCGTAGCATCAACCGCGTTGGATACCAGTTCCCGTAAAAATATCTCGTTATCGGAGTAGAGGAATTTTTTGATGATCGGGAAAATATTTTCGGTATGGATCGAAATGGTGCCTTTTTCTTGCATGGTTCGTTTTCTTTTTTGAATTAATGTTTCAGTGATACCAGCCTTTATCAATGGCTGTTCCAAACAGGGCGTGGTGGACAAATTGGCAGATGCCCCCTCTAACCCGATAGCTATCGGGTCTCCCCCCGGCAGGGAGACCTTCAAATACCTTTGTTACTAAACAAATTATAGCGAAGAAAAGAAAGCTTTAAATGCTTTCATCAATCCTTTAACGGTTTCCCCATCGGTTATATCCCCATTCCCATCCATTTTTGATCGTATAAAAGAAATAAGCACCGTAGTGTCTTTAGCCACCTTTGCATTCAGGGCGGTTAAAATTAATAACAAGGCAGCATGCGCATTTTCTCCGCCGGTCGAAGCGGTAATAAGCGCCAGCGGTTTTTCAGATAACGAGCCGCTTGATACAGTCCAATCGAGCGCGTTTTTTAAAGTGCCGGGTACGCCATAGGCGTATTCGGGCGTACAGATAATCAAACCGTCAGCCTCTGCGGTCAGTTTTCGGAAAGCCGTTACTGTTTCAGGCGGATTATCATTATCCAAACCGGGATCAAAGTGCGGGATCTGCGATAAACCATCGTAAATAGTATAACTTGTACCTGCAGGCGCTATTTTCCCCAAGTAATTCAGTATTGCATGATTCGATGAACCAGCCCGTAAGCTGCCCGAAATGGCGAGGATATTTTTTGCGGACGAAGACTGCACATTACAATATTAAAGGTTAAGCGCAAATTCACTGTGACCGCAAATAAATATGATAGTAAATTGACTTATGCAATAGCTATTTATTTAACAATTGACTTGATTTATCATCCGCACATCTGCACATTTGCATATCTGCACATTAAAACCATGATCCACAAAAAAACACGAACCTATATACCGGCCGACCTTGAAATTAAATGGGAAAACCTGGAACCGCTTTATAAAGAACTTTTAGACCGCCCGGTAAATTCAGTTCAGGAACTGGAACAATGGCTGCGCGACCGCAGCGAGCTTGAGGCCGCGCTGGAAGAGGACTTTGCCTGGCGGTATATCCGCATGACCTGCGATACAACCAGCGAGGAACTGCTGCAAAGCTTCCAGTATTTTGCTACCGAAATTGAACCAAAGGTGGCGCCATACAGCAACGAACTGAATAAAAAGCTGGTTAGCAACCCTTATGTTGATGCGCTTGATACTAAAAAATACTTCGTTTACCTGCGCGGGGTGAAAAAATCCCTTGAACTGTTCAGGGACGAAAATATTCCTTTGCTGACCGAGATACAAGTTGAACAACAAAAATACCAATCGATAACCGGCTCCATGTCGGTGCATATTGGCGATAAGGAATATACTTTAGAGCAGGCCTCTGTTTTTCTGAAAGATACCGACCGCGCCAAACGGCAGGAGGTTTGGGAAAAGATCACCGCCCGCCGCCTGCAGGATAAGGACCAGCTCGACAAGCTTTTTGACCAACTGCGGGTGTTACGGCATAAAGTTGCCATAAATGCCGGGTTCGAAAACTTCAGGGATTATATGTTCCAGGCGTTAGGCCGTTTTGATTATACGCCGCAGGATTGCTACGCTTTTCATGAAGCTATCGAAAAAGAAATTGTACCGGTACTCCGCCAGGAGGCTGAAAAGCGTAAACAAGCTTTAAAGCTGGACAGTTTGAAGCCGTGGGACATGGACGTCGACCCATCGGGTAAACCGGCCTTACGGCCCTTTAAAAGCGGGGAGGAGCTGGTCGAAAAGTCCATCCAGTGTTTCAGTAATATCAACCGTTATTTAGGCGAACGGCTTGAGATCATGAAGGATAACAGCTTGTTTGATGTGGAAAGCCGGAAAGGGAAGGCCCCGGGCGGGTATAACTATCCGTTATCCGAAACCGGCGCGCCGTTTATTTTTATGAATTCGGCCAATACCTTCCGTGATCTCACTACCATGGTCCACGAAGGCGGCCACGCGGTGCATACATTTCTTACTGCCGATCTTGAGTTAAACGATTTTAAACATTGCCCGTCGGAAGTAGCCGAATTAGCTTCTATGTCGATGGAACTGATCTCCATGGATAACTGGAATGTTTATTTCGATAACGATGAGGACCTGAAACGTGCTAAGCGCGATCAATTATTTGATGTTTTAAAAACGCTCCCATGGGTAGCTGTTGTCGACCAGTTTCAGCACTGGGTTTATACTAACCCCGACCATACTGATGCCGAAAGGACAACTGCATGGATACAAATATACGAGCCGTTCGGCGCGGGGTTTGTCGACTGGAACCAACATCAGGAAGCAGAAGCCAACCTGTGGCAAAAGCAGCTGCATATTTTCGAGGTGCCCTTTTATTATATCGAATATGGTATGGCGCAATTGGGCGCTATAGCGGTATGGAAAAACTATAAAGAAAACCCGGAAAAAGGCTTACAGCAATATCTTGATGCATTAAAATTAGGATACACCAAAACCATTAAAGAAATTTACGAAACTGCCGGCATCAAATTTGATTTCAGCGCCGGGTATGTAAAAGAGCTGGCTGAGTTTGTAAAAGGGGAGATGGAGAAGTTATAATTCAGAATATATCTCCTGTTATTCCTTCTTTATAGGGTATAACTAAAACTTATTTTTATCATAAGGGTTACACTACTTATGAAAGAGATATTTTTAAGTTTAGCCATCATATTATTCTCTGCCGCTGCGTTTTGCCAGCTGATCAAACCGGTTAAGATCGACAGCCTTGTTACGGTTTCGTTGCCGCCGGGTTACCAGCATAAGGACACCTTAAGCCAGCAAGTTTTTACGGGAAACGGATTATATGGCTATACTGAGGTCATCAGGGCCGCCAACCCAAAAAATACAGCGCCCTTAAAGAAAGAAAAAGATCTGAATCAAGTATTAAAGGACTATGTAAAAGGCATACAGGGTGAATCAGGAGGAGGCAGTGCGCAAAATGTACGCGATACCACGATCGGCACGCTGAAGGCTAAAATTTTTACGTTAAAAACCGACGATGGCAGCGGTAATATTCTGTTCAGGAATTTTATCCTTGTTTATACCACCGAGGCCACTTACACATTCGAATACGGATACCAGGATAACCGCAAGGATTTGATCAGGGATGAGTACAGGAGCTTCGTTAACTCGATCAGGCTGTCGCCCGAGCTTCAGCGTAACGATCAGTACTTGTCAAATTCAAAGACCATGTCATTAAATAAACAAATAGCTATTGCCTGCGGAGCTGCGTTAATAATTATTGTAGTAATTGTTTTAATTGTAAGGAGACGGCGGGCCAAACGTAGATAACTATATAGGCAACCCTACCAGAGACTTCAGGCTAAAGACTCCGGACTTAAGACTTAAGACTTAAGACTTAAGACCATCGGCTCAATAACCCCCGGTTCCATTCAGGAGTATTAATAAATTTCCTGCTGTCAATCCACCAAATCCAGAGTACCGTTAACGAAACACCTAAAACCGAGCCTGCGACAACGTCCTCAAAAAAATGCTCGCTCAGGTACATACGCGAAAAGCCTACCATTGTGCCATAAAACAGCAGCAGGATGGCCCAGCGTTTGTTTTTTAGCAGGTAAGTGAATAAAACGCCCATAGCAAACGCGGTTAGTGTATGCCCAGAGGGAAAACTGTTATGGCTTAAAATTTCTATCCCTTTTACAAAATGCAGCTTACTAACCTGGTCTTTAAAATATAATTTTGGGCGCGGCGCGTCAAAAATGAATTTGGCCGCCTGAACAGCCAGGGATGTGATCACGAATGTTGTTGCTGCTAAAAATGCGATTCGGTAATTGTATAAGGCTAAAAGGGCGGCCAGGATGACAGCGGTCCAGCCATTGCCCAAATCGGTGATATACGGCTCAATGCTATCCAAAAAATCGGTATGCCTGCCGTTTACTGCAAAGTAAATTTGTTCCTTCGTAAAAATGACTTTGATAACCAGGCAGCCGGCTAACAGGATGAGGTACAGGATAAAGAACAGCCTTATCTGCTGCAAAACCCCTTTAATGCCTATATTCATTGCGCAAAATAAGCATATCCTTATTGAATCCAAAAAAATGGTTATGTTTGAAATGGCAGTGAAAGCCTTTAAAATAGATGTCGAATAGCTTATTCCGTAAAAAATCAATTGAAAAAATATTAGCCGACGCCGAAAAGGGCCACGGCGATCACGGCGGTTTGGGCCCTAAGCTCAACAGGGCGTTAAAAGTTAAGGACCTTACCTTTTTGGGTATTGCCGCTGTAATAGGCACCGGGGTGTTCACTGCGATTGGTTCGGCCAGCTACCATGGCGGCCCGGCCGTAATATTGCTTTTTACTTTTACGGCCATTGCATGCGGGTTCGCGGCGTATTGTTATGCTGAATTTGCGTCGGCCGTACCGGTATCCGGCAGCGCCTATACCTATTCTTATATCGCTTTCGGCGAGATATTCGCATGGATAATAGGATGGGACCTGTTAATGGAATATGCCATTGGCAATATTGCGGTGGCTATCTCATGGAGCCAGTATTTTGTGCGCGTCCTGGCCGGATTTAACATACACGTGCCCGAATGGATGACGATGGACTACATGTCGGCGCATAGTGGTTTTAATGACGCGACCGGCCAATTGACTCATGGCAAAACGTTAGCCGGCATGGATGAAAGCCTGAGAAATGCATACAACGCCTGGGCCCACGCGCCGGGGTTGGGAGATTTCAGGATCGTTATGAATATTCCGGCATTGCTTATCGTGGTGCTCATTACCTATATCGTTTACATCGGGATCAAGGAATCCAAAAAAACGAATAATATACTGGTAATAACGAAATTGGGAATTATTTTGGTGGTGATTGTTGCCGGCGCGTTTTATGTTGACCCGGGTAACTGGCACCCGTTTATGCCCAACGGATTTGGTGGCGTGATGAAAGGCGTTTCGGCGGTGTTTTTTGCCTATATCGGTTTTGACGCTATATCTACAACGGCCGAGGAATGCGAAAAACCACAGCGCGATCTGCCACGGGCCATGTTTAATACATTGATCATTTGTACCGTACTATATATTGTCCTGGTGCTGGTATTAACCGGCATGACCAACTTTACCAGGCTCAATGTTGCCGATCCGCTGGCCTTCGTTTTCCAGGATCAGCATTCAAAAGTAACCAACTGGATTTCGGGTATTATTTCGGTTAGCGCAATTGTTGTTATTGCTTCGGTATTATTGGTATATCAATTGGGCCAGCCGCGTATTTGGATGAGCATGAGCCGGGACGGTTTGCTTCCGAAAGTATTTTCGCGTATCCATCCAAAATATCATACGCCTTCATTTTCAACTATTGTAACCGGGTTTGTTGTGGCTGTACCCGCCCTGTTTCTTAATCTTGATGTAGTGCTGGCTTTAACGAGCATAGGGACGCTTTTCGCGTTTGTATTGGTATGCGGTGGCGTACTGATGCTGAACAGCCAGCCTCATAATAAGCTTTACTCGAAGTTTAAAGTGCCTTATTTGAACGGAAAATATATTGTGCCGGGGCTGTTTGTGGCCTGCCTGGGTTCGGTTTTATACTGGGCCCCTGAATACTTCAGGCAGCTAATGAATACAGAGGGTGTGCCAATGATCATATTCTTTATTGTTGCCGCGATTGTGATGGTGTTCACGTATATCCGTAATTATTCTCTGATACCGGTGCTTGGACTGCTAAGCTGTTTTTATTTAATGGCACAGGAAAGTTTTACCAACTGGGCAAGGTTCGTTATCTGGCTGGTGATTGGCCTGGTGATCTACTTCACTTACGGCTATAAGAACAGCGTCATCGCAAAAGAGCGGCGGGCCGCCAAATTGACTGGCCGGTAGTTGAGGTGGAATGTTGTAATGTAACATTGCGATGAGCGAAACATGATTTAATAGACAAAATAGTTGGTAAGACCTTTGTAATAAACTGTGTTACAATCAGATATAAGGAACAAATTGAAATCGATTTCAATTTGTTTTTTTGTTTTATGAAATCATCAAAAAAAAGGCGTGTTTAAACTGTAAAAGCACCGCAGTTATTAGATGGGGCAAGCAGAATAATAAGCAACGTTATAAGTGTAAAGCCTGTGGTTTATTGTTTATACGCCAGCATGCGGGAGTAAAGGATAAGAAACAGGTTTGTGTGGTTTGAGGATTGGGTAATTGGCCGTCAAACATTCAACCAGATTAGTGAAGAAAGTGGCTATACCACCAGGACGTTAAGCCGATATTTCATGCGTATCTATCCAAATCACCGGTCTTTAGCGTTTATCCTTCAGAACGTGTTAACTTGTTAATAGATGGCACGTATTTCACTAATGATCTATGCCTGATCCTCTACCGGGACAACACGATAAAGTTCACCCAGTTGTATAGGCTAACTAATGGTGAATGGTATAAAGAACTTAAAGAGGATCTGGAAAATCTGCTTAAGCTCGGTGTGCAATTGAAAGCATAACCTGTGATGGACACAAGGCGCTGCTTAAGGCGGTCCGTAAAGTGTAAGCAGGCGATTGTCCATCGCTGCCTGGTATACATACAGCGATGTGCAGGATATGGCTTACTTCCCGGCCACAAAGCCAGCCTGGGATTGAATTAAGGCGTATTATTTCTAAGTTTCACCTGATCAAAACAATAACAGACTGGGACTATTGGATTAATGCAGGCGCATTGTTAATATATTCCCGACAAACAAACGTTGGCACGTACTTCCAACATCCGATCACTGCTTCGCCGCCCAGGCATCCATCTTGCTCTCCAGCACGCTCAGCGGCATCGAACCGTCTTTCAGCAATTGCTCGTGGAAAGCGGCTATATCAAACTTGCCGCCCAGTTGTTTCTCGTAACGGCTGCGTAACTCACGTATTTTAAGCGCGCCTATCTTGTAGCCCAGCGCTTGGCCCGGGTTGGTCATGTAACGCTCAATTTCGGCAGTGGCGCCCTGCTCGTCGATGGCTTCATGGTCCATCATGTATTTAATGGCTTGCTCGCGGGTCATGTTTTTGGTGTGGATGGCCACGTCAACCACCAAACGGACGGCGCGGTGCATCTCGTCGCCCAGCGCGCCCATGTGCTGGTACGGGTCGTTGTAAAGGCCCAGCTCTTTACCTAACGACTCGCAATACAACGCATAGCCCTCCGCGTAAGCGTTATCACTCTCAAAACGGCGGAATTTCGGCAGCGAAGTATTTTCCTGCGCCAGGGAAACCTGGTAATGATGGCCCGGAATAGCCTCGTGCAAAAACAGCGATTCCATGCCCGATGTGGTATTAAATTTGGTGGCATCAAGTATCGGCACATAAAAAATACCGGGGCGGCTGCCGTCGGCGCTGCCGTTGTTGTATTCGGCGCTGGCCGATGCCGCACGGAACGCTTCCGTTTGCCGTATCTCGAAGGGCGTTTTTGGCACTTTGCTATAAAGCTTTTTTAAGTTAGGCTGCATACGCTGGTGGATGTTCTCAAACGCGTCGAGCACCTCTTTCGGGGTTTTATAGGGCATAAACCTGGGGTCGTTTTTCATGTATTCAAAAAACGCCGGCATATCGCCCTTAAAGCCAACCTTGTTTTTAATACTGTCCATCAGCAAGGTAATGCGTGCCACTTCGCGCAAACCCAGTTGATAAATCTCTTCCGGCGTTTTATCGGTGGTGGTGTTCTGTTTCACCATAAACCGGTACATATCATCCCCGCCCGGCAAAGCCGACATGCCCGAGGTAGACCGCGCATGCGGCAGGTAATCACTTTTAAGGTAATCACCCAGTTTTTTGTAGGTGGGCACCACAACGGTCATGATGGCTTTTTTGTAATCATCCGTCAGCCGTTTTTTATCCGCTTCCGGAAAATCTTTCGGAAAGCTGTTCACAGGGCCGTAAAACAAGCTTTTTTCAGGTGATGCCACCACCATATCCTTCATTTCGGGTATCATTTTTACCACGATAGACTTTGGCAGCACAATCCCGGTTTTAATACCCTTATTCATATTCCCGATAGCCGTATCGGCCCATAACCGGAACGCTGATAAGCGTTTAAGCCAGTTATCATAGTCGGCCACGGTTTTAAACGGCTGCGCGCCCGTGCCCGAACCCCACTGGCCGAGTATAAGCGGTAAGGCAACCATTTGGTTAAAAGGGATATAATGCGGATGCGCAAAATTCATACCGTCATAATAAATATGCTTATCGAAGCCTTCCAGCACGGTATTCAGCTTATATAATAAAATATCGTATGATAGCTTATCCTCCTCATCGAGGCCATCGCGGTTAAAAGTTTTCAGTTTATCCAGGTACCCGGCATAAAAATCATGCGCCTGTTTAATAAACACTTCCGAGCCGTCGTTCTGCAGCAGGGCGTTATAACGGTTATCGCCAATAGAAGTAGCTTCAAGCGGGTAAAGCTTTAGTTTGTCTTCGTAATAATTGTCAAACAGCTTAGCCAGTTCCTTATTCGGTTCATTCTTTTGCTTGCAGGCCGAAAAAGCTGCAGCCAGGCATAGCAGCATAAATATTTTTTTCATGTGACGGGTTATATTAAGCTTTAAAGCTAAGAGATTTTTCGGAAATGGAAAATATAACTGTGCGCCATTCCCGCACGTCATGCCGTAATCGGCATGACTTTTTTTGCATTCCAACCTCTCTTTGCGACCTGCCGTAGAGAAGTCGACGAATCCCGATAGCTATTGGGAGGGTGAGTCAACTCTGCATCATACAAATCCAACCATATTTGATTTAAAAAACCAAATCAACAAATCGGCATGCGTACCGGTGCGTACAAGTTCTAACAGATTTATTTGTTCATTTTCATCCCAAATAAGCAGTAGATCTGGTTTTACGTGGCATTCCCAATAGTCTTTATAATCGCCGCTAAGTTTGTGGGGCCTGTGCTTTAGAAAGCCCTTTATGGCCATTTTCAGCCAGAGTAGTAATTAGTTGCTGTAGTAATTGAAAATCTTTAACTGAACGCTTTTTAAGAAGTTTTAAATCTTTCAGAAATTTGGTTGAGGTAACGATTTCGAACATACTTAAGCCTATATGCTATTAAAAAGGTCCTCAACGTTTTGGAATTTTTTACCCTTACCTGCTTTTAATTCATTCATTGCCGCTTTGGTGTCGGCATTGGGCATACTGTTTTCTTTTTTCACCTTAACGGCTACGCCCAACTCTTTTAAAAATTCTTTCACCTGGTGCGTTTTATTATCAGGTACTTTTATCTCAAGTGTTTGCATACACAAAAATAAATATTAATTATTCAATCCGCAATCACAAATCTCAAACCCATTTACGGTCTGCCCCAGAGAGAGTTGACCAGCGTAGTCCAAAATGGCTATCGGAATGATGAGTCAACTCTGCGCAATACATCTTGGCTCTTGCTTCCTCTCTCGTTCCCAAAACTTTTTTAAAATAGGGTGAAAACACGGTATTTTTTACCATTTCAACACCCTACATTTACACCCAGGGTCCTAAACCTTATCACAATTAATAGCATGGAACATTTCACCGTACGAGTAGAATTTCAGGAAGCGCACAACCAATTGGATTATACCCGGCTTCACCACGAGATGGAAAACGAGGGTTTCTACAGGCCTTTATTGGCTCATGAAGAAGAAACCGTTTACCACCTGCCCGCGCCGAAACACAATTTGTACGACGAAGACGACGACGATGCCACCATCCGGGTGTTAGAAGCCGCGCAGAAAGCCGCCGCCGGCACCGGAAAAAAATTCAGCGTGCTGGTAACCAAAGGAGAAGGCAAGCGCGAATGGTACAGTATTTTAGATATGGTAAAAAAGTGATTTTTCATTTCCGCAGGGCGGCTCAATGAATATCCGTTTTACCGTTCTCGCAGGGCCGCTCGCAAAAGAGGACCCTGCGTTGAATTAGCTACAGTTGCCCTGAATTTAAAGACCTTTTTGGTTTAGTTAGTTAGTTAATTAGTTAGTATGGATCTGCAGTCCGCAACCGTGATGGTTGCGGATTTGCGATCCATTGAATGACTTGGAAGCCGGGTTATATTCAAAATTTTGTAGCTTTATCTTTTAAGAATATCAATGGTAGATATAGAAAAATTTGCAAATATCTTAGGTGCGGATACTGTTAAAAGGATCTACGACGACGGGGTATCACAACCTGTACAAGAAACTGGTAAAATAGC
>JAQBOH010000180.1 GCA_028288125.1 Mucilaginibacter sp.
ATTTATAAAGGACGGCTGGTATGTTTCTACACCTACGAATGCGATTTGGGCAATGGATGGGAAGATTACGGCACATATGCCGGCGATAGCCAGGAAAGCCGCGTAAAAGCGCTAAAAATGGGCGCAAATATGATACAATATATACTAACCCAATAAGTACCACTGATTCTGAACGATTTATTTGATTTCGTTGATTTTAATTACATATTTTGAAACGTCCAGCATCAGCGAAATCCTTAAATCAAATAATCAACGGTTCTGACAACTAATCTAGTCTCTCAAACCCATGTACAAACTAAATATAAACGGAAAATATGCTTTTGAAGTTGACAATACCGGGGAAGGATTACAGATCAACGGCGAGATTATAAATGCCAATATAAAGCGAATAAACAGTTCCCAATGGCATATTATTAATAACCTGGCCTCTTACAACGTCGAAGTGATCAACTTTAACCGCTCCGAAAAAACAGCCGGGATAAAAGTTGGTAATCACATATACACCATTACCGTGAAGGACCAGTTCGATATTTTACTTGATCAATTGGGTCTCAGCAATTTAAACGCGGCTAAGGTTAGCGATATAAAAGCACCTATGCCAGGCCTTGTGCTCAAAGTTTTTGTCACCGAGGGCATGGAAATTAAGAAAGGTGATAACCTGTTTATCCTTGAAGCTATGAAAATGGAAAATATCATTAAAGCTCCGGCAGATTCGATCATCAAAACAGTAAAAATAAAACCCGGCGATAAGGTTGAAAAAGGGCAAATACTATTGATATTTTAGCAGACTAGTGTTGCTAAACAGAAAAAGCGGGACAATCCCGCTTTTTCTGTTTGTTATTATATCTTTAAATTTTTGAAACCTCCGCTGGAGGGACCTACTTATTTCGCTTTATAGGGCTTCGATTTTTTAACACTGAAATGCGGCTTTCCTTCGGGCCGGATTTCGGAGGCGCCGACCATCGTCATGGCGCAGCGGAAACCTACCTCGGCAGTCGCTTCATCTTCATCCATAAAGCGGCGCGTTGCCGGGTTTAACCAAAATGCCATGTCGTTCCATGAACCGCCTTTATAAACCTTTGAATGGTCGTTTACCAACGTAGTAGTACCATATAACGAAGTATTAACGGTATCACCATAACCCCGCAAATCCGGGTTAAAAGGTTTCCCCTGTAACGAATTTTTTTGTGAAGTTAACGCGGCGCTTGCTGTAACTCCGGGGGTTGTAACGGCAGTAGTTCCGGCAGCAGTATTTGCGTTAGGGTTTTGTCCTTGCTGTAAAGCAACTAACTCGCTATACTTCAATTTTTTGTTTGCCTTTGCAGGATCTTTAATTGGTTTGCCATACTTATCCTTGGCATATAGTCCTTTTGTAGCATCAGCCATGCGCTTATTTGTGTACTCGTTTCCGCGGAATGGGTTGAAATCATCAAATTCTTCAAATGAGGTTTGGCGATAAGTATCCTCAACCCACTCATTCACGTTACCAGCCATATTATATAAACCAAAATCATTAGGCGGGTTAGACCTTACAGGTGCGGTAATATCCGCCTTATCGTTCAAATAGCCGCCAACACCCATGTTATCGCCTGCGCCACGCTTAAAGTTAGCCATGATCAGGCCGCGGGTAGCCCTTTTTGCTGAGCGTACGCCCATGCCATTCCAGGGATATATCTTACCATCACCGATATTTTCAAATTGTGTATTGCCTATCAGGGCCAAAGCCGCATATTCCCATTCTGCTTCTGATGGAAGGCGGTATGCTTGTTTTAAAATTCCGTCTTCTATCCGTACAGGCCTTACCGGTGTACCGGCTTTGCCGTTAGCGCCGGCTGCAACTGCAGCATTCGGGCTTAAATTAGGCATCATTTTTTTACCATCGTACCCCGCACCTGTTAATTGTCCGTTCAGGTAAATATCCGTGTTAAAAGGCGCCTTACCGGCAGCCGCTCCTGCTGGTTGGGCATTTTTGCCCTTACCGCCCCCGGCTAAGTCTTTCCAGGCAACCATGCGTCCGCTCAATCTTAAAATATTTTCATTGGTACGGTCGGTCCGCCATTGGCAATAATCCTGAGCCTGGTCCCATGTTACGCCAACAACCGGGTAATCCTGGAAAGCTGGATGCCTTAAGTAGTTATCTACATAGGGCTCATTATATGACAAAGGTTTGCGCCATACCAGCGTATCAGGCAGCGCATTGTAATATAGTTCGCGGTCTTGTGGAAAAGTAACGCTTATCCAGTGCAGGTAATCCAGCCAGTCCTGGTTGGCCACCTCTGTTTCGTCCATATAAAAAGACGGTACAGTTACCCTGCGCCTAACATTGTTATAATCGTAAGTAACGTCCTGATCTGCACTGCCGCCAATAACAAAGGTACCGCCCTCAATTGCAATGAGGCCAGGCCCGGGGGCCGGGTGTATATTACGGAACCGTTCGTAACCGCCATTGGTTTTATCATTATAAACTATGCCGGTTTTGGCCGACGTCGGTCGTTTACTGCAGCTGCAAATCAAGGTCCCTAATCCCAACAGCACCATAGCAGTCTTCGTAAAAAGTACTTTCATATTTTTTTACTATTATTTTAAGATGGGTAAATTTAATACATTTTGTATAAATTTCTAATTTAATTCCATTGATTGATTAAAGAGAATTAAACCCGATTACGATTTAAACGTAAAATTTAAAATGTAGTTTCAATAAAGTTAACTTTTTTGAGTAAAAACTTATTTGAGTATTCTCACGTATTACTCGTAAGGCTATTTTACTATTTTAAAAGTATATTGCGCAAATGAAGTTTAGTTTTTATAAAACGATTGTTTTCCTGTGCGTATTTATATTGCCGTTTACTGCGCTTTCACAAACAACGGGCACAAATACGAATGGTACTAATTTATCAGCGATACCTACGGCCGTACCGTTTTTAAATATAACACCCGATTCACGTTCCGGCGGGTTAGGCGAAGCCGGTGTTGCCATTACCCCCGACGTTAATGCAAATTACTGGAACCCCGCCAAGCTGGCATTTCTTGAAAATAACAATGACATATCTATTTCCTACAGCCCCTGGCTACGGCAATTAGTGCCCGATATAAGTTTATCTTATGTAAGTTATGCCCACAAACTAAGCGACCGTAATTCCATAGGCTTATCCTTGCGATATTTCAATTATGGCACCATCCAGTTAACCGATGCCAGTCAAAATAGCCAGGGGACATACAGCCCCAATGAGTTTTCATTAAATAGCTCGTTCGCCCGCAAATTTGGCGAAGATTTTTCACTTGGGCTAACCATGGGCTTTGTTCATTCCAATTTATCAAACGCCTTTTTTGCAACAGGTTCGGGCCAGCAGGCAAAAGCCGGAAATTCATTGGCAGCGGGCGTTTCTTTTTTTTATACCAAGCCAACGCAGCAATTCGGCAAGGATGCTATTTTCTCTTTTGGCGTTAACATTTCAAACATCGGGTCAAAGATCAGTTACAGTGATACCGGCCCGCAATATTTTTTACCTGCAAACTTAAAAATAGGGGCTGCCAATACATGGAACCTGGATGACTTTAACCAGGTAACAGTGACCCTCGACTTGAATAAATTATTGGTACCCACCCCTCCCATAAGGGACGCAAATGGAAATATCATAAAAGGAACAGACGATAATGTATCCGTACCGGCTGGCATTTTCGGTTCATTTACGGACGCTCCCGGCGGATTTAGCGAAGAAATTCAGGAGATCACAGTCTCGCCGGGCATTGAGTACTGGTACAGTCACATGTTCGCGTTAAGAACCGGGTACTTTTATCAAAACGTCAATAAAGGCGGTGCACATTACTTTACTGTTGGCGTTGGTTACAAATACAAAGATTTAACATTTGACTTCTCGTACCTGGCTGCCAGCCAGCAAAACAGCCCGCTGGCCAATACGCTACGCTTTACACTAAGTGCTAATTTCGGCGGTGACAAAAACGCGGCAAAAAAATAATGGGAAAGATCAGGGTTGGCTTTGGTTTTGATGTGCACCAGTTAAAACAGGGTCATCCGTTTATATTAGGCGGTGTAGATTTGGCGCATCATTCAGGCGCATTCGGCCACTCAGATGCCGATGTGTTATTGCATGCCATCTGCGATGCGATATTAGGTGCAGCCAACCTCCGCGACATTGGCTACCATTTTTCTAACAACGATGACAAATGGAAAGGCATTAGCAGTTTGATCCTGCTTCAGCATGTAATGAAGCTATTGAGAGAAAAAGGCTGGCAGATCGGCAATATCGATGCCATGGTTTGCCTTGAAGAGCCTAAAATTAACCCGCATATTCCAGCGATGAAAGCAAACATCGCCAATGCGGCCGGTATAAGTGAAGAAGATATATCAATCAAAGCCACCACCAACGAAAAGCTGGGCTTCATTGGCCGCCAGGAAGGCGTGGTTGCCTATGCTGTTTGCTTGATCGAGAGGATTGTTTGAACCAGGATTTTATAGTAAATTTTCGCCCTTGTTGGAGTTGTCTCCAACAAGTATCGGAACGGCTGGCAAGAATGAAACAAACCCATCTCCGCCTGGGGTAATCGTAAAATGCATAACTTTAACGCATGGCAGACCTTAACTTCGATTATCACCCGCAATTCCTCACAGCAACAATATTGGAATGGAAGCACTTGCTAAAAGAAGATGCATATAAAAGATATCATCGTGAAAAGCTTACAGTTTTTGAACAATGAAGGAAGCATTGTTATCTACAGCTTTGTGATCATGCCAAATCATATCCATCTAATTTGGCAGATACCAGACGGATTCAAGCGGGAAATAATACAAAACCGCTTGTTAAAATTTACGGCTCAGCAAATGAAATTCCGGCTGATAGATACAAACGATGCTAGGCTCTCCCAATTTCTGGTTAACGCCAAAGACCGACAATACCAGTTTTGGGAACGAAACGCATTAAGCGTTGACTTGTGGAGCGAGCCTGTATTTGAACAGAAGCTTGATTATATTCATAACAATCCCTTACAAGATAAATGGCAATTGGCGCTTTACCCAGAAGATTATAAATACTCTTCAGCGAGGTTTTATGAGACAGGAATCGATGAGTTTGGACTGCTAACCCACTACGCCGACTGATATATTAAGAGGCATGTCGGATTGTTGGAGACAACTCCAACAATGGCGAAAATTCACCGAGGCCTTTTTGTTGTTCCTCATACCACACAAAAGCATCTGCAAACTCTATAGAAGCTTCTCGTTTTAAACTATATGAATAACTCATTTTTTGGTTTTTCTGTCGGCTAACGCCTGCCGTGCCATAGCGATCGTTTCTTCCCAGGTGTAGGTTTCACCAACTCCGTTCATATAATCATCATATCTTCTATCCAATTCCTTTTTTTGCTCAGCAGTGAGTGTAAATTCATCAGTTATATCATCTTCAAGCAAAGTATAGATTGCCTTTAGCTTTTTATCTTCTGCTGAATCAATGTAATCGTGAAGCTGCTGTTTATTTGTGTTGTACGCATGGTAATGGCCTTTTACAATTTAATTAATTGGGGCGATTTTATGAAGCACAAAACCACATGATTGCATTAAAGAAATATTATTAATTGTTGCTAAATTTACAACCAACAAATGCACCCCGCCCCCAACAAATACAACGAGAAATTCCAGCAGGCCCTGGCACAGTTAAATCCTGAACAACTGGCCGCCGTTAATAAAATGGACGGGCCGGTGTTGGTTATTGCCGGGCCGGGAACAGGTAAAACACAAATACTGGCCGCACGTATTGGTAAAATACTCACAGAGACGGACGCGAACGCCCACGAAATTTTATGCCTCACTTATACCGACGCCGGCGCGGTAGCCATGCGCAAGCGCCTTTTTGAATTTATTGGGCCGGACGCTTACCGGGTGAATATTTATACTTTTCATGCCTTTTGCAACGAGATCATCCAGGAAAACCTGGATTATTTCGGCAAGTTGAACCTTGATGCACTATCCGACCTCGAATCCGCGATGCTTTTCCAGGAGCTGGTTGACGAATTTCCAAACGACCATTTGCTGAAGCGTTTCACAGGGGATAAATATTACGATGCGCCCAGGCTAAAAACTCTTTTTTCGGATATGAAACGGGAGAACTGGGATGCCGCTTTAATTGAAGAAGCCGTGAAAAATTACCTCGCCGACCTGCCAACTCGCGATGCTTTTATTTACAAGCGTGCAAATCCTGCAAAAGGCATCAAAATTGGCGATCCTAAGCAAAAGGATATCGATGAGGCCAACGCGATGATGAAAAAACTGCTGGCAGCCGTGTCTGAATACCATCGTTTTGATGCCAAAATGAAACACCGCGGACGATACGATTACGACGACATGATCCAGTGGGTGCTGAAAGCTTTTAAAGAAAACGAAGATTTGCTGCGCCGCTACCAGGAACGATACCAGTACATACTGGTCGACGAGTTCCAGGATACCAGCGGCTCGCAAAACGAACTGTTGAAATTTATAATAAATTACTGGGAAACACCCAATGTATTCGTGGTAGGCGACGACGACCAGTCGATCTTCAAGTTCCAGGGCGCGAACATGAAGAACATCCTTGATTTTGCCGGCGACTATGTTAATACGCTGCACACGGTCGTATTAAAACACAATTACCGTTCAAACCAGCATATACTCGATATTTCAAAGGCCCTGATCAACAATAACCGCGAGCGGCTGACGTCGCAGCTGTCACTCGACAAAAACCTGGAGGCTGCCCATCCGCGTTTCAATGACCGGGTTGTTGAGCCGGTGATCAGCGAGTATGAAAATCCCGAAAAGGAACTGGTGCATGTTGCCGTGCAAATAAAAGAATTGCTTGAAAAAGGCGCCGAGCCGGGCGAAATAGCCGTGATCTATCGCAACCATAGCCAGGTAGTTGAGTTGGTGCAATACCTCGACAGCCAGCACGTGGCGGTAAACTCCAAGCGGAAGATCGATATTTTTACTTTGCCTTTCGGCGAGAAGATCATCAATATACTACGTTATCTCACCATGGAAATGGACTCGCCTTATAGCGGCGACGAGTTACTGTTCGAGATCATGCACTATGATTTTTTTGATATACCGCCAATCGAAATTGCCAAAGCAAGCGTCGCCGTAGCAAAAGAAAACTACACCACCTCAAATAATAACGAGCCCAAAACATCATTGCGGAGGTATATCAGTCAGATGCGCATACCGGTACAGCAGGGTCTGTTTGACCAAGGGCCAAACCAGGAAATGAAATTCCTGGTGAGCGATATCGATTACTTGCTAAAGTTTTCGGCCAGCAATACGTTGCAGCAGCTTTTTCAGCAGGTTATCGCTAAAATGGGCATCCTCAAATATGTTATGCAGCAGCCTGATAAAGGCTGGTATATGCAGGTGCTTACTAACTTCTTCGACTTTCTGAAAGACGAAAGCCGCAAAAACCCCGGCATTAAACTGGCTGACCTGGTGGCCACCATTAAACTAATGCAGGACAACAATATCCGGCTTGACCTGAACCAGATTATCTTCTCGGAGAACGGCGTCAGTTTTTTAACCGCACATGGGTCAAAGGGCCTGGAGTTTGAGCACGTGTTCCTGATCGGCTGCAGCAAAAAAATATGGGACGGCAAAGGACGCAACCGCGGTTTCAGCTACCCGGATACGCTAACACAGGCCCCGGATGACGATATCGCCCAAAAGGAAGAAGCGCGCCGCTTATTTTATGTGGCCATCACTCGTGCCAAACAATGCCTTAATATCTCGTATGCAAGTAAAGATAAGAACGGCAAGGAACAGGAGGCATCACAATTTGTTGGGGAAATTTTAGCTGATACGCACCTGCAGGTTAAGTATCCGAAAGTGAGTGAGGATGCGATGATGGACTTCCTGTCCATACAGTTTAGCGAAGCCGATCAGCCCAAAGTGGAGCTGCTGGATAAAAACTATATCGACCAGCTGCTGCAAAACTATACGCTTTCGGTAACGCATTTAAATAATTTCCTCGATTGCCCGCTCAGGTTTTATTTTCAGTGCCTTATCCGGGTGCCTTCGGGCAAAAGTCCGTCGGCCACTTTCGGACAGGCAGTACACTGGGCTTTGAATAAAACTTTCCGGGTGATGAAGGCCAACGGCGATGAATTTCCGCTGACGGATGATTTTATGAAGGAATTTCGTTGGTACATGTACCGCAACCGCGACTCATTCACCAAAGAGGATTTTAAATTGCGGCTGGATTATGGTGAAAAGATTTTACCTGCCTACTACAACCAAAATATAGAGGTTTGGAACAAATTTACGCTTACCGAAAAAACCATTAAAAATATTGAGGTTGAAGGTGTGCCGATAAAAGGCAGCCTTGACAAGGTGGAATTTGACGGCAAGCAGGTAACGGTAGTGGATTATAAAACCGGAAAATTTAAAAACGCCAAAAACAAATTAACTGGGCCAACCAACGATCAGCCGAATGGCGGCGATTACTGGCGTCAAGCGGTTTTTTATAAAATTTTGATCGATCATGACCACAGCCTTGACTGGGATGTGATAAACACTATATTTGAATTTGTTGAACCCGTTAGTGATGGTGAGTATCATAAAGAGAAAATCGTGATCTCACCCGCTGACACCGAAGAGGTTACGGAGCAGATTAAAACTGTTTACCATAGAATTATGGCACACGATTTTAATACCGGCTGCGGCAAAAAGGAATGCGACTGGTGCCATTTTGTAAAGAGCAATTTTAAGCAGGTAGGAAATGTGATGCAGGAGGAAGAAAATATTGATTAACGCACTGTGGAGACGCAATACATTGCGTTTCCACCATTAAATTCCAACATGAAATATTTAATTTTTTTTATTCCGGTACTTTTCATCTTACAGGGCACCGCCCAAACGATCATTAAACAGGATGCTGCCATAAAGCAAATGGTTGACGAAGTATCCGCCAAAAACATTGAAGCAACCATCCGGACGCTGGTCACCTTTAAGTCGAGGCATACATTAAGCGATACTACCAGCAAAACCGAAGGCAGCGGTGCGGCCCGTAACTGGATAAAGGCCGAAATGGAAAAATATGCGGCCTCATCGGGCGGCAGGATGAAAGTGCAGTTTGATACATTTACACAGCCAAAAGGCAACCGGATAGATAAACCTGTCCACTTGAAAAATGTATTGGCGATCCTGAAAGGGGCCGACCCGAAGGATACACGTATTTATATGGTATCCGGCCATTATGATTCAAGGATCACCGATGTAATGGACCCGAACGGGGTTGAACCGGGCGCTAATGACGATGCCTCGGGCACAGCCGTATCCATGGAACTGGCAAGGGTAATGTCGAAAAGGTCGTTCCCGGCGACAATAATTTTTATGTCGGTTGTGGGTGAAGAACAAGGCTTATATGGCTCAACCAATGTCGCCAAGCGCGCAAAGGCTGAAAACTGGGATATTGACGCCATGCTGAATAACGATATCGTAGGCAACACCCACGGCATGGAAACCGATTTGAAAGATAACCGCAGCGTGCGGGTTTTCAGCGAAGGTGTGCCTTCTGTTGTTGCGGGCAACGAACGTATGATAGCAGGTTTGATTTCGCTCGGCGGCGAAAATGATAGCCCCTCGCGCGAACTGGCCCGGTATATTAAAGAAACTGGTGAACGATATATTGATCAACTGGATGTAAAACTGGTATACCGCCGCGACCGCTACCTGCGGGGCGGCGACCACGTGCCATTTTTACAACAGGGCTTTACAGCGGTAAGGTTTACCGAAATGAATGAGGATTTTACCCGGCAACACCAAAACGTGCGTACCGAAAACGGCGTGGATTATGGCGACCTGCCCGATTTTGTGGATTTCAACTATGTACAAAAGGTGACGCGCATGAACCTGTCTGTATTGGCGAACCTGGCCCTGGCCCCTGCGGAGCCACAAAATGTGGGGATCATTACCAGCGGCTTAACAAACAAAACGCAACTAAAATGGGATGCACCCAAAACAGGTAAAAAGCCGGCAGGTTATTATGTGCTGATGCGTGAAACCAGCAGCGCGGTTTGGGAAAAGAAATTTTATGTAACCGAATCAACAGCAACCCTGGCTTATTCAAAAGACAACTACCTGTTCGCTGTTCAATCAGTTGATGCGGAGGGGCATGAAAGCTTGCCGGTGTTTCCAAAACCGGTGAGGTAGATATTAGTGATTAGGGGGGCAGAATGCGAAAAATCGGAATGCGGAAGCTAAATTTTGTCTTTCCGACTTCCGGACTTTACTGACTTTCCGGACTTTCTTCCCTACTTCACACTCTTTTTCAGCACAATAAAGTAGCCGGCAACAAAAACCAGTATGGCTATGGCCAGGCTAACCAATATTTCCTTAGAAAAAACGTCGACGTGAATATGCGGCAAGCCGGTCGGGCCGTTTTTGCTACGCATCCCTTCCCCCACGGTTATAATCGTTAACATGGGGTGCGAGTAAGGGAAAGTATATGCATATTCCCAGTCTTTACTGGCTAAGATAACACCGGTAATCGTGGCGACAAACCCGATACCCATTGGCTTTAAAAAATCCCGGAATAACAGGCTCAACAAAAACTGTATAGATAATATTCCTAATGAGGACAGGAAAAGCTTGAAGTATATCTGCGTCAACAGCCCTGCTATATTATATTGGCTAAATTTCAGCTCAGGTTTTACCACGCCCAGCAAATTGCCAAATGCGAGTGTAAAAAGCACAAATAGC
>JAQBOH010000202.1 GCA_028288125.1 Mucilaginibacter sp.
TCATCTTTATAATAGCTTTTGCCTTTCCAGTCCGGCGAACATTTGATGCCGAAATGATTGTTGGCCACCCTTGCCAGTTCGCCATTGCCGCTTCCCGACTCGAAAAGGCCCTGTGCAAGTGTAATGCTGGCCGGTATGCCATATAAATTCATTTCTTGGATAGCTATGGTTTTAAACCGCTCGATATATTGAAGCGATGTCTGTGGAGTATACCCGGTAATCGCGGCGCTGTTGGCCTTTTGGATACTTTGGTTGTTATGCCGGGCCTGGCTGTTTGAAATGGTTTGCCTTCGGGGTGTGCACGATAGTGCAAAAGCCGATGCAATAAAAAGATAAAGGGTCTTTCTCATTAAAATAATTCAAAATACCCGGTAAAGATAAATGTTGTAAGTTAAGAGGACGCGTTCAGCCGGAATTTCTGCTCTTTTAATTATTCTGCGCGAGGTTTTCTTGGTCGGCGGGATTCTCATCGAACGAGTACAGGTGATATTTCTTTATCAGCCCCAGTACCTGCGAAGCCCATTTATGGCTGCTGGCATACCCGTGTTTTTGTATGCCATGCGCCCACCCGGCATAGTCAAAATGTGTTAAAGAAGACGATAGGCCGCTGAATTCCCTGCGCTCCGTCATGATGCGGGCAAAATCCTGAAAAGAATCAAATACCGAATCGTATCGTTTATAGGCTGTGCGGACTTTCTTATTATGCCTGTAATAAACGATATGATTATTCCCTTTTACCCCAAATTGATTGTTGAGGTGTTGCGCCAGCGCGCTGTTGCCGCAGCCTGATTCGTGCATGGCCACACCTAAAACAATGCTTGCAGGTACCCCGGTTTCGTGCATAATTCGAATAGCATCGGGTTTAAACTTTTCAATATAAGTTTGCGGGGTGTTCTTTTGGGCCGACACCATCAGGGACGATAGCAGCAACAATGCAACGAGTACGTGTATCTTCATAATTATTTTTTTCTGATGACCAGCAAACCGTCACGAACGGGGAGAATGATTTTTTCTACCCTGGTGTCAGCAGCTATCTGGTCATTGAGTTTGCGGATGATTGTTGTATCGGCATCATTATCAGCGCCATATACTTTGCCTTTCCACAAAACATTGTCAATTATTATTAATCCGCCCTGCCTTACTTTGTTAAATACAATTTGAAAATAAGTATAATTATTCTTTTTATCTGCATCTATGAATACCAAGTCGAAACTATCCTCCGGTAATTGGGGGATAATTGCCTCTGCTTCGCCAAAATGAAGCTTTATTTTGTTTTCCACATTTGTTAATTTAAAATGTGAACAAAGCATTTCTTCCAGCTCACGGTTCACCTCAATGGTATGGATGACCCCGTCTTCCGTAAGCCCTTCGGCCAGGCATAAGGTGGCATATCCTGTAAAAGTTCCAACTTCCAGTATTCGCTTAGGCTGCATCATTTTACTAAAAAAACTAAGCAGCCTGCCCTGGTAATGGCCCGACAGCATATGCGGCTTAAGCACCTTTAAATAGGTTTCCCTATTGATGGCTTGCAGCGCCAATGGCTCCAGTTCGCAATGCCCATCAAGGTAGTCCTGAAGGTCATGGGGTAGAATGTCCATGGGCGCAAAGGTAAGTATTTTGAAATTAATGGTGTTTTTCCATCCACGACTGCAACAAAATAACCGCCGAAATGGTGTCAACCAGTTCTTTATTCTGTCGGTTTTTTTTGTTCATGCCGCTTTGCGCGATGGTGGCCGATGCCATTTTTGAAGTAAACCGCTCATCCAGCATTTCGACCGGAATTTCCGGAAACGTTTTTTTAAGCAGGTTTACAAAACCTTTTACGTGGATGGCCGATTGGGATGGCGTGTTATCCATTTGTTTAGGCTCACCCACTATAAAACGCACCACTTGCTCCGTTTGCAGATATTTTTTTATGAAGTCGATAATTTTTAAGGGGTGGATATTATCAAGCCCGGTGGCAATGATTTGCAGCGGATCGGTCACCGCGATGCCAATGCGTTTTGTGCCATAATCGAAAGCCATGACCCTCATATGAGATATGAGTTATGAGATGTGAGATATGAGATGGCTTTAAACATGCTCAAATATAATGTTATAACGATCGCTCTTTATAAAAAAGGTTTTATCCCTGTCAAAAACTCAAAACTCATATCTCACATCTCATATCTATTAACTATTTTGCACCAATGCAGTTTAAGAAAATAGTAGGACAAGACGCCATCAAGCAACGATTGATCAATTCGGTAAACGAAAACCGGGTGAGCCATGCGCAGCTGTTTTTGGGGCCGGGTGGTTCCGGAGGTTTACCGCTGGCTGTCGCTTATGCACAATATTTGTCGTGCGAAGATAAACAGCCGGATGACTCCTGCGGGGTTTGCTCATCATGCCGTAAGTACCAGAAACTGGTGCATCCCGACCTGCATTTTTCATACCCTTTTTTTGCAAAGCACAAAGACGATACCGCCATAACTTTTATAGAGCAATGGCGCGAGGCATTTTTAACCAACCCATATTTAAGCCTGGATACCTGGCGCGAATATCTTGATGCCGAAAACAAGCAAGCCAATATCAATATCGCCGAATGCCACCAGATCATAAAAAAACTGAGCTTTAAGCCGTTTGAGTCTGCTTACAAGATATTGATTTTATGGCTCCCGGAATATTTGGACAAAGAAGGCAATGCGCTGCTCAAAATTATTGAAGAGCCGCAGCCAAATACCTTGTTTTTATTGGTCGCGCAAAACCAGGACCAAATTTTAAATACAATACTCTCGCGGACGCAACTGATAAAAATACCGCAGTTAGGCTACAGCGAGATTAAGTCGCACCTGGTTGCTCATTACAACCAAACCGAAGAAGCGGCTGCCGAGATCGCTTATTTGTGCAATGGTAATTTATCGGAAGCTTTGGCCATGCTGCAGGAGGGCAATAACGGCTATCACGGCCTTTTTGTGAGCTGGCTGCGGCTATGCTTTGCCAATAAAGGACTGGAAGTAATGACTTTTGTTGAGCAGGCATCAAAAATGGGGCGCGAAAATCAAAAGAACTTTTTGCGGTATGGTATCAATTTTATGAGGGAATGCTGCCTGGTGTTATCCGGCGCCGGAAGCCTGGTGCATTTGCCCGCGCAGGAGCTTGAAACTGCGCAAAAAATGAGCAAAGTTTTGGATTTATCGATGGCCCAGGAAGTAATTGCCGAACTTGAAAAGGCGCATTATCATGTTGAACGGAATGCTAATCCGAAAATTTTGTTTTTAGATGTATCTTTACAAATTATTAAAATACTAAATTTAACGATCCGCCAGGGGCGGACACCTTATATGCCGAATTAATTATGGGATGTGGAAGTTGCTCAACGGGGGGCGGATGCTCGCCCGCTGGCTGCAAAAGTAATGGCTCGTGCCTTACAAACGGATGCAGCAAATTAGATGTTTACGACTGGCTGTCGCATATGGACATGCCTGTAAATTATAAGCCTTTTGGCATTGTTGAGGTGAAGTTTAAAGGTTCGCGCAAGGAGTTTTACCTGAACCAGGACAATGTTTACCTCGAAGCCGGCGAACTGGTGGTGGTTGAAGCCACAACCGGCGGCTATGACGTTGGCCATGTATCCATAACCGGCGAACTGGTAAGGATGCAAATGGTAAAGCGCCGTGTAAAAGAAGAGGAGGTTATAAAAAAGATATACCGCAAGGCCACCATCGCCGATGTGGAGAAATGGAAAATAGCCAAAGATATGGAGTGGGAAACCATGCACAAATCCAGGAAGCTGGCGCTGGAACTTAACCTATCCATGAAGCTGAGCGACGTAGATTACCAGGGCGACAAAACCAAAGCAACATTTTATTATACGGCCGAAGGGCGTGTTGATTTCAGGGAGCTCATCAAGAAAATGGCGGAAACCTTCCGCATCAGGATCGAAATGCGCCAGATAGGCATGCGCCAGGAAGCCAGCCGCCTTGGCGGGATAGGCTCATGCGGGCGCGAGCTTTGCTGCTCAACCTGGTTAACCGACTTTAAAACGGTATCTACCTCAGCCGCACGTTACCAGAACCTTTCATTGAATACATTAAAGCTCGCGGGCCAATGCGGCAAGCTCAAGTGCTGTTTGAACTATGAGCTTGATACCTATATGGACGCTTTGAAACATATCCCTGAAAATGTGAATGTATTGAAGACCGAACGAGGCGATGCCCGTTTGCAAAAAACGGATATATTTAAAAAACTGATGTGGTTTAGCTACCCAGGGGAAGAGGCGTGGGTGCCGCTGCCTTTAACGCGGGTAAAAGAGATACAGCAAATGAACCGTGGGGGTATTATTCCGGCCGACCTTGGCGAAGTGGTTGAAATAGAAACCAAACCGGTAAAAATACTGGATTACGAAAATGTTGTGGGGCAGGATAGCCTTACCCGGCTTGATGAACGCAACCGCAACAAAAAGAAAAATAAGAACCGGAATAAAAACAATAAGCCAAATGGGTTCGCCGGTAATGACGGACAACGGCAGGGTTTAAATAACCCGCCGCGCGCACAAGCAGCTCATCCACCGGGCAACAGACCGCCGAATGCGGGCAACAATAACAATAGAAACAGGCCGCCCCGACCGAACGGAAATAATCCAAACCGGCCAAATCCCAATAACAACCAGGATAACCAGCAAGATAATCCGCAATGAAACGGGCTGTAATACATGTATACCTGGCGGCGATCGCCTTTGCTTTGTTAATCACGGGCTGCAGCGATTCAAAAGCTGTTATTGACCTGAACAATCCTGTGCCGGGGCATAACTGGACCTATCCCAATAAATTCAGGTATGCAGTTAAAATAGATGACGAAAATATCCGATATAACCTGTATATGAATTTGCGGGTTACATCGGATTATAAATATTCGAACCTGTTTGTGCTGATAACGCAAACGGGACCCGACAAAAAGCCGGTTATCAAGCGGTATGAATTAACACTGGCGACCAAAGAGGGCGAATGGCTGGGCCAGGGGTCCGGCAATTTATATAGCTACCAGGTGCCGTATAAAACTAATTTCAAATTTCCTGCAAAGGGCCTGTACCAAATTGCTATAGAACAAAACATGCGTGATAACCCGTTGCGTGAGGTTAGCGATGTGGGTTTGAGGGTTGAAAAAGCAGAGTAATCATTATCTTCACTTTTTGATTTTGGGTTAATAAATTAATTTTATTTTCGGTTTAAATTTCAATAGTCGGATGAAAATATCTTTTTTAGCTATCTGTTTACTGCCCATAATTGGATATTCGCAGGGTTCTTCTATAAATACCGACAGTGCAAAAAATGTTGGCTTTATTAAATATTATACCAAAATAATCGAACAACAGCCCAATGATGCCGGAGCACATTATAAGCTCGGAAACGCACGATTTAAATTAAGTGATTTTACCGGTTCTATTGCTGATTTTAACCGGGCAATAATATTAAAACCCGATTATGAAGAAGCATATTTGGACAGAGGTCGGGCAAAATTTGAGTTAAATGACAACAGCGGAGCCATTGATGATTATACGAAAGCAATTAGCTTAAAGCCCTCAAGCTCTGTTGCCTATTATAATAGGGGACTTGTAAAAATGCGCCTTGAAGATTATAAGGGAGCTTTAATTGACTATAGTCAGGCAATAATAAATGACCCGAAAGACGAGGATATATATAACGAACGGGGGATAGCCAAAAAACATCTCAAGGATTATCCCGGCGCGATCGCGGATTTTAACCAGGCATTAATTATCAATCCAAAATACGTAAGCGGGTATTATAACCGGGGAGATGTAAAACGCGTTATGAACGACAATAAAGGAGCTATTTCTGATTATAACGACGCTATAGTTCTTAAACCAGATTTTTTAGACGCATACAATAATAGGGGAATTGCTGAATATAATCTTTCCGATTATGCTGCTGAAATTGCTGACGATAATAAAATAATCTCCATTAGCCCGAAATATGCAAACGCTTATTATAACAGAGCTCTTGCCAACGCCAGCCTTAATAATTACAATGAAGTTATAGACGATTGCACGCAATATATAACATTACAACCTAAAGACGCTGATGGCTATTTTAAAAGGGGCAATGCTAAATTCAATTTGGAGGATTATAAAAATGCTATTGAAGACTATACATCCGCAATTTCATTAAATAATAAATACGCCGTTGCGTTTTATAACAGGGGCTTCGCCAAGCACTATTTAGCTGACTATAAGGGGGCAATTGACGATTATTCGGTGTCGATAAATTTAGATCCTAAGAATGGCGACGCATTTAATAATCGAGGGGTTGCAAAACACGCCATAAATGATATTACCGGATGTTGCGCTGATTTGAAAAAGGCTTTAGAACTAGGAAACACCAACGCTTCGATAAATATCGAGAAGTTTTGCAAGTAATTTGAAAAAGATAAACGGCCGACCGTAATAAAATTTACCTTGATTTCTTAATTTTTCCTACCTTAGATTGCTAATATTTTTATCAAATGAGTGTCGCGATTTTAGTGGTTTTACTGATTATTCTTGTTATTGCCGTATTGCTTTATTTAAAGAAACCGGTTAGTGCTGATGGCGTTTCTGCTGAAGAACTGGAGCGGATAAAAAACGAGAACAATTCACTGCATATTGCTTTAGCCAAAGCAGAAGAAGGAATATCGCGGCTGAGCATTGAACGCGACAAGGCCGACAAACAATTATTGGATGAGCGTATACGCTACGAAGGCCTGGTAACCAATTTAAACCAGGAATTACTCGCCGAAAAAAACCGGATGGCGAAAGCCGAAGAGCAATTTATCGCACAACGCGCCCGCTTAACCGACCAGGAAAAATCCATTCACGAAATACAGCAAAAATTTCAGCTTGAATTTCAAAATGTGGCCAACAAGCTGCTTGATGAAAAATCACAGAAATTTATTGAAACCAATCGTGCTAACCTGGATATTTTGTTGAACCCCCTGAAAGAAAATATTAAAGCATTTGAGGAAAAGGTGGACAAAGTGTACAATATGGAAGCCGCCGAGCGCAATACACTTAAAGGTGTGATCACCCAGTTGATGGACCTGAATAAGTTGATCAGCAACGAGGCGCAAAATTTGACCAAAGCCTTAAAAGGCGACAATAAAAAACAAGGCAACTGGGGCGAGGTGATTTTAGAAAAAGTACTGGAGCGTTCAGGCTTGGTTAAGGACAGGGAATACCGGCTTCAGGCCAGTTTAAACGGCCACGACGGCTCACGCTTGCAGCCCGATGCCATAATCGACCTGCCGGATGAGAAACATTTAATTATCGACTCAAAGGTGTCTTTGATCGCCTACGAGCGGTTGGTTAATTGTGAGACCGAAGATGACCGCAAGCTTTATTCTAAAGCGCATGTGGAATCTATCCGGGGCCATGTGCTCAATTTATCTTCCAAAAATTATCACGACCTGTATCAAATCAATTCACCTGATTTTGTTTTGCTTTTTGTGCCGATAGAGTCGTCGTTCAGCTTTGCGGTTCAAATTGATTCTGAGTTGTTCAGCGACGCCTGGGATAAGCGGGTAGTTATTGTTAGCCCGTCGACCTTGCTGGCAACCTTACGTACTATCGCCAGCATCTGGAAACAGGAACGCCAAAACCGCAACGTGCTTGAAATTGCCCGTTTAAGCGGCGCCATGTATGATAAATTTGTCGGCTTTGTTGGCGATATGGAAGGTATCGGCAAAAACATTAAGCTCAGCCAAACAGCTTATGACAGTGCTTTTAATAAATTAGTTGACGGCAACGGAAATCTGACCAAAACAGCCGAGAAAATTAAAGGGTTGGGGGCTAAAGCGAATAAACAATTGGATCAGAAGTTTATTGGAGAAGACGAAAATAATTAACCTTTTTTGTCATTGCGGTAGTGTGGCAATCTTTTCAATAGATATAGCCGCGATGCATTAGCTACGAGATTGCCACGCTATCGCTCACAATGACATACATATATTTTAACTTTTAAACGCATTCCACCCCTGCGCCTTTAACGGGTGTACATTACCGCTTTTTGTTATAAGATTACACCCTGCAGAAGGTTCAGTTATATAACCAATGATGGTGATATCCATTTTGAATTTTATCTTATCGTAGTCGGCTTGTTTAACGGTAAACAGCAGTTCGTAATCTTCACCACCGCTTAGGGCGCAAACTGTTGGGTCGAGATTAAATTCCCTTGCTGTTTCAAAGGTCATAGGATCCAGCGGAATCTTTTCTTCGTATAAATTGCAGCCTTTGTTGCTTTGTTTGCAGATGTGCAAAAGCTCTGAAGCCAGGCCGTCCGATACATCGATCATGGAAGTTGGCTTAACCTGGATTTCTTTTAACAGATCAATAATATCTCTTCGCGCTTCGGGTTTTAACTGGCGTTCAACGATATAATCCTTACCCTCCAGATCGGGCTGAATGTTTGGATTTTCAAGGTATATTAGTTTTTCGCGTTCCAATAGTTGTAAACCCGTATATGCACCACCCAGGTCGCCGGATACACAGATCAGATCACCTTCCTCAGCGCCGTTACGATATACGACATCCTTTTCGTCGGTATAACCAATTGATGTTACGCTGATAACCAACCCCTGTTTTGAAGATGATGTATCGCCTCCTATCAAATCCACGTTGTATTTTTCACAGGCCAAGTAAATTCCTTCATATAACTCTTCAACGGCTTCCAGAGGAAATTTGCTTGAAATACCTATCGAAACAGTAACCTGCGAAGCTGTACCATTCATGGCATAAATATCACTCAGGTTTACCTGTATAGCTTTATATCCCAAATGTTTCAATGGTGTATAAGCCAGGTCGAAATGTATGCCCTCCAACAGCATATCCGTCGAAATCAGCACTTTTTTACCTTTAAAATCAAGCACCGCAGCATCGTCACCCACGCCTTTTACGGTGCTTTTTTGGGAAATTTTTATATTTTTTGTAAGATGATCTATTAAACCGAACTCGCCTAAATTTTCTATCTCCGTTTTTTCCGTATTCTCAAACATGTCAGTATAAATTTCTTCAAAAATACTAAAGCTTAAAACAATACGGGCTTATGTTCTAAATTAATGACCCATATAATATAGGTATTTAAATATATAGTATTGATATAAAATAAGCCGGATGGTTATTTAAATAGCTCGCCTTTGTAACATTTTTATTCCGTTGTAACAATGTTATAGATATTTTAAAATTTGCGTTAATCTCTTTTTAATTTTATTTATTATTAATACCCCTATAAAATGACTAAGAAACTGCTTATTTTTTTTCTTATTACTATACCTTTTTTATTGCGCGCGCAGGGTGGCGCCGACTATTTAAAAATCTTAAAAAAAGCCGGCGACTATAATAATCATGATAATAGAAAAATACCCGCGTTTACTTACCAGTCTGCTGCCGATACACAATTGGTCGCATTGCGTAAAAAATATAATCTCGACTCTATAGCAGGCTATTCAAACGAAGAATCAAGAGTTTTGAATTTAATGCACTGGGTTCATAATACCATAAATCATATCGGTGTATCAAATGGCGGGATAAAAGAACTAAATGCAGATGCAATTATCACAACAACCCGGGCAAACAAAATTGGTGTAAGCCGTAAAGAACTGGCTACAGTTTTAAATGATTTATATTTGGCTATGGGCTTTAAATCGAGGAAAATTTATTGTTTACCCAGGGACAGCGCTGAAAATGACGCCGATTTTCACGTGATCAATATTGTTTACCTTACTTCTCAAAAAAAATGGATTTGGGTTGATCCCACAAACGACGCCTATATTATGAACCGTGATGGTGAATTATTAAACATTGAAGAAGTGAGAAAGCTTTTAGTTAATAACAAAACAGTTATAGTAAATCCTGAAGCCAATTTAAATCGTCATGAGTCAGTTACAGAGAATGAATATCTCGCCTATATGGAAAAAAACTTATACCTTTTTTATTGCCCCTTAAACAGCGAATATGACTATGAAACAAAATCGGCAAATAAAACTGTTACCTATATTTACCTTTTGCCATTAGATTATGGCAAAACCTATGCTTTTAAGTCCGAAACTAATGATAAGAGCCTTGGCTTAACCAACATCATCTACAGAACAAATAACCCGTCCTTATTTTGGCAGGAACCAACTGAAAAGGAATCATTTAAAAATAGTAAATAATTTTTTATAGCCCTAAACGGGCCGATATCTCCAGCATTCTTTCAATTGGTTTTACCGCTTTTTCAATAATATCCTGCGGTACATAAATTTCGGGCATTTCATTTTTTATACACAGGTACAGTTTCTCCAATGTATTTCTTTTCATGTGCGGGCAGTCATTACAAGCGCAATTATTATTTGGCGGCGCCGGTATAAATATTTTATCCGGGTTTTCCTTTTGCATTTGGTGAATGATACCAGCTTCCGTTGCTACTATAAATTCCTTACCCGGATGACTGGAAGCATATTTTAATATTCCGGTTGTTGAACCAATATAATCGGCCATTTTTAATATCGCATCCTCACATTCAGGATGGGCTAGTAATTTGGCTCCGGGGTGTCTTTCCTTTAGCCTGGTTATTTTCTCTCTCGAAAAAATCTCGTGCACCATACAGGCGCCGTTCCATAAAACCAAATCTCTACCTGTTTTCTTCGCTACATACGCCCCAAGGTTTTTATCCGGTCCAAATATTATTTTTTGATCTATTGGTAAACTTTCAACTATTTGAACGGCATTGCTTGAAGTACATACAATATCGCTCATTGCTTTCAGTTCGGCAGTACAGTTCACATAGGTGATGACCAGGTGGTTGGGATAAGCTTCTTTAAACCTTTTGAACAAATGTGCCGGACAACTATCTGCTAATGAGCAGCCTGCTTTTAAGTCGGGTAATAAAACTTTTTTTGAAGGAGATAAAATTTTTGCTGTTTCGGCCATAAAATGAACGCCGGCAAAAACGATAATATCGGCATCCGTCTTAGCGGCTTGCTGCGATAATCCCAAACTATCGCCAATATAATCGGCAACATCCTGTATATCAGGTTCCTGGTAATAATGAGCAAGGACGACGGCATTTTTTTCTTTTTTTAACTTCTCTATTTCCGCAAAAAGATCTAGCGAAGGATCAATATCTTCCTCCGCAAAACCTTTTACATTTATTTCCTCTAAGGTATCCATTTCAACAATTCAATTAATAACAATTACTTTTTATATATAAATAAAACTATTGTTATTAAGGTGTTAGTGATGTGAAAAACTACTTTTACAGTTGTAGTAAAATATTTTTTCTAATTATTTATTAACAAAAAACCAGACTATTTTATTATTTACTTTATTGATTATTAGATTATTATGACGAACAACTTTTTGTCTAAAAACATTTTTGTGGATACTTTATTACTTCCTAAAATGTTAGCTTTGACGCTTTGCTGGCTCAAAAGTCGCTCAAAGTTTATTAAGAAAAGCACGTTTGATAGGAGTTGTTCACTAACTATTTATTTGTTATGTTTTTGTTTACACAAAATTAACATCTTTTGCGGCGCTTATTAACATGATAGGAAATTTTACACATAGCTTATTAATTTATGACCAGAACTGTTGATTTCCTGGTAGTGGGATCGGGTATAGCCGGATTGAGTTTTGCACTAAAGGCGGCAAAACATGGTAAAGTTCTGATAGTTACCAAATCAAACGAAGATGAATCAAACACCAAGTACGCCCAGGGAGGTGTCGCGGTGGTTGTGGATAAAAAGGAGGATTCTTTCGAAAAGCATATAAAAGATACCTTAATATCGGGAGACGGGCTATGTGATGCGGAAGTTGTTGAGGCTGTTGTTAAAGAGGGCCCGGCGCGGATCAGGGAAATTATTGATTACGGAACCAATTTTGACAAGACGAATGAAGGATTTTACGATCTGGCAAAAGAAGGCGGGCATTCGGAATTTAGGGTATTGCATTATAAAGATATTACTGGTTTTGAAATTGAAAGAGCTTTATTAGAAGAGATACATAACAATCCCAATATTGAAATTTTAACTCATTATTTCGCTGTAGACCTGATCACACAGCATCATTTGGGTGTGTTTGTGGATAAATCGACAACTGATATTACCTGTTATGGTATTTATGCCTTTAATAACGAAACTAAAAACGTTGAGAAGATACTTTCAAAAGTAACGGTGATGGCTTCGGGTGGTGCGGGGCACATTTATTCGATTACCACAAACCCGACTATTGCCACCGGCGATGGGATTGCTATGGTTTACCGCGCAAAAGGCAAGGTCAGGAATATGGAGTTTATCCAGTTTCATCCAACCGCTTTATATAATCCGGGCGAATATCCTTCTTTTCTGATCTCGGAGGCTGTGCGTGGTTTTGGTGGTATACTAAAACGGACCGATGGTGAAGAATTTATGCAGGAATATGATGAGCGTAAATCACTTGCGCCACGGGATATAACCGCCAGGGCAATCGACGCCGAAATGAAAAAATCAGGCGAGGATTTCGTTTATCTTGATGTTCGTCACCGCAGCAAAAAGGATATATTAAATCATTTCCCGAACATATATGCCAAATGCCTGGATATAGGTATTGATATGACCAAGGATATGATCCCCGTGGCGCCGGCCTGTCATTATATGTGCGGAGGTGTAATGGTTGATCACGTAGGGAGGTCGTCGCTGATGCGGCTGTATGCCTGCGGTGAATGTTCTTCTACTGGCCTGCATGGCGCTAACCGGCTGGCTTCAAATTCACTGCTGGAGGCGCTTGTATTTGCGCACAGGATATATGAAGATGCCATTGAACAATTTGAAAACATAACCATCCCTGAGAATATCCCCGACTGGGATGAAAAGGGGGTTCAATTATCGAATGAAGACATCCTGGTAACGCACAATGTGCGCGAGATGCAAAAGATAATGAATGATTATGTGGGCATTGTCCGCTCCGATTTCAGACTTGAACGTGCGCTACGACGCCTCGGATTATTATATGAAGAGACAGAGGCGTTTTATAAACGAACCAAACTATCGGTAAAACTATGTGAGCTGAGAAATTTGATACAGGTATCGTATATTGTAGTAAAATCGGCTATGATGCGAAAGGAAAGCCGTGGGTTGCATTCAACGACCGATTACCCGTTTCATGCGGATGTGATTGAGGACACGGTGTTTTAGAGCGGAAAACGGGATTCGAACCCGCGGCCTTCAGTTTGGGAAACTGATGCTCTACCAACTGAGCTATTTCCGCTTAATGGCACTAAAGTAGGAATGTTTACAGTAATTAAAAAATATCCCGTAAATTTGATATTATGGTACGCACTACTTTAATTCCTGATAATACCCATATTGAATTGGATATACCGGCTGAATATGTTGGCAGGGAGATAGAAATAACCTATGCTGCTTTAGATGAAAAAACATTGCCGTCTAAAAAGAAAACCATGGCTGATTTTTTAGGAATATTATCGGATAAGTCAGCAAAGGAACTACATGCTCATGTTAAAAAAATAAGGAACGAGTGGGAACGGGGTATTTAATAGATTCAAATGCAATTATTGATTTCTTTAATTATTCGTTACCGGAGAATGGAATAAACCTATTATTAAGTATCGAGCCATGTATTTCTATAATTACTCAGATTGAAGTCTTTAGTAAAAAAGGCCTGGAACCGAAGGAGGTTAAGGGAATTGAACAATTCATAAATACAGCCACGGTTTATTTGGTCAATGAAATGGTGGCTTTAAAGACAATAGACATTCGTTTAAAATATAAAATCAAACTGCCAGATGCAATAATAGCTGCTACTGCTATTTGTTATGACTTAATATTAATTACACGAAATACTTCTGACTTTAAAAGAATTAAAGGACTAGAAATAATAGATCCATATACTATTTAGTAATGCCCGTCATCCTCCCTGTAAAAAACATAAACCCCTCTTGGGGCGCAGACTGTTTCATTGCTGAAAACGCCACCATTGTTGGAGATGTTGTCATGGGCGATAATTGCTCGGTTTGGTTTAATGCCGTCATCCGGGGAGATGTGCATTATATCAAGATCGGCAATAACACCAATATACAGGACGGCGCGGTGATTCATTGCACGTATTTATATGCGCCAACCAATATCGGCAACAATGTATCCATTGGCCATAACGCTTTGGTTCACGGCTGTACGCTGCACGATCACGTGTTAATAGGCATGGGTGCCATAGTAATGGACCATGCTGTAATTGAAGAATTTGTGATCATCGGCGCAGGATCGGTCGTTTTGGAAAAAACCATTTGCGAATCGGGCTTCCTTTATGCCGGGACGCCGGCAAAAAAGATCAAACCGCTAACCGGCGAGCAGAGAGAAATGCTAAAGAAGCTGCCTAACAATTATATTATGTATTCAAGCTGGTTTAAGGCGTAACCGGCTCTTTCGGAATGGCAATTGGTATATCCTGTTCCCAGTTTGGCCGTAAAGTTATTACCGTTTCATCCACCCATATATTTTCCGGCTGAATCTTTCGTTTAACGTTGCCACTATCCCATTTTCCGTTGTTATTATCATCATAAACAACACGCACGCGGTATTTGCCGGTGATATAGTTTTTATAACTTATGGTTGTGGATTTATAGATGACGTCGCTTCGTAAAAGCATTTTTTGCTCGGTAAGCAGCTCAACGACATAGGATTTGCCGGTGTCCGGAACCGTAATGAGCAAATTCAATACACTGTAATTTTCCGGTTTATCAACCTTGAACCTTCTCGGCGGCACCCGCTTGTTTTTATCGCCGTATATATCCGTAAATGCCGCCTCGTTTATCGTTAGCGTATAATTATCGTTCTGTTTCCAGCGATATTTTAAAGTAAACAGCCTGGTATCTACAGGGTCCTTTAATATTGAAAAATTGCTTACTTCGGTAGAATCCTCTTTTAAGGTAATCAGCGACTGGTCAAAAGTTTCAATTGGAAAGTTTGTTTTTATAGTAAGGTCAGTTCCCGGTTTTAGGTTATCGTCCTTGTTTATATTGTATTGAAACCCCAGCGATCTTTGGAAGCTTTCTTTTCTTCCCTTCTTTTTATAAAAGGTATCAAGCGGCTTGTTATTATCATAGAGGACAAAGCGTATCGAATCAAAATCCATATTTCTCATGAAGACGGTGGCCGTATCTTTCGTTTTGCTGAAGTCTACTATTTTTTGGCTATCAAATCCGGGGGGATAGGTAACTACGAGCGAGGGGTTTTCGAGTCTTTTATTAAAAGTGAAAAACATTTTTCCGTCGCTGTCAAATCTATTGTCGACCAGCCTGAATTTTTCCGGCGTTTGTTTAAACAACTTGAGTTGGATATTGGCTGTATCCTTTGTAAGATGAAGAACGTTTTTATTAAAAGCGATCAACTCGTTATCATTATCGTATATTTTATTGGGGCTGTTCTCCTTTAGGGCATAAATGCGGTAATTGTCAGGATGCAGATTGTTCAGCGTAAAATTTCCGGCAGAGTCTGTCGAGGTGTAAATAGTTGGTTTCTTTTTTCCAAAAAGCAGTGAATCTTGTTTAAGCGTGAAAAGGATAACTGTCGCTTCCTTTTCTTTTTCCTGTGTAACGGTATTGATTACTGTCCCCGAAACACTTAGCGAATCAATATGGCTGCCGGTTGAAAAAACGTATGTGAAATTTTTTAGAATATTGCTCTCGTTTACATCCTGTATGGCTTTGCCAAAATTTATCACGTAGGTGGTGTTTTTTTCGAGCGTGTCTTTCAACGTGATGACAATACTTTTTTTCCGGATGGCATAGTCCGGCAATTTCGCCGGAGCTGGACTCATTGTAATTTCAGAGAACTGGTTGTAGAATTTAAAAAATTCATCAAAGTCGAGCCGAATTTCTTTAGCCTTAAAATTTCTGGTCATATTGGGTGGCGTTGCCTTCAATAATTTCGGTGGCTCATGATCGCGCGGGCCTCCCTGGGGCAATTGACGGTTTGCGCAGCCGGAAAATATAAGAACAAGAAAAAACGCGGATAAAATATTTAAGAAAACAGGCCGGATTTTATTTGACATAGTTTTTAGGCGATATAAACGATTTTCTTATTTTTATGAATGCTGATATTAAAAGTCTAAAATAATTGATTTAATTGAATGCTTTATAAGCCGCTGTATATCAGCTATTTATGTGTTACCTCGATATGTGAACCATTAAAACCGAGATATCCGATGGTGTTACGCCCGAAATGCGGGATGCTTGTCCCAATGTACGCGGTTTTATTTTCATTAACTTTTCCCGGGCTTCTTTTGAAAGCGAAACCAGGTGATGATAATCAAATTCGGGATTAATTTCTTTGTCCTCCATTTTTTTCATCCGCCCTACAATATCCAATTCCTTTTCAAAATAACTCTCATATTTGATTTTTATTTCAGCCTGCTCAATAGTTTCTTTATCGTAGCCAGCCAGTAAATTGTTCAACGACTCATCAGCCCGTTTCAGGGCTTCAAAACCAACCTGCGGCCGGCTTATCAAATTAAATAATTTGGTGTTTTGATTTAACGCGGATGTTCCCAATTTCTCAAGCAACGAATTAGCAGTCGCCGGCTCAATAGATTTTGACCTGGTGAAAGCGACAATGTCGTCGGAGTTTTTTATTTTTTGATTCACCTTCTCCAGGCGCTCGTCATTGATCAATCCCAACTCGTGACCGATTGGGCTCAGCCGGATGTCGGCGTTATCCTGACGTAAAAGCAAGCGATGCTCAGCCCTCGAGGTAAACATGCGGTATGGCTCCTCGGTGCCCTTGGTTACCAGGTCGTCAATCAATACACCGATGTACGACTCAGATCTTTTCATGATCAGCTCGTGTTTTTGATTTATTTTCTGGTGGGCATTAATGCCTGCAATGAAACCCTGTGAGGCTGCTTCTTCGTAACCGGTGGTGCCGTTGATCTGGCCCGCGAAATAAAGATTGCTGATCAGTTTTGTTTCCAGCGTTAAGCCAAGCTGGGTAGGAGGGAAATAGTCGTACTCAATGGCATACCCAGGCCTGAACATTTTAGCCTTTTCAAATCCTGGTATCTGGATGAGTGCTTTGTACTGGATGTCTTCCGGCAACGAGGTGGAGAATCCATTGACGTAGATTTCAACCGTATTCCAGCCCTCCGGCTCCACAAATATTTGATGCCGGTCTCGCTCTGCAAACCTGTTGATCTTGTCCTCAATTGACGGGCAATACCGCGGCCCAAGCCCTTTGATCCGCCCGGTAAACATGGGTGATTTTTCGAACCCTTCTTTTAGCGTTTCGTGTACCTGTGGGTTGGTATAGGTGATCCAGCAGCAACGTTGTTCTTTTGCAAGTTCTACATCAGTATATGAAAAACGCCCCCGTTCTTCATCTCCCCATTGCTCTTCCATTAGTGAATAGTTTAGACTGCGGCCATCTACCCGTGGCGGCGTGCCCGTTTTCATTCTGCCCGAATCAAAACCCAGTTCCACCAACTGTTCGGTTAAACCGGTAGCGGCTTTCTCGCCTGTACGGCCTCCGCCAAAACGTTTTTCGCCTATATGAATAAGGCCATTCAAAAAGGTGCCGTTAGTTAATACTACAGCATCTGATTCTATCTCTATGCCCAGCGATGTCCGTACGCCGGCAATGGTGTTGTTTTTTACGAGTAAAGAAGTTACGGTATCCTGCCAAAAATCGACGTTCGGCGTGCGCTCAAGTGCCAGGCGCCACTCTTCAGCAAAGCGCATGCGGTCGCTTTGCGCGCGCGGGCTCCACATAGCGGGGCCTTTCGAGCGATTCAGCATCCTGAACTGTAAGGAGGTTTTATCCGTGATAATGCCCGAATAGCCGCCCATGGCGTCAATCTCGCGCACGATTTGGCCTTTGGCTACGCCGCCCATAGCGGGGTTGCAGCTCATTTGCGCGATCACGCCCATGTTCATAGTAACGAGCAATACGGACGAGCCAAGATTGGCCGCCGCCGCTGCCGCCTCACATCCGGCATGACCGGCACCCACAACTATTACGTTATATTTCTTAAACATTTTATTTGACGTTCCACGTGGAACATTACTTTTTCTATTTCAACAAGACTTACGAAGTTTTTAAAACTTCGTAAGTCTAACACGTTTATTTAGTGTTGCAAAATTACTTATCATTGGCCGATGTTCCACGTGGAACTTTAAATAATGATGTTAAAGCAACAAACGACCAGATGAGCTCTAATACAATAAAAGGATAAAAGCGAATCAAGAAGGAAGCATAACAACAAATAGCGGCGCCAATAAAATTTAAAAATGTGTACATTCTACTTTCTGCCGAAAGCTTTTTATATAAATTCAGCAAAAAGGCGATCAGTAAAATGATAACGCCAATTGATGCCAGTATGTCGGATGGTTTCATTTATGCTTCCTTTAATTCGGTTAGTTCTATCCAGCGGATGCTCTTTTCGTCAAGCCGGCTATTTAATGCCGCGATCTGGCCCAGTATTTCGTTTAGTTTGTTGGGATTAATGCCGACTACATTTAATTGGTCGGTTTTGTCCTTTATTTCATTCTCGATGTCAATGATCTCACTTTCGAGGGTTTCCAGTTCTTTGGCGTCCTTAAAACTTAGTTTGTTTTTGGCAACAGTCCCGGTCTTTTGCGATCCGGTGCTTGTGTCTTTCTTGCTTTGCTGTCGCGACTCTTCCAGTTCAAGTCTGTAAGACGAATAATTGCCGTTGTATATTTTAACATGGCCATTCTCCTCCATTATAAAAAGCTGGTCGGTTAGTTTATCCAGTAAATACCTGTCGTGCGAAACCATCATTAAAACGCCTGAGTAATTGGTTAAAAATTCCTCTAGCACATTTAGGGTGTCAATGTCGAGATCGTTGGTCGGCTCATCCAGGATCAAAAAGTTGGGGTTCTTCATCAGGATGCTCATTAGCTGCAGCCTTTTCTTTTCCCCGCCGCTTAGTTTTGAGATAAAGCCATATTGTTTAGCCGGTGGGAAGAGGAATAAAGTGAGCAGGGCAGAGGCTGAGATCAGTTTGCCATCGGCCATTGTAATAAATTCCGCAACGTTCTTCACTACGTCGATCACGCGCTCATCGTCTTTAAAAACAATTCCTGATTGGTGGAAATATCCAATTACGGTGGTTTCCCCTTTATCAATGACCCCTTTATCCGGACTAAGCGTTCCGGTAATCAAATTTAACAGCGTTGATTTTCCGCTGCCGTTTTTTCCGGCTAAGCCAATGCGGTCGCCTTTTTTAAATACGTAGCTAAAGTTATTGATGAAGG
Organism: Mucilaginibacter sp.; assembly: GCA_028288125.1. Taxonomy (GTDB): domain Bacteria; phylum Bacteroidota; class Bacteroidia; order Sphingobacteriales; family Sphingobacteriaceae; genus Mucilaginibacter. The sequence continues at coordinate 19,275 of JAQBOH010000202.1, forward strand.
TTTGGTTGTGAAAGGATTTATAGAGTCCCTTCATCTCCATGATCTTATTGCCCTGTCGTGCGGTCTTAACGCTCAATTCAACCTTTTGCTTGGCACCGCCGTTTTTAGTTTTATCCTCAAGGTCATAAAAAGCATCAATGCGCGCCTTTGATTTGGTGCCCCGTGCCTGCGGTTGCCGGCGCATCCATTCCAGTTCCTTGCGCAGCAGGTTTGAGTTTTTTTGGAACTGAGCCTCGTCTGCACTCTCGCGCTCCGCTTTTTTCTCTAAGTAATATTCATAATTACCAATATAAGGAATGATCTTTCCCTTGTCAATCTCCAATATTTCATTGCAAACATTATCGAGGAAATACCTGTCGTGGGTTACCATCAGGATGGTCTTAGTGCCATCGGTCAATAATTTTTCCAGCCATTCAATCGTATCAATGTCCAAATGGTTAGTAGGCTCATCCAGGATATAAATATCCGGATCCTCAATAAGCAGCTTTGCCAGCGCCAGTCGCTTTTTTTGCCCGCCCGATAAGGTATTTATGTTTTGGTTTAGATGATGAATATCCAGCCGGCCCAGGATGGTTTTTATTTGGTACTCATATTCCCAAGCGTCTACGCCGCTCATTTCTTCCATCACTTTCTCTATGGCTTTGGCATTATCAGGCTCATTTTCAAGCAGTTCCTCGTATTTTCGGATGAGTTGCTGCTGTACGTCGTCGGCATGAAAAATATAATCGCTGATGGATTTAGCGTTTTTGAAATGGGGGTCCTGCTCCAGGTAGCCCAGGTTAAGGTCTCTGCTTTGCACGGCCTTGCCTTCGGTAGGCTTTAGCGAACCGGCCAATATTTTTAATAATGTAGTTTTACCAGCCCCGTTAACGCCAACCAGTGCAACCCGCCGTCCGCGGTTAATGCCAACAGTAACGTTTCGGAATAGCCATTGGTCATGGAAGGAGTGGCCAAGATTCTCGGCGGATATATAGGTGCTCACGATAGATTTTTTATTTGGTCGGAAGAATAAATAAATACGCCTTCCGGTTGTTTCATAGATTGATTAAACATTGCCCGTGCAACCGTAGCCGCGGGAATACTTTGATATTTTTTTAATGGCCCGATTAATAAAGGGTCGATTACTTTCATTGCCAGGGTAAAAATGCGCTCGCCGGTGCGGGTTTCTTTTCTGTCGCCGGTTAACAGGGCTGGTCGGTATATATGTAAGGCCGGTAGCCCGGCTTTCATGATATCCTCCTCTGTTTCGCCCTTCATTTTGGTGTAAAAGTTGGCCGATCCGGCATTCGCGCCAAGTGCCGAGACCAGATGATATTGCTGAACGCGATTTTTTGAAGCAATTTGTGCCAATTGCAGCGGATAATCGTGGTCTACTTTTCGATAGTCCGCCAGGTTCGGCGTTTTTTTGCGGGTTGAACCCAGACAGCAAAAGACTACATGCCCGGTTATGGCGGGTGCATGCTTTTCTAAATCCTCAAAATTCACGTTGATTTGCACTAATTTTAAATGGCTTAGCGGCAGCTCGTGGCGAACCAAGGCAATTACTTCATCATAATAATCCTCCTGTAAAAGAACGTCAAGCAATTTACTGCCAATTAGTCCGCTCGCGCCCGCCAAAACTGCTTTATTTTCCACTGGGTAATAAATTTCAGCAAAAATACGCATAATAAAATTATGGTATAAATATTGCATGTTCAAACATGTAATTTAAGACATTAAAACAATGAAACAGATTTTTTATTCTGCCAATGAGCGGGGAACCAACGACACCGGCTGGCTTAAAGCTAAATTCTCATTTAGTTTCGGCCGCTATTACGATCCTGAAAAAGTACATTTTGGCGCTTTAAGGGTATTGAATGACGATATTATAGCCGGAGGCCAGGGTTTTGGCCGCCACCCGCATGATAATATGGAAATTATCACAATCCCTATGTCGGGCGCGCTGGAGCATAAGGACAGCATGGGCAATACTGGCGTTATCTCAGCGGGCGAGGTGCAGGTTATGTCCGCAGGTACCGGCATTGAGCATTCGGAATATAATCATTCGCAAACCGAGCCGGCAAATACTTTACAAATATAGCTGTTCCCAAAGGAAAAAGATATTAAACCCCGGTACGAGCAAAGAAGCTTTACCAGCGCAATGAAACCTAACCAGCTGGTTACGCTCATTTCGCCGGTTAAAAGCGACGATACGTTGTGGATAAACCAGGATGCAACCTTTTCGATGGGTGATTTTGGACCGCAAAAGCAAATAAACTATGAAATTAAAACACCCGGAAATGGGGTTTATATATTCGTTATTGAGGGATCGGTTAAAATAAATGGGCAAAACGTAAACAAAAGGGACGCTTTAGGTGTTTATGATATCAGTTCAATTACAATTGATACTGAAACCAAGTCGCGATTGCTTATCATGGATATCCCCATGTTATAAACCAGCAGGAATTTTACGGGTAAAACTTGTGGGCCGGCTTATTTAGCAAAGCAATTGTCGTACGACAATTTATTAAATACTTATGGCAGAACAGGTAGTAATTCCCGGCTGGAAGAAATGGTTTGAAAATATTGGCGACCAGGTTTGGTTTTTCTTTAAATTTTTCAGGAATATATTTACCGGCGGTTTTGAATGGTCGGAGTTTGTTCGCCAGTGCTACGAGATTGGCTATCGCTCCATGATGCTGGTTGGCATTACGTCCTTTATAATGGGCGTGGTTTTGATCGTGCAGCTTCGGCCAACCCTGGTAGCGTTTGGTGCCGCCAGCATGCTGCCCCGAACACTGGCCGTTTCGTTTATCCGCGAGATCGGGCCGGTTATTATAGCCATAATTTGCGCGGGTAAAATAGCATCCAGTATAGGCGCCGAGCTGGGCAGTATGAAGGTAACCGAGCAGTTGGACGCCATGGAGGTATCAGGGGCCAACCCTACGCAGTACCTTGTAGTTACCCGCATACTGGCCACAACCTTTATGGTTCCCCTTTTATCGGTGATCGGCGATGCAATAGGGCTCTTCGGTGGCTTCCTGGCATTAAACCTCAGGGATAACATGAGCTTTCAGCTTTACTTTACCAAAGTAATCGGCTCGCTTGAGTTCATCGATTTTATACCGGCATTTATCAAAACAATATTTTTTGGCTTTGCTATAGGCTTCGTGGGTTGTTATAAAGGCTTCAATTCAAATAAAGGAACCGAAAGCGTCGGTATCGCGGCTAATTCGGCTGTGGTTACTGCATCGCTATGGATATTCGTGATTGATGCCATTGCTGTACAAGTTACCAGTTTACTGTTTTATAACTAAATCCCGGATGGAAAACACAAAAGAAGTCGGTATAAAGGATAAGCCTAAAAGCAGGGAGGACGTTGTTATTGCTATAAAGGGGCTTAAAAAGTCATTTGGTGAAAAGGACGTTTTAAAAAACATCAATCTTCAACTGAAGCGCAGTGAAAACATAGTGGTTTTGGGGCGTTCGGGAACAGGCAAATCAGTAACGATACAGTGTATTGTTGGTTTATTGAGACAGGATGCCGGCTCGCTTAAAGTATTCGGTAACGAGGTGAGTGAGATGTCGGATAGGGAACTGAAACAATTACGGATAAAAATTGGGTTTTTGTTTCAAAGCGGCGCCCTGTATGATTCAATGACGGTTCGCGAGAATCTGGAATTTCCATTAACCAGGATATTAAAACTAACAGACCAGGCCGACATCGACAAGCGTGTGGAGCAGGCCCTGGATAGTGTTGGGCTGCTTGATGCAATTGATACGATGCCGTCGGACCTGTCGGGCGGTATGCGAAAAAGAGCAGGGCTGGCGCGGACGATCATCGTAAATCCGGAAATTATCCTGTATGACGAACCCACAACCGGGCTCGACCCGATAACGTCAAGGGAGATCAGCGACCTCATTTTAAGTATTCAAAAGAAGTATAAAACATCATCCATCATTATTACACACGACATGGAATGTGCACGAATGGCTTCCGACAGAGTTTTAATTATGAATGACGGGGAATATATAGCGGAAGGCTCGTTTGAGGAGCTTCACAAATCAAATAACAAAATCGTAGCAGCATTTTTTAAAGATATAGCATGAAAACAACCACGGGACAAAAAATTAAGATCGGCGTATTTACCTTTATTGGATTATTGGTATTAGTGCTGGCCGTTTTCTTTATTGGAAATCAAAAAAACCTTTTTAGTTCAACCTTTAATGTTTATGGAACATTTAAAAATGTTAGCGGCCTGCAGGTTGGCAACAATGTACGTTTTGCGGGTATAAACGTTGGCGTTGTACATGCTATAAATATTGTGACTGACAGCTCGGTGCGTGTTGACCTGACCCTGGATAATAAGGTAAAAAAGTTTATTAAAAAGGACGCTGCATTAAGTATTGGCAGTGATGGTTTAATGGGCGACAAATTGGTTGTGATACACGCCGGCGGTGTTACCAGCACCCAAACAATTGAAGATGGAGGCCAGCTTTCTTCAATTGCCCCTGTTGACATTGATAAAATCATCGTCAAATTAACCAGGGTAATCGATAATGCAGAATCACTTACCGGAGGGCTGTCGGAAATTGTAGCGAAAGTAAATAATGGGAAAGGCAGTATCGGGCGGTTATTAAACAGCGATAAGCTTTCAAAAGATCTGGAGGGGACAGTTAAACAGGCAAAAACCACCATGGCAAATGTGCATACCACCACCACCACATTAAATACAGATCTGAAGGCGGCTCAAAGCAACTTCTTGCTGAAAGGATTTTTTAGGAAAAAGAAGAAACAAGCCCAGAAGGATTCTGCTAATAAGGCTAACGCAAAAGATACCAAGCAATAAACACTT
>JAQBOH010000010.1 GCA_028288125.1 Mucilaginibacter sp.
CAAAGATCTGCTGGTCTTTTGCAACTTTAAATTGCTGTCCGGCTATACTTACTATTGCGTACATTGTTTGTTAATTATTGTTTTAAAATTCGAGGTGCAAATATAGGAATTCCTATTTCAATAAACAATACCCGGTTTATTTTTTCTGCCTTCCTTCTGCTTCAGTTAAAACTGACTGAATTTCTTTTACCATTTGCAGGTTGGCATCTACCAGTTTTTGCGGCCCGGCGTAGTTGGCGTCGAAGGTCACTTTTTTGCTTTTCCGCTGGTAACTGAATTCAATTAAATACCGGGGCGGTTTGGCGCCTTTTAAGTGGGATGTATCATTTTCGCGCTCATCAGACGGAAAATCCCATAACCCAAGTTCGCTCGCCTTACGGTGAAGATATAGCAATTCGCTTTTGTTCAGCAATAAATGCGTTTTCACTAGTGAATCATGCTTGTTTATGTATTGATAATCGCCGGTTTGCGAATTATATTTATTAGCCAAGCTATCGCGGGTGCCATATTGAAAGGTGAATGATTTGAACTCGGCAAACCGGTACGGCGCGTTTTTAAACACATTTCCATAATAATAAACACAATAAAACAGGAACGGTACAACAATACACAACAGGAGGAATATTTTTTTTGCGCTAGATGACATGTATCGATGATTATTGGATGATTGATTGCAAAATTTTCGAACCGCAAATATCTTTTATTATTCCCGATTCAGCAATTCAATAAATCATTATTATCTCAATTCCCCTTCCCATTTGCTTATCGCAGCTGAGGCAACAGCATTACCTAATACATTTGTTGCGGACCGGCCCATGTCTAAGAACGGGTCGATACCGATCAGAAGCGCCAGCCCAGCCTCGGGGATATTGAACATGGATAAGGTTGCAGCAACTACGACTAACGCGGCACGTGGGATACCGGCTACGCCTTTGCTGCTAAGCATTAAGGTAAGCAGCATGATGAGCTGCTGGGCAAAAGAAAGATGAATATTATAAGCCTGGGCAATAAATAACGATGCAAACGTCATATACATCATGCCGCCGTCGAGGTTAAAGGAATAGCCAAGTGGCAAAACGAAGCTTACAATTTTATTATTGCAGCCGAAACGTTCCAGTTCGAGCAGCAATTTCGGGTAAACCGATTCGCTGGTTGAAGTGCCGAAAGCGATCAGCATGGCGTCCTTTATATGGCCGAGTAAAGTAAACACCCGTTTTTTCAGCACCCAAAAACCGCCCAGTAAAATAACTGCCCATAGTATGATCAGTGATAAATAAAACTCACCGATAAAAACAGCATAAGTTGTTAATATGCCGAGCCCCTGCTTGGCAACAATAGCCGTTATAGCGCCGAAAACAGCCAGCGGGGCAAGCATCATTACATATCCGGTTATTTTTAATATAACATGGGCTATGGCGTCCAGGGCTTTTATCACCACCTCTCCCATTTTGCCTATCGACGCTGTGCCAATACCAAAAAGCAGGGAAAACACCACGATCTGTAAAATTTCGTTGTTAGCCATAGCCTCGAAAAAGCTCCGCGGCACAACATGGGCTGCAAAATCTTTGAGCGACAATGATGTTTTTTCGATACCGCTGGTTACATGGCCATCGGGCAAGGCTATATGCATGGCTGTTCCGGGCTCGAAAAGGTTCACCATGAGCATACCTATCAGCAGCGAAACAAGTGTCGCAGCTAAAAACCAGAGCAATGTTTTACCACCGATACGCCCGACGGATTTGATATCGCCTACTTTCGCTACCCCTACTACTAATGTTGTAAATACCAGCGGCGCAACGATCATTTTTATCAGCCGGATAAAAATATCGCTCAACAGGTTAAAACCTTCCAGCTTATCCTCCCGTACGCTATTATTCTTATTACGAATGCCGACTTCCGCTATCCGTTGTTTTTTGAGTAAACTATAAGCTACAGAGGTAGTGTCGGTAAAGCCGGCCGACTGGTAATCAATACTTTTAATATTTGTTTCGGCAGAATTTATTTGAACATTAATTGCCTTAATAACATAGCTATTATAAAAATACCCGGCGACAACGCCTAAAATGAGCGCGATGAAAATGAAAAGGGTAAGGTTGCTTTTTTGCATTATAGCTCACAAAGCTATAATTTTTCCACTATCACAGCGGTTCCATAGGCTAAAACTTCCGTTATCCCCTGCATTACGTCGTTTGCATCATAACGCATATTGATAACGGCGTTGGCCCCCTGCTGCTGCGCATGCTGCACCATCAGTACATAAGCTTCTTCTCTCGCCGTTTCGCATAGTTCGGTATAAACAGTATTGCGACCGCCGAATAAGCTTTGCAGCCCGCCGACAAAATTTCCGCCCAGGCCGCGTGAACGGACAGTAATACCCCTGATTATCCCTAAATGCTGGGTAACTTTGTACCCCTCTAAGTATGTGCTGGTTGTAACTAACATTTTAATTAGTGAATTAGTGGTTTAGTGAATTATTGATTGATAATTCGATTAGCTAATATAGCAAATGGTTGATTATGTTGAATTAAGTTGATAAAGTTAATATGTTTGGGGTAATTTACAACTTAATCAACTACTCACTCAATCAATATAATCAATCAGCAACGTGCTCCAAATAAGCGGATTATACATTTATCCTATTAAATCGCTGGCCGGAATTGCGGTTAAGGAGGCCGCGATCACGGCAACCGGCTTTGAACACGACAGGCGGTGGATGCTGGTGGATGAGAATAGCCGCTTTATTTCGCAACGGGAAGTTCCTCAATTGGCATTGCTGCAAGTAACGATTGAAAAAGATGGCTTGCGGGTGGCGCATAAATCGAGCGGTGATTCCATTGCCATTCCATTTAAATCGGCTGGCAACGAAATAACCGTAAGCATTTGGGATGATACCTGTACCGGTAAATATGTCAGCAAAGAAGTTGACGGTTGGTTTAAGGCGACTTTGGATATAAACTGCCGCCTGGTTTATATGCCCGATACCAGTAAACGGATGGTTGACCAGCGATATGCCCCCGGGGATGCCATTACATCATTTTCAGATGCCTATCCGTTCTTAATCATCGGACAGGCTTCATTGGATGATCTGAACAGCCGGCTCGGGGAGGCGCTGCCGATGAACAGGTTCAGGCCTAATATTGTATTTACAGGCGGCAAGCCCTATGAGGAAGACTTATTCGCACATTTTAAAATAGGAAATGTAGATTTTTATGGCGTAAAACTATGTGACCGCTGTGTAATAACCACTATTGACCAAACCAGCCTCTCGAGGGGAAAAGAGCCGCTTAAAACCCTCGCTGAATACCGCAGGAAAAACAACAAAATATTATTCGGGCAAAACCTGGTACACGGCGGCAATGGTATGATTGCCATTGGCGATCAATTACAAATTATAAGTATAAACCACGAAGAAAGATTTATAATAAACCAGGCGATTTAAAGTTTCACTATGTAAGCGCCGTCAAAACATTTTAGTATCATTGTGTGCTGATGGTGGATTATATTGAATTAATTTAATACTGATTTTGAACAGCTCTCTTATTCAGCCTAGTCAACCAAATCAACTATCTTTGTATATTTAAAAGATGTTATCGAAAAAAACCAAGTACGCGATAAAGGCCCTTGTGATATTAGGGAAAAATGCGGATAAACCTCCAATGCAAATCTCACGGATCGCTGAGGAGGAACGGATACCCAAAAAATTCCTGGAGCAAATATTGTTAGACTTGCGTAACGCCGGCTACCTGTATAGTAAAAAAGGTGCGGGAGGCGGCTATAGTTTGAATAAGGACCCTAAAGATATATATCTCGTAAGTATTATGCGCATTACCGATGGCCCTATCGCCATGGTGCCTTGCGCCAGCTTGAATTTTTATCACAAATGCGAAGAATGCCGGCAGGAAACAACCTGTGGCATCCGCGATGTATTTGTGGATGTACGTGACGCTACGCTAAAAATACTTTCGGAAACCAGTATTGCCGATATTATTGCCCGCGAGAATTCACTGATCGTGAAGGTGTAGTTGAGAAGCAGGAAGCAAGATATTAAGAGTCAAGAGCCAAGATACAAGACTTAAGAAGTTTTGTTTTTTTTGGCTCTTGCTTCTTACTGCCCTGCTTCTTGCATCTTATTGTCTTGCTTCTTGGCTCTTATTATCTTGCCTCTCTCTCTTAAATATAATTAAAAAGTAAAAATCGATAATTTGGAAATAATTACGACCAATTCCATATACTATCTATATATTTGTTGTCTATATTATTGTTGCATTATAAAAAACAATTTATTGCGACTATTGTAAAGTACTGGGTTAGTTGTTTTAGATATAAAGCAATGGCCCTGACTTTAATTTATTACTAAATACACCGCGCCGGCAATAGTTTGAGCGGTTTTGTTATATCACTAATACCGACTTTATGCAAAGCTTCAGAACTGAACTGGAGGACCCGATTGTTGAAAAAGACATAATTGACCTGGAAAAGAAGATCAGGGCCTTTCGTGAAGGAAAGATACATGATGAAAAGTTCAGGAGCCTGCGCCTTGCCCGTGGCATTTATGGCCAGCGCCAGCCCGGCGTACAAATGGTGCGGATAAAGCTGCCATTCGGGAAAGTTACTTTTAAACAATTGTTAAAGATAGCGGACATTGCCGACGAATACGGAAGCGGCAACCTGCATTTAACAACCCGGCAGGATATACAGATCCATTACGTCAGCCTTGACCGTACGCCGCAATTATGGGCCGAATTAGAGCAGGACGATATTACTTTGCGCGAAGCGTGCGGCAACACAGTTAGAAATGTTACCTCCTCTCCTACCTCGGGAATCGATCCGGATGAGCCGTTTGATGTTTCACCTTATGCACAAGCTACGTTTGAATATTTTTTGCGCAATCCTATTTGCCAGGATATGGGCCGTAAGTTCAAAATATCATTTTCGTCAAGCGAAGCGGATACAGCTTTTTCGTATATCCATGATGTTGGTGTGATCCCAAAACTGAACAGTAATGGCGAACGCGGCTTCAAGGTGATGATCGGTGGTGGTTTAGGCGCACAGCCTTTATTGGCAAGTATCGTTGAAGAATTTTTACCCGAGGATCAGCTGATACCGTATATCGAAACCATCATACGTGTATTCGACCGTCATGGCGAACGGAATAACCGCAACAAGGCGCGTTTTAAATATCTTATTCAAAAAATCGGTTTGCCTGAAGTGTTGTCGCTTATGGAGATCGAGCGAAAAGCGAATAAGGTAAAGAGCTATACCATTAATACGAATGCAATACCGGAACCGGTTATACCGCAACCCGGTTCTTTTAAGGAAGTGACTTTAACAAATCCTTTGCGTTATGAGCAATGGCTAATAACCAACGTTTTTGAGCAGAAGCAAAAGGGATTTTATGGCGTGTATATAAAGGTTCCTGTTGGCGACATACACACACCGGTTGCACGCAAGTTGGTTGACGCGATCAGGCCTTATGTTGCCGACGAGATCCGAATCACGCAAAACCAGGGGTTGCTGCTTAAATACGTACGCAAAGAGGCTTTGCCAGCTTTATATACTGGCCTGGCGGAATTGGAGCTGGCTGCGCCGGGTTTTGATAGCGTAGCGGATGTTACCACCTGCCCAGGCACAGATACCTGCAACCTGGGGATATCAAACAGCATGACGCTTGCACGTGTGCTTGAAGATGTCATTTATAACGAGTACGAGGATTTTATAGTTAACCGCGAAATAAAAATAAAGATCAGCGGGTGCATGAACTCTTGCGGGCAGCATGGGCTGGCGCATATCGGTTTTCATGGCAGCTCATTAAAGGCCGGCACTCGGGTGTTACCATCGGTACAAGTGCTGTTAGGCGGGGGCACTGTTGGCGACGGCGTTGGCCGCGCAGCCGAAAAAGTTTTAAAGGTGCCCGCCAAGCGTGCAACACAAGTTTTAAGGGCTGTGCTTGATAATTATAAAGATCAGTCAATAGAAGATGAAACTTTCCACGCTTACTACGACAGGCAGGGGAAAGATTATTTCTACCAGATGTTAAAACCACTTGCTGACCTGACTACGTTAACTGACGACGAGTTTGTTGACTGGGGCCACCAGGAAACTTTTGCCACTGCCATTGGCGTTGGGGAATGTGCCGGGGTGGTGATTGACCTGGTAGCTACGCTGTTATATGAATCGGACGAAAAACTAGGTTGGGCAAACGAGTCATTCAGCGCCGGTGCATGGGCTGATGCCATCTATCATTCGTACAATGTGTTTATCGGCTCGGCTAAGGCCCTGCTGCTCGATAAAAACATTAACAGCAGTACACAAACCGGCATTATCCGCGAGTTTGACACAAATTATATCACCACAGGAGAAATAGATATTAACGGCAGCTTTAATGACCTGGTATTACAGATCAATAAAAACGAGCCTTCTGAAGCTTTCGCGAAGGACTATTTAGATGCTGCCGCAGATTTTTTAAAAACAGTTAAAGCAAAGAGAGAGGAGCTGGTACAATCATGAGCATAACCACCACTACAAATAGTAAAGAACCACGTATAACGTTAGTAGGCGCAGGCCCGGGCGATACCGATCTAATCACACTAAAGGGCGTAAAAGCACTTAAAACAGCCGATGTTGTTTTATACGACGCGCTGGTAAACGAAGAGCTTTTGGAATTTGCTCCTGAACATGCTGCCAGGGTATATGTCGGCAAACGCTCCGGCGATCATACCTACTCGCAGGATGCCGTTAATAAGCTGATGGTGGATTATGCCATTAACTACGGACACGTGGTACGCCTAAAAGGCGGCGACCCGTTTGTTTTTGGGCGTGGTTATGAAGAATTAGATTTTGCTGCATTATATAACATCCCGGCACAGGTAATTCCCGGCATCTCCAGTTCAATCGCTGTACCAGGCTTACAGCAGATCCCTGTAACACACCGCGGCTTGAGCGAAAGTTTTTGGGTAGTAACAGGCACCACCGCCAGCGGGAAGGTATCAACTGATGTTTATGAAGCGGCACGTACAAAAGCCACCGTGGTGGTATTAATGGGCATCCATAAACTGGCTGAAATTGCCGAAATATTTAAAAACGAAGGAAAAAACAACCTGCCGGTCGCAGTTATTCAAAGCGGCTCAACAAGGGATGAAAAAGTTGTTGTCGGTATTGTTGATACGATAGTTGAACTGGCCGAAGAAAACAAAATTACCTCTCCCGCGATTATTGTATTTGGCGAGGTAGTGTCGCTGCATCCTAAGTTTCAACCTATGAAGGAATTTTATGACATTGTTGCCGAAGGATAAGAGGCTGAATGTAGTCCGGGATAAAAAAATAGCCGGAAGCAACCCGTTGTTTCCCGTTTTTTTAAAGCTGAACACATTGCATACCGTACTGGTTGGCGCCGGGAACGTTGGGCTCGAAAAGCTGAACGCCATCCTGCACAACAGCCCGGAAGCAAAGGTTACGGTTATTGCCCTGGACATTTTACCGCCTGTATATACTTTGGCCGAACAATTTAAAAGCATAAAAATCATTCAGAAAGCTTTTACTGACGATGACCTGGATACCGCTGACGTGGTAATAGCCGCAACAAGCGACAGCGAACTGAATAAATTCATCCGCCAATCGGCACATGACAGAAAATTACTCATTAACGTAGCAGATAAGCCCGACTTATGTGACTTCTACCTGAGCTCGATCGTGCAAAAAGGCGACCTGAAGATAGCTATCTCAACAAACGGAAAATCTCCCACTATCGCCAAACGGCTCAAAGAAGTTTTAAACGAGGGTTTGCCTGACGAACTGGATATCACCCTGCAGCAAATGAGTGATCTCAGAAATTCCCTTAGCGGGGATTTTGCGCATAAGGTTAAAACATTAAATAAAGTCACTTCGGTGCTCGTGGAGCCCAAACAGCTTGAAAAGAAGAATTTGATATGGCTGATATGGGGTACAATTTTACTTTCTATCATTACAGCAGTTGCTGCACTCTGGATTAAAGAGCCCGCTTTTAAATCGTATGTACAGGGCATTAGCCCGATGTTCTATTACTTTTTAGCGGCGGGTTTTGTTTTCGCTATGATAGACGGGGCCATTGGCATGTCATATGGGGTTACATCGACAACGTTTTCATTGTCCATGGGGGTGCCACCCGCTTCGGCGAGCATGGGCGTGCATTTATCCGAAATTATGAGCAACGGCATTGCCGGGTGGATGCACTACCGCATGGGCAATATCAACTGGAAATTATTTAAGCTTTTGCTGATCCCCGGTATTGTTGGCGCAGTCACCGGTGCCTACCTTCTTTCATCGCTAGAGCATTACAGCCAGTATACCAAACCATTTGTATCGATTTATACGCTGATATTGGGTTTGGTTATCTTGTCAAAGGCATTTAAAACCGGTGCAAAAAGATCATCCGAAAAAATAAAAAGAATTTCGCTATTGGGTTTAGGCGGCGGCTTTATCGACGCAGTTGGCGGCGGCGGCTGGGGTTCCATTGTGTTATCAACGCTTATTGCCGGCGGAAGGCACCCGCGGTTTTCATTGGGAACGGTTAAATTATCCAGGTTTTTTATAGCCCTGATGAGCTCGATAACCTTTATTACAATGCTGAACAGCAATCACTGGGAAGCTGTCGCGGGTTTGGTTATCGGAAGCGCTATCGCGTCCCCTATCGCTGCTAAAATATCAAACAGGATATCAGCCAAAGCGATCATGATTGCGGTAGCAGTGATCGTAATTTTGATCAGTATTAAAAGCATCATAGCTTTTTTAATGAAGGTATTGTAAGATGAATAAATTTGCCGAAAATATACATAAACAAACCGAAGGGCTTAAGCCGGCCGAGGCATTGACGCTTTTGGTGGATGCTTTCCCGGGGCAGATCACCTTTTCAACCAGCTTTGGATGGGAAGACCAGGTAATTACGCATATGATATTCAGCAATAAGCTGCCGATTAAAGTTTTTACGCTCGAGACCGGCCGTTTATTCCCGGAAACATATTATGTTTGGAACCGCACAATGGAAATATACGGGCAGCCGATACATGCATACTATCCGAATAACGAAGCGCTCGAGCAGATGGTTAACGCCAAGGGGCCCAACAGCTTCTATGAATCGGTTGATAATCGTAAGGAATGCTGCGGTATCCGTAAGGTTGAGCCGTTGAATCGTGCATTATCTGGTAACAAATGCTGGATCACAGGCATTCGTGCCGACCAATCGTTAACACGGCAATTTATGGGCCATGTGGAATGGGATGACGCACACCAGTTGGTTAAGTTTCACCCGATTTATGACTGGACGCTTGATGATGTTAAAGCATATATCAAGCAGTATAATATTCCCTATAACACCTTGCACGACCGCGGTTTTCCGAGCATAGGCTGCGCACCCTGCACCAGGGCCGTTCAGCCGGGTGAAGATTTGAGGGCAGGAAGGTGGTGGTGGGAAGACCAGTCGAAGAAAGAATGCGGCCTGCATGAAGAAATTTTCAAGGCTTGACAATGAAAAAATACACAAAAGAAAAATTCAATAACTCAATAATTCAGTAATTCTATAATTAATAATAATGAAACATCAACTGGATTATTTGGATGAACTGGAAGCAGAGGCGATCTATATTCTGCGCGAGGTAGCCGGTCAGTTTGAAAAACCTGCCCTGTTATTTTCGGGAGGTAAGGATTCTATCACATTGGTGCGCCTGGCAGAAAAAGCATTCAGACCGGGTAAATTTCCGTTTCCGTTAGTACATATCGACACCGGCCATAATTTTATCGAAACCATTGAATACCGCGACGCGATGATGAAACGCATCGGCGAAAAGCTGATTGTCGGCTACGTGCAGGATTCAATAGATGAGGGCAAGGTAGTTGAACAAAAAGGCAAAAATGCCAGCCGGAACGCCCTGCAAACGGTTACTTTGTTGGATACAATTGCTAAATATCAATTCGACGCCTGTATTGGCGGCGCACGCCGTGATGAGGAAAAAGCACGTGCAAAAGAGCGTATCTTTTCAGTGCGTGACGAATTCGGCCAATGGGACCCCAAACGCCAGCGCCCCGAACTATGGAATATTTTTAACGGCAAAATACATAAAGGCGAAAACGTAAGGGTGTTCCCGATAAGCAACTGGACGGAGCTTGACGTATGGAACTACATTCGCCGGGAAAAAATAGAATTGCCAACTATCTATTTCGCGCATGAACGCGAAGTGATTACCCGCAATGGCCAATTAATGGCGGCCTCCCCCTTCCTGAATATGGACGAACAAGATGTGATCGAAAAGCGCAATGTGAGATTCCGCACCGTGGGTGATATGACCTGCACAGCCGCGGTTGAATCATACGCTTTCCAGATCGACGATATTATAGACGAAATAAGCGCCTCGCGGATAAGCGAACGCGGCGCACGTATGGACGATAAAGTAAGTGAAGCCGCAATGGAAGACCGCAAAAAGGGAGGATATTTTTGAGTTACGATTTTAGATTTAAAGAGTAATGCCCACTGTCGGTGATAACACCTACAAATACAAATATTTTAAATCCGAACCCGATAGCTATCGGGTCGTAAATTCGAAATTCGAAATCAAAAGATGGATATTTTAAAATTTATTACCGCAGGCAGTGTCGACGATGGTAAAAGCACCCTTATCGGGCGGCTATTGTACGACAGTGAATCTATATTGCTCGACCAGCTGGAAGCTTTGCAACGCTCTAACCGCAAAAATGACGACGGTAGTATAGACCTGGCTATTTTAACCGACGGCTTAAAGGCAGAACGTGAACAAGGCATCACCATCGACGTTGCCTATAAATACTTCCAAACCGAAAAACGCAAATTCATTATAGCCGATACGCCAGGCCATATTCAATACACCCGCAACATGGTAACCGGCGCCTCAAATGCTAACCTGGCCATTATTCTTATCGATGCCCGCAAAGGGGTTATCGAACAAACTATACGGCATTCATTTCTTGTTTCACTACTTGGAATATCGCAGGTAGTCGTTTGCATTAATAAAATGGATATGGTTGACTTTAGCGAGGATGTGTATGGTAAAATAGTTGCAGATTACGAGGCATTGGCTGAAAAAGTGGGCCTTAAGCATGTTCATTATATTCCGGTAAGCGCGCTGAAAGGCGATAATATCGTTAATAAATCATTCAATATGCCGTGGTATAAAGGCGAAAGCCTGCTGCACTTGCTGGAAACCATCGAAGTGAAGGTTGATTACAGCAGGGCGCATGCCCGCTTCCCCGTTCAATGGGTGATACGGCCGCAAACTGAAGCACTGCACGATTACCGCGGGTATGCCGGGCGTGTTTCAAGCGGCTCGTTTAAGGTGGATGATAAGATAACCGTATTGCCATCGGGATTTCATTCTTCTATCAGCAAAATTGAATTGCTGGATGAAGAGCCTGCTGAAGCATTTGCCGGGATGTCGGTAACTATTCATTTAAAGGATGAGATCGATATCAGCCGCGGCGATGTGCTGGTAAATAGCTCAAATAAACCCGAGGTCGCACAAATGATCGAAGCCGACCTGTGCTGGATGGACACCCGCCCGCTGGATACTTCGCTCATGTATTTTATACAGCATAACAGCAAAGTTACCCGCTGTAAAATACAGGAGGTGGTTTACAAAGTAAATATCAATACACTCGAAAAGGAATTTAGCGAAGATTTTAAGCTGAATGATATCGGCCGTATCGTCATAAAAACTGCGGAGCCGCTGGCGTTCGACCTTTACCAGGATAACAAAGCAAACGGTGGGGCTATCATCATCGACAGCCGCACCAACGTAACAGTAGGCGCGCTGATGCTAAGGGCTGCGGTTGAGAATTAAGTGATTGGTTCATAAAGACTTACGAAGTTTTAAAAACTTCGTAAGTCTCATATAACTCTATTTCTGAAACTCCGGTTTTAACAACGTCCTTTCAGCCCTTCTAAATTTCATTACTTTAGGTTCGGATACGCCTGCGATGTAGGGATTATCGCCATGAAGCCGGTAATAACCCTGGTGGTAGTTTTCGGCCGGGTAAAAGGCTTTAAAAGGCACAACCTGCGTTACTATGGGTTCGGGATAGTGTTTCGACCCGTTAATCTTTTTAATCACGTCCGATAGAATACCTTTCTCTTCGGAAGTGCGATAAAACGCGATCGAGCGGTAATCGGTACCTTCATCCGGTCCTTGCCGGTTTAACTCTGTCGGATCGTGCGCAAAGAAGAAAGCATTTGCCAGCGTGGCGAAGCTGATCACTTTGGGGTCATAGTAGATCTGCACACATTCTGCATGATTGGTGGTACGAGAGCTGACTTCTTCGTAAGTCGGATTTTTAGTATTGCCGCCTGCATAACCCGATATAACTTTGGTTACACCTTTAAGCTCAGACATAGCTTCGCTCATACTCCAGAAACAACCGCCGCCAAAGGTGGCTATCTGTATGTCGCCTACAGGTTTTGGCATTGTGGCGAAATCATTGCTCCCTTTTGGCTGCCCGTTTACACAGCCGGCAAACAGCATTATCAGCGCTGCATATAAAATTGATTGTCTCATCATCATTTACATTTTATCAAATATACGTAAGCAGGCGTACTAAGGACGGTCATGGTTAAGTAATTTGGTTGAGGTTATAAAAGCCGGAAGAGTTGCAGAAGTATTAAAGCTTCGGGCTTTTCAACAACTACAGCTTTAACAATTATCCCAACGACTTTTTTATTTTTAGCAGGATAGCGGTTAATCCGTTTGTTTTTATCTCGAACGTTGTGCCCAGCAGCATACCCAGTTTGCCGGGCGGCAAGCCTTTGCTATGGAGCCACTCCAGATAGTATACAGGCAGGTCGCTTATCAACGTGCCTTTATATTTACCATAAGGCATTTTGGTTTGTACAATCTCTATTAATATTCTCGAATCGGGGGTAACGTTCTCCACAACGTAAAGATACAAGGAATTAATCCGCTTCGGCTGACAAAAAATGACATCCCGCCGATTTGCAAGCAGCATTGTGACATACAAAATAATGTGACTAAGCCTTAACTTTGCCCTTAAACAACATCACCATGGAAAAACGAGAAATAGGTACCTCAGGTATAAAAGTAAAGCCATTTTGTTTTGGCGGAAATGTATTTGGCTGGACAATCGACGAACAGCAATCATTTAAAATATTAGATGAATTTGTTAATGCAGGATTTGATTTTATCGATACGGCTGACGTATACTCGCGTTGGGCGCCGGGCAACAAGGGCGGCGAGTCGGAAACCATCATCGGCAATTGGCTAAAAAAAAGCGGAAAACGGGACAAAGTAATTATTGCGACCAAAGTTGGCAAACCAATGAGCCCGGAAAAAAAAGGCTTGTCGCGCAAATATATCACACAGGCAGTTGAAGACTCCTTAAAACGATTACAAACAGATTATATCGACCTGTATCAATCACACGATGACGATAAGGATACGCCCTTTACCGAAACGCTGGAGACCTTTACCGATTTGATAAAACAAGGCAAGGTACGAGCGATCGGCGCGTCAAATTACGACCCGACCAGGCTTAGGGAAGCTTTACAGGTAAGTAAAGAAAATAACCTTGCCGCCTACCAGTGCCTGCAGCCGGAATATAATTTATATGAACGTGAGTATTATGAAAATGAGCTTGAGCCGGTATGCCGGGAAAGAAACCTGGGCGTAATTACCTATTATTCGCTGGCAAGTGGGTTTTTAACAGGTAAATACCGGTCAGAAAATGACCTGTCGCAAAGCAGTCGTGGCGCCGGGGTAAAAAAGTATCTTAACCCGCGCGGATATAAAATTCTGGCGGCGCTGGATAAAGTGGCTGCATCGTATAATACCAGCCCGGCCAGCGTTGCGCTGGCGTGGGTTATAGCGCGCCCGGGCATTACCGCCCCAATTGCGAGCGCTACGAGCATTCAGCAACTGAACGATTTAACAACCGCAGCAAATTTAAATTTAGATAGCGAAGCGATACATTTATTAACAGCAGCCAGCAGTTATTAATAATACAGCTTTAATATTTACTTTTACCTTCTCGATAAAGATCAAGGTAATGAATAAACTATGCTCTCAAAACGAATAATACCCTGTTTAGATGTAAAAGACGGGCGAACTGTAAAGGGCGTAAACTTTGTTGACCTGCGCGATGCAGGCGATCCGGTTGAACTGGCCTGGAACTACTCGCGCCAGGGAGCCGATGAGCTCGTTTTCCTGGATATCACCGCTACCGTTGAGCGTCGGAAAACAATGGTTGAGCTGGTAAAAGCTGTCGCACGTCAAATCAATATCCCATTCACTATCGGCGGCGGTATTAATGAAATAGCCGACGCTGACGCCCTTTTGAACGCGGGCGCCGACAAAATATCTATCAACTCGGCCGCCGTCCGCAACCCGGCTTTAATTGACCAGTTGGCAACCGCGTTCGGTGTTCAGTTTGTTGTTGTAGCGGTTGATACCCGTATTATCTTAAACAAAAATATCGTTCATTTAAATGGCGGCAGGATACCAACGGAAAAAGAAACGCTGGATTGGATCCTGGAGGCTGAAAGCCGCGGGGCCGGCGAAATATTATTAACATCAATGGATCACGACGGCACAAAAGCCGGGTTCGATAATAAGTTATTAAAATTGGTAAATAATTCCGTAAACATCCCTGTAATTGCTTCCGGCGGAGCGGGGAGTGTTCAGCATTTTGTGGATGTTTTTAAAGAAACGAACGTCGACGCAGCATTAGCAGCCTCAGTTTTTCATTACGGGGAGATACTTATCCCCGATCTAAAAAAAGCATTGAAGGGACATCACATCGAAGTAAGGGAAGTTGAAAAAATCCATTAAGCGAAACATTAGGATTCTGACGCTAAAATAATGATTTTAGCGGGATGGAACTGCTGCTGCCGCTTCAACTGCCCCCCTATCCTTTTAAGATCAATGAACAAAACGGGCAGCTAACCCTTTTTGACGTCATCAGGAAAAAAAATATTGTAATAACCCCCGAAGAATGGGTGAGGCAGCATTTTGTACAATACCTTATCCGGCAGAAACATTATCCTAAAACATTAATAAAACTCGAAGGCGGGCATAAACTTAACGGCATGCCCAAACGCTCAGATATCGTGGTTTATAATTCTGCGGGTGAAAAAATTTTACTGGTTGAGTGTAAAGCGCCTTCAGTAGCCGTTGATCAAAAGGCTTTTGACCAGGTAGCGCGGTACAATATGGTTCATAAAGTTAAATTGCTGGCCGTGAGCAATGGCCTGCAGCATTATTACTGCCGCATTGATTTTGAGAAACAAGCATATCAATTTATAGCCGACTTGCCAGATTTTGACGAAACCTGATCAGGAAAAGGCCACCAGGTGGTGAATTTTTTCCATTAGGTCATCGGGGTTAAAAGGCTTTGGCAAATAATCGTTCATTCCGGAATTCAGCACCTGCTCTTTAATACTGCTTAAAGCAGCAGCAGTTATCGCAATAATAGGAATACCCGCCTTTTTAGGATCAGGCAATCTTCGTATGCCAATAGCGGCGTCAAATCCATTTAACACCGGCATTTGAATATCCATTAAAACAATATCAAAATTTCCGGATTTTAACAATTCAATCACTTCTTCGCCATTATCAGCTATGGTTGGCGTAATATTCCATTTCGCCAGCATCTTTTTTATAAGTGCCACATTCAGGGGATTATCTTCGGCAATCAGCACACGCAAGCTAACTTGGTTTTGAAATATCTGACTGGTTTTCCTTCCTGATTCAAAAGCCCTGGTAATTTCAGAACTTACCTCTGATAATGCCTCGTCATTCTTACTGGTTAATTCCATGATTTGAACCAGATCGGCAGCTTCTTCATTATTTTTAGCTTTCATTAAATTCAGGAAATAAGACCTATGGTAAGCTGTTTGAATAACGGCAATAAGAATAGTGTCAATAAAAAGGCTAATGATAAGTTCATATAGATCAACCTTACCCGAACGAAGTGCATTAAAATAATTATTGTTATACTCCAAAATGAAAAATACCAGCGTTGGTACCAGGTTTAATAATGAGTAAAATAAACCCCATTCGTTCCCAAGCAAATAAAAACTAAAAACGATGGCGAGAAGTATTAACTGGATACTTAAAATGTTTACATTTTGAAAAGAGAGATACGCGTTACTGAAATTTATCAGCGTTGCCAGGATGAGCATTACGTGGGATATTTGAGCCCACATTGGCCGGTAAACAATATATTTAAGAAATATAGCAGCGCAAAACAAGAATGTAAATGCTGTAACAATACTTAAAGCTGTATGATGAACATAGATACTGATCGTTATTCCTGCAATGGCAGCGAAAAAAATCAGCGCATAGTATAAAACGCGATGACGTACCTTACCGGGAACAGGCTGCCTGATTGAAACGTTGTTATCCGAAAAATTAAGAAAGCTTAAATTATTGCTCATTACATAACGTATTGCAATTACTCAGCCAAAGCCGACAAACCTGCCTCAATTATCTTTAATTTGGCCTCTGCATCATCTTTCTTTCGCAACTCAATCTCAATGATCTCCGGTTTTGCGCTGCTCATAAAGCGTTCGTTTGTTAACTTAGCATTAACCGATTTCAAAAATCCGAGCAGATACTCCTTATCTTTTTTGAGGCGGTTAATTTCTGCCACAGGATCGATATTTTCCTTTAACGGTATATAAAACTCGTCGGTTGAGATCATAAAGTTCGTTGCGCCCTGTAATTTTTCGGAAATAAAGTCTACGACACCGATGTTTCCCAATTTTTTTATCACCTGTTCATAAGCCTTGTATGAAACGGCAGAGTTTGGCTTAATTGACAGATCCAGCATTTCCCTGGGGGAGATTTGTTTGCTATTGCGGATGTTACGTACCTGGCTTATCAGTTGCTTTATAATTTCGACCTCTGAAAGTAATTGTGTATTTATTTCCCCAAAAATTGGCATTTGAGCAACGATACAGCAATCATATCCGGCACGCTCACCAAATAGATTATCGTGCCAAAGCTCTTCTGAGATAAAAGGCAAAAACGGATGCAGAATTTTTAAAACGTCTTCAAAAAAACGGATCGTCGCATTGTACGTATCCGTATCAATGGGCTGTTGATAAGCCGGTTTTATCATCTCAAGGTACCAGGCACAAAAGTCATCCCAAACCAGTCTATAGGTGGTCATCAATGCCTCGGACAGACGATATTGCTCAAAATTTTCCTCAACTTCAACCAATGCCTGGCTGAACCGGCTTTGGAACCATTCAATGGCTACCGCGTTATTGTTAGGGAGATTTGCATCAATTTCCCAGCCTTTAACCAGCCTGAACGCATTCCATATCTTATTGGCAAAATTACGGCCCTGCTCGCAATAGCTTTCGTCAAACATCAGGTCGTTGCCGGCCGGTGAGCATAGCAGCATACCAACTCTAACTCCGTCGGCTCCATATTTTTCTATCAGATCCAGCGGGTTAGGTGAGTTACCCAGCGATTTTGACATTTTCCGGCCAAGCTTATCGCGAACAATGCCAGTCAGGTAAACATTTCTGAATGGCACTTCTCCCCTGAACTCATGCCCCGCCATGATCATCCTTGCTACCCAGAAAAAAAGAATTTCCGGCGCTGTAATCAGGTCGTTTGTCGGGTAATAATAGTTAATATCGGCATTGTTCGGGTCTTTAAACCCGTCAAACACCGATATTGGCCACAGCCACGATGAAAACCAGGTGTCGAGCACGTCTTCGTCCTGTTTTAGGTCTTCAGATTTGAGATTTGAAATTTGAGATTTGAGATTTTTTGCCTGCTCAAATGCTTCATCCCTGGTTTTTGCTATAATAAACCGGCCATCGGGCAGGTACCAGGCTGGTATTTGCTGTCCCCACCACAACTGGCGGCTGATGCACCAATCCTTAATATTCTCCATCCAGTTACGGTAGGTATTGATGAATTTATCCGGTATCAGCTTAATTTCGCCCTTTAACACATAATCTAATGCCGGTTTTGCCATTTCATCCATTTTGCAAAACCACTGCATAGAAAGTTTTGGTTCAATTACCGCGTCGGTACGTTCCGAGAAACCTATTTGTGATGTGTAATCCTCAACTTTTTCGAGGTAGCCGTCTGCTTCAAGCAAAACCGCGATTTTTTTCCGGGCTGTAAAACGGTCCTCTCCTATTAATATTTTCGCGTTTTCATTTAAAGTTCCGTCATCATTTAAAATATCAATAACAGGCAGGTTGTGCTTTTGCCCCAGCTCGTAGTCGTTCAAATCATGAGCAGGTGTTACTTTCAAACAACCTGTACCAAAATCCATGGTAACATATTCATCCAGTATCACCGGGATCTCGCGATTGATAAGCGGTATTAAAACCTTTTTGCCATGAAGATGAAAATACCGCGCATCATTCGGGTTGATACATATTGCCGCGTCGGCCATAATGGTCTCCGGGCGGGTAGTCGCGATAGTGAGGAAGTCCAAAGTCTTGAGTCCGAAGTCTGAAGTCAGCTCCTGACTCAAAACTTCAGACTCAGGACTGGAGACTTTGTATCTTATATAATAAAGCTTCTGGTTAACCTCCTTGCGGATAACCTCCTCGTCAGAAACGGCGGTTTTTCCCTGCGGGTCCCAGTTTACCATACGGACCCCTCTGTATATTAAGCCCTTGTTGTACAAATGAATAAACGTATCGATAACGGCTTCCGACAAGTCGTCTTCCATCGTAAACCGTGTTCGCTCCCAGTCGCAAGAGGCGCCCAGTTTTTTTAGCTGCTCCAGGATGATCCCGCCATATTTTTCCTTCCATTCCCAGGCATAAGCCATAAACTCGGGCCGCGATATATCTTTTTTACCTATCCCGCGCTCTTTGAGCATGGCCACCACTTTGGCTTCCGTGGCTATGCTGGCGTGATCGGTACCCGGCACCCAACAAGCATTTTTCCCTTTCATCCGCGCCCGGCGGATAAGCACATCCTGAATGGTATTATTTAGCATGTGCCCCATGTGCAGCACACCTGTCACATTCGGCGGAGGAATGACAATGGTATAAGGTTCCCGTTCGTCAGGTACGGATCTGAAAAAGGCATGATCCAGCCAGTAATTATACCATTTATCTTCAATCTCTTTGGGCAGGTATGTTTTAGGAATACTCATAAACTGCAAAAATACAATAGTTCATGGTTCATAGTTCATGGTTGATGGATTTTTGTTGGTTTTGCAGCATGGCCGATAGTACATAGGCCATAGTAAGCAGCGGTTATACTTTTATACCAATTAATTACTATGACTATCGCCCGTTGACTATTGACCCCCTTCATCACAATAATTTTACAATTAAAAAGTTAATTCTAATAAACTCCGTATTTATATGAAAACTTTGCCCTTGTATCGCTTTTTGCAGGATATTTTCAAAAAGGCAAAATCGTCATTCTTAATAAAGTGGTTCAACCGCTAACCAGCCGTACAGAAATCGTTGCGGGCCTTGTTGAAAATTATTACTTTTAAAGTCTCGGTGATTAAAATATATTAATAATTATGAAAATAAAGTACACAAATTTTATGCTGATGGGCTTATTATGCCTGTCGGTAACCACAGTTGCCGCTATTGGCGGTAAAAAAGGGAAAGCAGTAACAAAAAAGAGTTCTGCCATCCCTCCCAAAAAATTCATTGATCCTGCAAACATGGATCTTTCAGTAAAACCCGGTGATAATTTTTTTGATTATGCCAATGGTACCTGGGTTAAAACACATGCCATCCCCGACAAACAAACCCGGTGGGGAAGCTTTGGTATCCTGGCTCAAGAAAACACTGACCGTTTATTGGTTATTTTAAAAGAAGCCAGTAAAACACCAGGATTGCCCAAAGGCAGCCTGAAACAGCGTGTTGGCGACATGTATGCCAGCGGGATGGATAGCGTTAGCATCGAAAAACGCGGCTATGAGCCGATAAAAGCCGATTTAGAACGTATCCACCAGATAAACAGCAAAGCCGGCGTGGTTAATGAAATGACTTACGAAAGATCACATGCGATTGCCGACCCGCTATTTGGTGTCGGCGTAAGGCAGGACTCTAAACACCCCACCAAGTATATCGTTGGGTTTAACCAGGGTGGAACCAGCTTGCCCGACCGCGATTATTATTTGAAAAGCGATGCCCGCAACGTTAAAATTCAAAATGCTTATAAAACTTACATCACCACGTTGTTCACTTTAACAGGAACAAGCGGAGAAACAGCAGTTAAAAATGCATCGATCATTTTCGGTATAGAAACCGAGCTGGCAAAAGCGCAGTTAAGCCGCACCCAAATGCGCGATCCTAAAGTAACTTATAATAAGTTTTCTGTAAATGGTTTCGAAAAGATCACACCGCATTTAACCTGGAGCCAGATACTGCCCGAACTAAAAATCAAGGGAGCCATTGACAGCGTGTTGGTTGGCCAGCCGGAATTTTTTAAAGCGGCAGACGCGATGCTGGTTTCAAAACCTGTTGACGACTGGAAAGTGTACCTGGAATGGAATATATTAAAAGGCTCTGCAAGCACGCTTAGCTCACCATTTGTAAAAGCATCATTTACTTTTAGCAGTGCGCTAAGCGGGCAAAAAGTACAGACCCCGCGCAACGAGCGCATGTCGGGTCTTATCGACCGCAGCATGGGTGAATTGCTGGGGCAGCTATATGTTGAGAAATATTTTCCGCCGGCTGCTAAGGAGTACATGGTTAATTTGGTAAACAATATGAAAATCGTTTTAGGCGACCGTATTAAACGCCTTGACTGGATGAGTGCAGAAACCAAAGATCACGCCCTTAAAAAACTTGCAGCATTCAGCGTAAAAATCGGCTACCCGGATAAATGGGAAACCTACAATGGGCTGGTTATCGACCGTAACGATTACTTCGGCAACCTGAGACGAATTGAAGAGTGGCATTATAATTTCAACGTAAATCAATATGGAAAACCTGTTGATAAAAAACGTTTCAATATGACGCCGCCAACTGTAAATGCCAACTACAGCCCTACAAATAACGAAATCACTTTTCCTGCTGGTATCCTTCAATTCCCGTTCTTTGATTTTCATGCAGATGACGCCGTGAACTACGGCGGCATAGCCGCGGTTATCGGGCACGAAATGACACATGGTTTTGACGACCAGGGCCGTCAGTATGATGCTGACGGATCGTTACACGACTGGTGGTCAAAAGGCGATGCCGATAAATTTAAAGAACGTGCCGATATGGTTGTAGATCAATATAACGGGCTTACCGTGTTGGATACCATTCATGTAAACGGGCGTTTAACCCTGGGTGAAAACCTGGCCGACCTGGGCGGGTTAAATATTGCGTATGAAGCCTTTAAGAAAACTAAGGAGGGCCAGTCGACCGCAAAAATTGACGGCTTTACACCTGATCAGCGCTTTTTCCTTTCATGGGCGCAAGTATGGCGGTCATCCCAACGCCCGGAAAGCGCGGCTTCACGTATTTTAACCGATCCGCATTCACCCGAGCAACATCGCACAAACGCGCCGCTCACCAATATTGATGCATGGTATAATGCCTTCAACATTAAACCTGGCGACAAGATGTATAAAAAGCCGGAAAACAGGATCAAGATATGGTAGTTAAGTCTTGAGTCTCAAGTCCTGAGTCTTAAGTCGAAAAATTGCACAAGTAGTTAAAATACAAAGCCTGCTACATTAGCGGGCTTTGTATTTAACTACTTATAAAGCTTTATGCGATCATCTATCGCAAAATGGTTACTGATCCAGCCATTTGCTGCATATGAGCATTTGTATTGATACAATAATAGTAAGTACCTGTCGGAAGAGGCTTGCCGTTTAATGTCCCGTCCCAGGGTTTGGGATACCCTCTTGACTGGTAAACCAAACTACCATAACGATTATAAACGGCTACCGTGCAATCCGGAAAATCAACTAATGCATTAATGGCCCACACGTCATTAATGCCATCGCCATTTGGCGTAAAAGCATTAGGCACAACCAATTTTTCGGGAATGGGTTTAATGGTAAGTATACCGGGCACATAAGTAAAAGTATAATTGGTTGATGCCGCATTACTTGCGGTAATGGGGTATTGGCCTACGGGCGACGCAATAACAGCTGTTGTGGATATTATGGGTTTGGCCGTTAATTGTGCCGGCCCCTCATTATACACAAAGCCGCTGTATGTTACGGTTAAAGTGGGGTTTGCTATTCCGTAGTCTTTACTTTTGTTATCAGCGGTAACCGTTAGCACTGCGGGATTAATTGTCAATGTTTGCGATACCGGGTTTGCCTGAACATACATCTCGCTTCCGTCCTGCGACGCGGTAATGGTTGACGTACCCGCTCCGGTAATATGAATTTTGCCGTTTACAATGGTTGCCGCCAGGAGATTGCTGCTGGCGTAAGTAATGGGAATTGTATTGTTATTGCTGGTGGCGCCGGGATCAAAATCCGCGTCGCCGTACGTTTTCGGTGCGACGGGCCCGAAAGTAATAGCTTCAAATAGCTTATCTACTGCAACTGTAATTGTAAATGAACTTTGACCACCGGCATTATAAGCTGTTACAATATAATCTGTAGGCGGAACAGTGGCAGTGGCTGTACCGCTGATGGTGCCCGTTGTACGATCGAATGTTAATCCCGGCGGTAAGGGCTTATTGATGGTAAAATTACTTACAACTACTATTTGCCTGATCAGGTGATTAAATTCATCGGCAACATATATGTTACCCGCTCCATCCGCTACGATCCCGGTAGGCTGATAAAAACTCGACTGGATACCCGTTTGACCATTTACAGCGCCTTTTGTGCCATTACCAGCTACAGTAGAAACTACCCCGGTTGGCGTAACTTCCCTGATCAGTTCGTTATTGGTATCAGCTACATAAATATTTCCTGATTCATCAAGCGCTAACCCAAAAGGTTTGTAAAAGCTTGCGGCCGACCCGATGCCATCTGCCGATCCGGGGTGGCCACTGCCTGCAATTGTAGTAACTACCCCAGCCGGTGTTATTTTCCTGATCAGGTTATTACCCCAATCAGCAACATAAATATTGCCGGTTCCGTCAACCGCCAACCCGTACGGTTGACTAAAGGAGGCCGCCCTGCCTATGCCGTCCTGGGCTCCGCTTAAACCGCTGCCGGCAAGCGTGGTTACAATCCCGCCCGGGGTTATCTTCCTGATCAGGTTATTGCTCAGGTCGGCTACGTAAATATTGCCCGCGCCATCTACGGCAAGCCCAGACGGGTTACTGAAACTTGCTGTCGTGCCGGGACCATCTGCAGATCCGTTTAAGCCGCTCCCGGCAAGTGTGGTTACCAATCCGGCAGGTGATATTTTTCTTATCAGGTTGTTACTCACATCAGCTACATATACGTTCCCTGCAACATCAACTGCTATTCCTGTAGGGTTATTAAAGGTTGCAACCGATGCATTGCCATCCGCTTTGCCCTGTGCGCCGCTGCCTGCAAATACAGACACAACCCCTGCCGGCGTAATCTTCCTGACCTGGTTATTTAAATGGTCAACAATGTAAATGTTGCCATTTACATCTGTCGCAACGCCAAACGGCTCGTTAAAACTTGCGGCGGTACCTATACCGTTGGCAGATCCGGCCGCGCCTGTGCCGGCGATTGTTGTCGTTTGTCCGAAAATTTTATTTGGTAAGATCCCTCCTGTATTGATCGGTATCATAGGAACAATGGGCGTATTCACCGAGTAAGTTAATACACTCGGCGAATAAGAGATATTTGGCGGAGCAACAGGAGGACTCGGAACATTAGAAATTGTAATACTTATTTGTGCTGTACTGCTGCCACCTGTATTATAGGCGGTAACGGTATAAATAGTTGTTGGTAAAAGCACTGCAGGTGTGCCATCAATGGTGCCTGTTTTGCCGTCGAAAGTTAAACCTGCCGGCAGGCTTGCGGATATGGTATAGCCGGTGGTCACTATTTTTCGAACCAGGTAATTATTAAAGTCTGCCACATAAATATTGCCGAATATATCCGCCGAAATACCATTGGGCCGGTTAAAGCTCGCTGCTATAAACGCGCCATTTACCGCGCCGGCCGCACCGCTGCCCGCCAAGGTGCTTACAATTCCGGATGAGGTTATTTTCCTGACCAGGTTGTTACCTGCATCGGAAACATATACGTTTCCTGAGATATCAACTGAAATGCCCGCTATATTATTAAAGCTTGCCGCTGTGCCCTGACCATCAGTTCTTCCCGCCGAGCCCGAACCAGCCAGGGTACTTACAAGGCCTGATTGCGTAATTTTCCTGATAAGGTTATTGCCGGCATCGGTTACGTAAATATTATTGTTTTGATCGACCGCTATACCGATCGGATTATTAAAACTGGCTGCTGCTCCCGGGCCATCGGCTGCACCCGCGCTTCCGCTGCCCGCAAAGGTGCTTACTATACCAAATTGCGTTACTTTCCTGATGAGGTTATTGCCCGCGTCCGCGACATACAGGTTGCCATTTTGATCAACGGCGATGCCAGACGGCGAATTAAATCTCGCGGTGGCGCCTGTTCCGTTGACCAAACCAGACAGCCCCGCGCTACCGGCAAATGTAGTTACCGCGCCTGCCTGGGTAATGATTCGAATAGTATTATTCCTGGTGTCAGCCACATAGATAGTCCCGGCACCGTCAACAGCTATTGCCATAGGCTGGTTAAAGTTTGCCGCTACCCCTTGTCCGTCGACCGAACCTGGTAAGCTATTGCCCGCGAGGGTACGTACCACACCCGACGGTGTGATCTCCCTGATCAAATTATTATCAGTCAGGTATACATTTCCGACAAGGTCTGTCGTTATTCCATGCACAGAACTGAAAGACGCCGCGGTGCCTGTGCCATTTGCGGCACCGGTTGATCCGCTGCCTGCAAATGTGTTAACCTGCCCATAAATGGTTTGAGCTACCGGCCCGCCTATATTTGCCGGCTGCAATGGAATTACCGGTTTATTTATAACATATTTTTGCGGGGTAACATAGCTGATCGCCGGGGGCGGAACTATAATAATTACCGGATTTTGCACCGCTATTGTAAGCGTAAATGAACTGCTGCCACCTGTATTATAAGCTGATACGGTGTAATTTGTAGCCGGAGACGCCAAAGTAGGCGTACCGGTAATAATACCAGTTGTATTATCAAACGTTAACCCGGCGGGCAGCGGTATACTAATACTGTAACCGGTTGTAGACACCTGCCTTATAAGGTTGTTAACTAAATCTCCGATATAAAGATTGCCGTTCGCGTCGATGGCCATACCCCTGGGATCGTTAAAATTTGCGGCAGCTCCCTGTCCGCTGCTGCGGCCCGGATTACCCGCGCTCCCGGCAAGCGTGGTTACATTGCCGTTAGGCGTAATTTTCCTGATCAGGTCATTACCCGAATCACTTACATAAAGATTGCCGATACCATCAACTGCAATGCCATCAGGGAACGTAAAACTGGCAGCCGCGCCAAAACCATCAGCCGAACCCGCAGCACCGCTTCCTGCAAGCGTGCTAACCAAGGCCCCTGGGGTTATTTTCCTGATCAGGCCATCACCGCTATCTGTCACATATAAATAGCCGGCCGCGTCAATCGTTATTCCCAACGGCGAATTAAAACTTGCGGCAGTTCCTACGCCGTTAGACGAGCCGATACCGCCACTGCCCGCAAACACAGTTACAAGTCCTGACGGGGTTATTTTTTTTACCAGGTTACTGCCGCCATCTGCCACATATATATTTCCCGCGGCATCTGCCGCTAAGCCGCCCGGATGGTTAAAACCCGTTGCAAATGTAGATACCTGGCCCCCCGGTGTTATTTTTCTTATTTCGTTGTTTCCGGCATCTGATACATATACATTCCCGGCCGCATCAACAGCAACCGCCGTGGGTTGATTAAAACTTGCCGATGTACCCGACCCATCTGATGAACCGGCAGCCCCGCTGCCTGCAAATGTGGTTACTACTCCTGCAGGTGTTATTTTCCTGACCAGGTTATTTCCGTTATCTGCCACATATAAATTGCCCGCCGCGTCAATTGCGACGCCATCCGGGCTTGTAAAAGTGGCCAGTGAGCCTGTATTGTTATCAATCGCGCCCGGAATTCCGCTGCCGGCAAATATCGTAGCCTGACCATAGGCCGCCGCCGGGACCGCACCACCTGAATTAGACGGCGCAAGAGGCGTAATGGTTAAGTTTACTTTATAATTTTGCGGCGTAGCATAGGTAATAACGGGGGGCGGAATATGAATGATGGGATTCCCGGTTATAGTTATTGTTACCGTAGCGCTACCGCTGCCATAAGCATTATATCCTGTTATAGTGTACACGGTTGTTGGAGAGGGCAATGCGGGGATACCACTTATAATGCCTGATGTGCCGTCAAAATTTAAACCTGCCGGCAAGGCGGGACTGATCGTGTACCCCGACGTACTTATTTTTCGAACCAGGTTATTTCCCTTATCGCCTATGTAAACATTTCCCAGTCCATCAGCGGCTACGCCCTCAGGGTCCTGGAAACTTGCCGCGATACCTACACCGTCGGCATTGCCAATCGTTCCGCTGCCGGACAAGGTGGTAACCTGCCCGCCTGTAATTTTCCTAATTAGGTTATTGGAGGCATCTGCCACGTAAATACTTCCGCCGATGTCCACCGTAACGCCGGTTGGACGTGTAAAAGTCGCTGCTGCGACCGGACCGTCCTTTGCGCCCGCGCTCCCGGTTCCGGCAAAGGTAGTTACGTCGCCGCCGGGCGTTACCAGCCTGATCGCATTATTTCCGACATCGGCCACATAGATATTGCCTGAAAGATCGACAGCGATTCCCTGTGGGTTTTTAAAGCTGGCATTGCTACCTGTACCATTGGTAAAACTGCCTGCCCCACCACCGGCCAGAGTAGTTACCGTTCCGTTAGGCATTATCTGCCTGATCAGGCTGCTTCCATAATCTGTTACATATAAAATACCAGACGGACCAATAGCTATCCCGGTTGGGGTATTAAAGGTTGCAACGGTATCCATACCATCGTTCGATCCCCGTGCGCCAGTGCCCGCGAATGTACTTACCAGCCCTGCCGGCGTGATCTTTCTTATCACGTTATTGCCAATATCTGCCACAAAAACATTCCCGTTTGCATCAACCGCCACGCCATTGGGCGCAAAGAAATGCGCGGCGTTACCCTGCCCATTGGCAAATCCCTGGGAAACATTTCCGGCCAAGGTAGTTACCACCCCTGTTGGGGTGATCTTCCTGATAAAGTCGTTTATATAAGGGATGCTTATTAAGTAATAATCTGTAACGTACAAGTTGCCGCTTTTATCGAAAGCGATGCCTACAGGGCCTGAAAGACTGGCAAAGGTGCCCACTCCATCCGCCGTACCTGTTTTGCCATCACCGGCAAACGTGGTGGTTTGACCATAAATGACAGCAGGGACCGGCCCCCCTGTATTGTTTGGGATTAAAGGGGTAATTGGAACCCCTGTTGTATAATTTTTAGCGCCCGGAGAATAGGTAAAAACCGGAGATTGGGCAAAAGCAATGTCAAGCCTGATAATGATCAAAGCAAATAACACTGCCTTAACAATGATCCTGCACGCCATGAAGCTTAACAATTGGTTTTAAAAGGTCGTATAATAAGCTAAAATAGACTTTTTTTTACTTATTATCTCTATTTAGTTTAAGTGACCTTTAAAATATCGCTCCGGCAATTTTTTTAGTGGGGCCAGGGTTGCTCATAGTATAAAAATGCAGCACCGGCGCGCCAAACTTCATCAGTTCCCGGCATTGCGCGATCATCCATTCAATACCCAAATCTTTTACGTCCTTTTCCGATTTGCAGGCATGTACCGCATCGCTGAGGTCTTCAGGAATGTCAATATGAAATATTTTGGGCAAATTGATGAGCTGCTTTGACGATGTGATGGGCTTTAAACCGGGTATAATCGGGACGTTGATGCCATTTTCGCGGCATTGCTTTACAAACTCAAAATACTTGCTGTTATCAAAAAACATTTGGGTCACAATAAAATTGGCGCCCATGTCAATTTTCTGCTTTAGGTATTTAAAATCAGTTTTTAAGTTGGGCGCCTCGAAATGTTTTTCGGGGTAACCGGCAACGCCGACACAGAAATCAGCATTTACCACTTCGTGGTCTTCATACAAATATTTACCCTTATTCATGTCAATAACCTGTTTTAACAGGTCGGTTGCATAAGCGTGACCGCCAGGTGTTGGTATAAATGAAGTATCGGCATGCCGGGCGTCGCCACGCAAAACCAACACATTATCAATACCTAAAAATTGCAGGTCGATAAGGGCATTTTCGGTTTCTTCTTTTGTAAATCCGCCGCATATCAGATGCGGAACGGCGTCTACCTTGTAACGGTTTATAATCGCCGCGCAAATGGCTACGGTGCCGGGACGTTTACGGTAAGCTACCTTTTCGAGCAAGCCATTGTCATGCTGCTTATAAATAAAATCTTCCCGGTGATAGGTCACATCAATAAACGGCGGATTAAACTCCATCAAAGGGTCTATCGCATCATAAATTCCCTGTATGCTTTGTCCCTTTACCGGCGGTAAAAGCTCGAACGAAAAAAGTGTTTTGCCTTTGGCGTTTTGTATGTGTTCGGTTATTTTCATGTAGTATTTAGTATCAAGTAGCTAGTATCAAGTATCGAGACTTTTTTGCAAACCGTGTAATATTTGAGCGTCATTGCGAGGTACGAAGCAATCGCGAACTTTGCATGACCGCTCTGTATATTAGCGATTGCCGCGCTATCGCTCGCAATGACAATTCTTTATCAAATCAATAATTTAAATTAGGGCCCAACCAACGTTCGACTGTATCTACCGACATATTTTTCCTCACTGCATAATCCTCGACCTGATCTTTACTTATCTTACCCAAGCCAAAATAGCGTGCCTGCGGATGTGCAAAATAAAACCCGCTTACAGAGGCGGCTGGTGTCATGGCAAGGCTTTCGGTGAGGTGCATTTTGGCGTTGTCTTCGGCTTTGAGCAATTCAAACAGCGTTGTTTTTTCGGTATGATCGGGGCAGGCCGGGTATCCGGGCGCCGGGCGTATACCCTGGTATTCTTCCTTGATCAGTTCATCAGTGCCCAGTTGTTCACTTTTGGCATAGCCCCAATAGTCTTTGCGTACCAGCTCGTGCATTTTTTCGGCAAAGGCTTCAGCCAGGCGGTCGGCAAGGGCTTTGGCCATGATACTGTTGTAGTCGTCATGATCGGCTTCAAATTTGGCAACCAGTTCGTCGCAGCCTATACCTGTTGTAACGGCAAAACCACCCCAGTAATCGGGGATACCGCTTTCTTTTGGCGCGATAAAATCTGATAACGCGTAGTAGGGCTCGCCTTTTACTTTCTCGGATTGCTGGCGCAAAGTATGTATGCGGGTGAGCAGGGTTTTACGGGAATCATCGGTATATATCTCAATATCATCGCCGACGCTGTTTGCCGGCCAAAAGCCAATTACACCATTTGCCTGTAATAGCTTTTCGTTAACGATTTGTTTTAACAATTCCTGTGCATCATCATACAGCTTTTTAGCTTCAACACCTACATATTTGTCATCAAATATCTTAGGGTAACTGCCGCGGAGTTCCCAGGTATGGAAAAACGGCGTCCAGTCGATGTACGGTACCAGTTCCTCCAATGGGAATGCTTCAAAAACTTTAGTGCCCGTAAAGGTTGGCTTTGGCGCGATGGACCCATTCAGATTGATCTGCATTTTAAACTTACGCGCGTCTTCAATGCTTACAAAACGTTTGTCCGACCGCTTATTTAAATGTGCTTCGCGCGCTTTCGCATATTCCTCTTTTATACCTTTTACATAAGGCTCGCGCTGATCCCGGTTCATTAAGTTGCTGCAAACGGTAACGCTACGGGATGCATCAAGCACATGTATAGCGGGACCGGAATAATGCGGATCAACCTTCACCGCGGCATGTATGCGCGACGTTGTTGCACCTCCTATGATTAGCGGAATGGTAAAACCTTCACGCTCCATCTCTTTGGCAAAATGAACCATTTCGTCAAGCGACGGCGTAATTAACCCGCTCAGGCCGATGATATCAACATTTTGTTTTTTAGCCTCCTCGATGATCCGCTGTGCCGGAACCATCACACCTAAGTCGATCACCTCGAAATTATTACAAGCCAAAACTACGCCGACTATGTTTTTACCGATGTCGTGTACATCGCCTTTCACGGTTGCCATCAATACTTTTCCGGCGTTGGCCCTGCTCCCGCTGGAATCTTCGCCGGCGTCGATAACCCGTTGTTTTTCCAATTCAATAAAAGGCAACAAATAAGCCACGGCCTTTTTCATTACACGGGCTGATTTTACCACCTGCGGTAAAAACATTTTACCCGAGCCAAAAAGATCCCCCACTACATTCATGCCGTCCATTAAGGGGCCTTCTATCACCTCAAGCGGCTTACTGTAAGCTTGCCGTGCCTCTTCCACATCATCATCGAGATATTCGATAATACCTTTTACCAAAGCATGTGATAAACGCTCGGCAACGGGGGCTTTGCGCCATTCCTCATCGCGTATAATTTCTTTGCCTTTGCTTTTTATGGTATCGGCAAATTCAACAAGCCGTTCGGTAGCATCATCCCGGCGGTTGAGCAAAACATCCTCAACCAACTGCAGTAGATCCTTTGGGATTTCTTCGTACACCTCAAGCATGCCGGCATTTACAATGCCCATATCCAGGCCGGCTTTTATGGCGTGATATAAAAATGCAGAGTGCATGGCCTCGCGCACAACATTGTTCCCCCGGAATGAAAATGAAATATTGCTCACTCCACCGCTTACTTTAGCAAGCGGCAGGTTGTTCTTTATCCAGCGTGTGGCTTCAATAAAATCAACCGCATAATTATTGTGCTCCTCGAGGCCCGTGGCAACAGTTAATATATTGGGGTCGAAAATGATATCCTGCGGCGGAAAGCCGACTTCGTTAACCAGTATATCGTACGAGCGTTTACATATTTCCTTACGGCGATCCAATGAATCGGCTTGTCCTGTTTCATCGAAGGCCATTACCACGGTCGCGGCGCCGTAGCTTAATATTTTACGGGCCTGCTCTTTAAATTTCTCCTCACCTTCCTTTAACGAAATGGAATTGACGATGCCTTTCCCCTGCAGGCATTTTAAGCCCGCCTCAATCACGGTCCATTTGGACGAGTCGATCATGATAGGCAGTTTGGAGATATCCGGTTCGGACGCGACCAGGTTAAGAAACTTAACCATTACCGCTTCCGAATCGATCATCCCTTCATCCATATTGATGTCGATGACCTGCGCGCCGCCTTCAACCTGCTGGCGGGCTACGGTTAACGCGGCTTCGTAGTCTTCGGCCAATATCAACTTTGAAAATTTTGGCGAACCGGTAATATTTGTCCGCTCGCCTATGTTTACGAAGTTGGTTTCTGGTGTTAGGGTCACCGCCTCCAAACCGCTCAGGCGCAGATAAGGCTCAATTTCAGGCTTTATGCGCGGCGGATATTTAGCTGCCTTTTCGGCGATGCACCTGATGTGGTCGGGCGTGGTCCCGCAACAACCGCCAACAATATTTACCAGCCCGGCTTTCATAAATTCATCTACCTGGTGGGCCGTTTCATGCGCTGTTTCATCGTACTGGCCAAACTCGTTCGGCAAGCCAGCGTTGGGATAGGCAGAAATAAATACGCTCGCCTTTTCGGAAAGTTCTTCCAAATGCGGGCGCATTTCCTTTGCACCTAACGCGCAGTTTAAACCTACCGACAATAAGTTGCCATGACTTACCGAGTTCCAAAACGCTTCAACTGTTTGACCGGAAAGCGTCCGCCCGGAGGCGTCGGTAATGGTACCGGAGATCATTACCGGTAGCCCCCCTCTAAATCTCCCCCCGGTAGGGGGAGACTTTTTTAATTCGTTCGCATACCTTGTTATCGCAAACAATGCTGCCTTCGCGTTAAGCGTATCAAAAATGGTTTCAATTAACAGTACATCCGAACCGCCATCGACAAGGCCGCGCACCTGTTCGTAATATGCCTCTCCAAGGTCATCAAACGTAACAGCACGGTAACCGGGGTCATTTACATCAGGCGAAAGGGATGCGGTCCTGTTGGTCGGGCCAATGGCCCCTGCCACAAAGCGCGGTTTGCCCGGCGATGTTTTATTGTATTCGTCAACAACCTCGCGGGCAATGCGGGCGCCCTCATAGCTCAGTTCGTAGGCAAGTTCTTCAAGGTGATAATCAGCCAGGGATATGCGCTGTGTACTGAAAGTGTTGGTTTCTATAATATCAGCCCCGGCATCGAGATATTCTTTATGTATAGCTTTTATCACATCCGGGCGTGTGATATTCAGCAAGTCGTTATTGCCTTTCAGGTCGGATGCGTGGTCACGGAAGCGTTCGCCGCGAAAATCCTCTTCGGATAATTCGTAACGTTGTATCATAGTGCCCATTGCCCCGTCAATTACCAGGATGCGTTTTTGTAATTCGTCTTTTATCATATTAGTATCAAGTAGCGAGTATCAAGTAGCAAGTACAAAAATTGCAATTGCTAATAGCTACAAGCAACAGAAAAAGTCTTGCTGCTTGATGCTAACTACTTGATACTTAAAAATCGGCTTATATCGAAAAGTCGGTTGTAAAAGACTTTCGCTTATCTTTCCTGATCGCAATGAAGCGGGTCAAGTAGAATGTAGCACCTTGTAAGCACAGGTTGCCAAGACTTCGCAGGGTCTAATCCCTCCGTCTTTCTCTATAAGCGATGCAAAGATGCACAATAAACAATTAATTTGCAAGGAGCCCACCCTGCCCTCTCAACCGCGTGAGCTTTAGCGGTGGCGCAAGGAGAGGGTTTTAATCAGTCATAAAAAAGCTGCCCGGTTTTAGCTGGCAGCTTTCCTTTTATAGTTTGTTTTATATTAGTTCCTTCTTCCGAATACGCGCAACAGCATCAGGAACAGGTTAATAAAGTCGAGATAAAGCGTTAAGCCGCCCATAAGCGCCATTTTTGAAGCAGATGCTTCGCCGTAAACCAGGCCTGCGCCAATGTTTTTTAACCTTTGTACATCATAAGCTGTTAAGCCCACAAATACCGCAACGCCGATATAGCTGATCAGCATGTCCATGCCTGAGCTATGTAAAAACATATTTACCAGACTTGCGACAATTATTCCTATTAGGAACATGACAAGTATCGAACCGAATTTGGTAAGATCCTGCCTGGTAGTATATCCGGCTATAGCCATAATACCAAACACTACAGATGTCGTTAAAAATACGCCCAATACGGAACTTGCGGTAAATGCCAGCAAAATAAAGCTGAAGCTGATACCTGTAACTGCGGCGTAAGCAATAAACAGCAGCGCGAGTACCGGGTACGAAATACGGTTAAGGCCAAAGCTTATTAACAGTACAAATGCCAACGGAGAAAACATGACCAGGTAAGCAAATCCGGTGAGCTGCCTCGTGTTTTCGTCGACAAGCATTTGCAACAGCGCCGGGGTATGTCCAAAAAGATATGCGCATATAGCCGATACGCCCAATGCCGCAAACATCCATAAAAACACGCTGGCAATAAATTTACGCGATGCATCGGCATCGTCTAATTGTATTACGTTTTTGTAAACGTAGTCGGGATTGTTATTTTCCATTTTTTGATAAAATTTATTATTACAAATTTAATTATAGATATGGGATTTTAGATAGGCGAAGTGTAAAAAATTTGGCGGGAGTCGGGAAAGTCCGAAAAGTCAGTAAAGTCGGAAAGTATATTATGGGAGGACTAATTACTTGTTCCAAAAAAAGATCCTTCTTTCGGGCTTTACTGACTTTTCGGACTTTCCTGACTCAATTGAGCCTCTTTATCAGCTGCTCCTCCACCTTTTTGAATACCTGTAGTGGTTTTAACGCGCGCCAGCCCAAATCGTCGAGTGCGCCGCCGAAATTGATATAAAAGTCGATATTATTTCTTTTGAACTCTTCGATCACATGGTCGCGGAAATTAATGCCGGCTATCCAGCCGTCTTCCACATCCTGGAACCATTCTTCATAATAACAATCATCGGACGAGTGAAAGTTGAGCACGTTTTCGCCGATCAGGATAAAATGAGTGATGCCATTATCGATCATTAGTTCAAGTATTTCGCGCTTCATCAGCATAATATCGTTATTAATGGCATCGTTCCATTCGCCTATAAACTCAATAATGGTATAGCCGCGCTCATAATCAACAAATAACACTTTCATGTACAGCGTATTTGACCCAAACGAGTCCCACTGCGGGTGCAGCAGGTAATTGTAAACCTGCTTATCAAATTCAAATTCGTTGTATTGCGTTGCATAAAATGGCGAATACTCATCCTCGGATGCGATATAATCATCCCGCCATTTGTAATATGGTTCTATCTCGTGCATTCTTTTTTAATTCCAAATGTGCGGATGTGCAGATGTGCAAATGAAATAATCTGCACATTCGCACATCGATAATCTGCACATCAATTCATTCCTTTATAATTATCTACCGCCTTGCGCACACTGCCATGCTCTTTTAATAAGCCTGCTGCAGTATTTTCGTCGAGCCCGGTTTGATTCATTACCATACGGGTGCCACGATTAACCAGCTTATTATTGGTTAATTGCATGTCAACCATTTTATTTCCCTTTACCCGGCCAATTTGTATCATTACACAGGTACTCAGCATATTCAGCACCAGTTTTTGTGCCGTACCTGCTTTCATCCTGGTCGACCCGGTTAAAAATTCGGGACCGGTAATTACTTCAACCGGATATTTAGCCTCAGCCGCAATCGGGCCGCCACTATTACAAACAATACAACCAGTGGTTATATTATGCTGGTTGGCTGTTTTTAATCCACCTATTACATAAGGTGTTGTGCCCGAGGCGGCTATCCCTATCAAAACATCCTTATCATTAATTTTGTACTCTGCCAGGTCCTTCCAGGCCTGCTCAGCGTCGTCCTCGGCAAATTCAACAGCTTTGCGAATGGCACCGTCGCCCCCGGCAATAATGCCTACCACCATATCAAAGGGCACGCCAAAAGTCGGAGGACATTCAGACGCGTCCACCACACCTAAACGGCCGCTTGTACCCGCGCCAATATAAAAAAGCCTGCCGCCGGCTTTTATCTTCGCCGCGGTTGCAATTGCCAACGCTTCGATTTGCGGAAGCGCCCTGGCCACCGCCTCCGGAACTGTGTGATCGAGCTTGTTGATATGCTGAAGGATTTCAGCAACCGGCATTTGTTCCAGGTGATCGTAATATGAGTCCTTTTCGGTCGTAATTTCCATTCAGTAAGCCAATATATTGTACAAAATTCGGTAAAAATGTTGATTATAAGTCTAAGCCAGCTGATAACTTAATCATAATAATTAAACAAGCTGGCACGCCGATTGTAGTTATAAGACATAATATTAACTAATAATAAAATCATGAGAAAGCTTATTTTAATATCTGCCGTTAGCTTAATGGCATTTACATCCGCATTTGCCCAGGACAGGCAGCAAACGGATCAAAGGACACGCGATCAGCAAACACGTAACCAGAGAAACAGTGATCAAACTGCCCGCGATCAAAGTAACCAGGGCCAAAGATCCGGTGATCAGAGTGTCCGCAACCAAAACAACCGCGACCGGAGTATCCAGGTAAACTCACGCGACCAAAACAACCGGTATAGCTATAACACGGGCAGCCAAGCCAGCCGCTATCACTCGCGAAAAAGCAAATATCACAAAAGAAGAACGAGCGAATATCACCAGTAATAAAACAATCAAAAGCCTAAGCAATTAGGCTTTTTTTTTCTCCTATTTTTTAAAATATCCAGCTCAATCTCCACCTATAGCTAATTGTTGCTATTTTTGACATTCATGTTATCTATAACCAACCATACGCTTGAGAAACTGGAGTTGCTGCTGCGCACAGCGGGCTACCGGGTGAGATATGAAAAAGGGAACTTTAAAACAGGAGCGTGTTTGTTACTTAACAGTAAGGTTATTGTGGTTAACAAGTTTTCGGGCCTTGAAAGTAAAATACTGGCGATAAGCGAACTGGCGTGCGAACTTGAGATTGATTATAATGAACTGGATGAAAAACAGGTTGTTTTTTTACAGCAGCTTAAACAAACTAAACTGGAACTGTGACGATAACTTTTTTAGGAACCGGAACTTCGCAGGGCGTGCCTGTTATTGCCTGCAACTGTGAAGTTTGCACATCGGCCGACCCGCGCGACAACCGTTTGCGGACGTCAATACTAATTGAAGGTGAAGACCAAGTTATCGTTATTGATTCGGGGCCTGATTTCAGGTACCAGATGCTGCGCGCCGGCGTTCAGCGGCTGGATGCTATTGTATTTACGCATGAACACAAGGATCATATTGCCGGGCTGGATGATATCAGGGCTTTCAATTATAAACAACAGTCGCCTATTGACGTTTACGCCGACCGACGCGTTCAGGAGGCGCTGAAACGCGAGTTCCACTATATTTTTGCCGACTATAAATATCCCGGGATACCGCAGCTCAACCTCCATACTATCGGGCTGGACCCCTTCACTATCGGCAAAATAGAATTTATTCCCATCGAGGTGATGCATTATAAATTACCTGTACTTGGTTTTCGCATTAATGATTTTACCTATATTACTGATGCGAAAAGCGTATCGGACGATGAAAGAGAAAAAATAAAAGGGTCGAAAATACTTGTTATCAACGCGCTTCAAAAGCAATATCATATTTCGCACTTTACTTTAGAAGAGGCTATCGCTTTCGCCGAGGAAATGGGCGCCGAAAAAACGTATTTCACACATATCAGTCACCGCTTAGGCACACACCAGTCTATTTCGGCCATGCTGCCGCCAAATATTGAGCTGGCTCATGACGGGTTGAAACTCGTTGTCTGAACACGATTAAAGGATTGTCAAGATTACCCTAGACCCCTTAATCTCACAAATCAATTAAATCCTTTAATCGCGTTCAGACAATCTACAGCTTTACAAAACTCACACGGTCAATTGAGCCGCGGTAGCTGCCTAGGTGACCTTTGTGCATTACATCGATTTTGCCGCGAAGGGTAACCGTTTTATTGTCTAATTGCGTGAATTTGCCATCGTTAAATTCAAACAGGCCGATGTGTGTACCTGTAAGATAAAGAGGACAATCCTGGCTGAAGTTCACCCAAATAGCATGGCTATTTGAATGATCGACAAATAAACTATCATTAACCAGCGCCGATTGATCTCTTGATTCTTTATAGGTGCCGGTTATTTCAACATATTGGTGATCGTAAATTTCTATGCTGTCAATCAACTGGCTGAACCTAAGCCGCTTAAACGAAAGATTGTCGTTGCAATCGCTTTTATATATCTTTTTTTTGCTTGTACAGGATAGCAAAACAAAAACGGCCATGACAATGACGAAAAGAAACGGCCTGTTATAAGAGATCGAAAAATATTTAGGGGGCATATATTTCATCCGGGGTAGTCATTTAATATTAAACTCTGCAATGCCCGGTACATTGCCCTCCGCACAAAAATTATGTATTAGACAATTTACCATGCAAAAGGTTTAATTTAATAATTTTGATATGCACTGATAAACTTTATATTTAAAATAAAAAACCAATTATGTACAAAAAAATAGCCATCGCGGCTTTGCTGCTTTTTACAATTGCCGCAAAAGCCCAAAAAGTAATCCCGTTATATCCGGGCTCAGCGCCCGGATCCGAAAAATGGACCTACAGCGAAAAGCAAATTAAAACCGGCGATTTTGAACTGGTTTATAATGTTTCGCACCCAACATTAACCGTTTATACGCCCGACCCCGGTATCAATACCGGCACTGCTGTGATCGTTTGCCCGGGCGGCGGATTTCATATTTTAGTAACCAGTTTTGAAGGCACCAACGTGGTTAACTGGCTTACAAAAAAGGGCATTACGGTATTCCTGCTAAAATACAGGCTTGGCGAAAGCTTTACTGACAATCCCGGACAAGAACTAAGCGATAATATGAAAAAGAGCGATTTCCAGCAAAAAATAAAACCTATTGTGCCGTTTTCGATCGCCGATGGAAAAGAAGCCATTAAATATGTAAGGGCACATGCTGCTGAGTATGGCTTCTCCGCTTCTCGTATTGGCATCATAGGGTTTTCGGCAGGCGGAACTGTTACTGCGTCGTCAGCCTTTAACTATACACCGGAAACCCGTCCCGACTTTGTTGCGCCTATCTATGCCTATATGCCGCCGGCCCTGCAAGGGACTATCGCTGCTGACGCGCCGCCGATGTTTCTGGCCGCGGCTTCAGATGATGAGCTGGGCCTTGCCACTCACAGCGTTGATCTTTATTCGAAATGGCTGGGCTCGAAGCATCCGGTGGAATTGCATATGTACGAGAAAGGCGGCCACGGGTTTGGCATGCGCCCACAGCATATCCCGACAGATACCTGGATTGACCGTTTTGGCGACTGGTTGGGTTTAAATGGATTTTTAACACCTATTGATCCGAAGGTTATTGCTAACCTTGCGCGGCGGGACAAAGACAGGCAGATTGCCGCCGACCGGATATACAAGGATTGGCCATTCATTAAACGATTTGAAAGCGAAAACAGCACCGTGCCTGCACCGGCAACCGGTGAAAAGCGGGTGGTGTTTATGGGCAATTCAATAACAGAAGGATGGAAAAATTCAGATCCTTCATTTTTTGCCGGGCGGCCGTATTACGACCGGGGCATCAGCGGGCAAACCACCGGGCAAATGCTGGTGCGCTTTCGCGGGGATGTGATCAATTTAAAGCCTGCCGTTGTGGTGATCATGGCCGGCATTAATGATATCGCCGAAAACAACGGCCCTTCAAAGCTGGAAGACGTGTTTGGAAATATTGTTTCGATGGCCGAACTGGCGCGGTTAAGTCATATAAAAGTAGTGCTTTCGTCCGTTATGCCGGCCTATAACTTTCCATGGCGACTCTCCATTGACCCCAAACCAAGCATTACCGCGCTTAACGCGATGTTAAAAGATTACTGCGAAAAAAACAAGATGGTTTACCTCGACTATTTTACCGCTATGGCCGATGAAAGGCGGGGCCTGCCAGCTAATCTGTCAAAAGATGGCGTGCACCCCAATTTAGCCGGTTATAAAATAATGGAGCCGCTTGCTGAAAAGGCTATCAGTGAGGCGTTGAGAAAAGAGAAGTGATTAGAGGTTAGACTTACGAAGTTTTTAAAACTTCGTAAGTCTTTCGGCTCTTAAACTATTTCACAACCGGTAATATCAATTTCGACTGATCGTGATAAACATTGATGGTTTCCTTTAAAAAGTCGGAATCCTTTGCGTGATAGATGTCAATGAATTGCTGCGGGTTACGGTCAACCAGCGGGAACCAGCTGCTTTGCATCTGCACCATAATGCGGTGGCCTCTTTTAAAGGTATGGGCAACATCGGGCAGAGTGTATTTTACCTGCGTTGGTTTGCCCGGCACAAATGGCCCGGGGTTCGAATAACTGTCGCGGTACCTGCCGCGCATAATTTCGGCGCGAACAAGCATTTCATAGCCCCCCATCGGGTATTTTAAAGCCGGATCGTTCTCGGCGTAAATATCGATGTTATTATAACTCCCGTTATCCGGGAAAACATCTATCAGCTTTACGACAAAATCAGCGTCGGTATTTGATAAGCTCACCAAAAGATCGGCAACTACGGGGCCTGCTAAAGTAACATCATCCGTTAAAATGTCAGTTTTATAAGTCAAAACATCTGTGCGGCGTTCGGCGAAACGCTGATCGTCGGTCATGTAGTTACGGGTGCGATTAAAATGGACGTCCTGGGTGTAAGGCACTGGTTTGGCCGGATCGCTGA
Source organism: Mucilaginibacter sp. (assembly GCA_028288125.1). Classification (GTDB taxonomy): domain Bacteria; phylum Bacteroidota; class Bacteroidia; order Sphingobacteriales; family Sphingobacteriaceae; genus Mucilaginibacter. The sequence continues at coordinate 39,882 of JAQBOH010000010.1, forward strand.
TGTAGGTATCAAACGACGGCTTTATGGTATTTCCTTTTCCAAACGAAAGCTTCTCTCCTTTCTGCAGATAGATATCTGTTGGCTGAACATCGGCAGGCGGCCATTGCGGCAACTGGCGCCATTTGTTTTCGCCGGTGAAAAATACACTGGCTTTACTGATCTTATCAACCGAACCTACACCTCTCAAATAATAATCGAAAAAAGGTATTTCTATATTATTGGCATACCATTCGCTGGTGTTGCTTCCCCACGGCACATTGCCCAGGTGGGTTCCGTCGTTATTTCGCCATTGCTCATGGTACCATGGGCCCATCACCAGGCGGTTGTTTGTCGCGGGGCTTTGCTTATCAATGGCTTTATATACGTTCCATGCACCAAAGCAGTCCTCGGCATCGAATATCCCGCCAACTACCAGCATGGCCGGCTTAACGTTTTTTATGCCCGTCCTGGCATTGCGCGCCATCCACCAGGCATCACGGTTAGGGTGGTTCATCATCTGGTTCCAGAATATTAAGCTGTCGCCCATTAATTTGGTGAGGTTCGGCAACGCGCCGGCGCTTAAATAAAATTTATAGTTGTCGTGTATAGGCGGGTCATAAGTGGGAGCAGCTATTGAAGTGGGGCGCGGATGAGGCTGGCCAAAACCAAATTCCTTGTAAAAGGCAAAAGCATCCATCTGAAAAAAGGCGCCATTGTGATGAAAATCGTCACCAACAAACCAATCTGTTACCGGCGCCTCCGGGCTAACGGCTTTTAACGCCGGATGGCCGCTTAACGAAGCCATAGTGGAGTAAAAACCGGGGTACGAAATGCCGAACACACCAACATTGCCGTTGTTATCTTCCAGGTTTTTTACCAGCCAGTCAATGGTATCGTACGTGTCGCTGGCTTCATCAATATCTTTATTGGTCTTTTTATTGGCGTTGAACGGACGCACATCCATAAAAACGCCTTCGCTCATCCAGCGGCCGCGCACGTCAGCTATTACCATTATATAACCTTTACGGCAATATTGAATGAGATGATTTACCCAGAACGGCCGGTATTGATCTTTTCCATAAGGCGCGCAGGAGTATGGCGTACGCTCCATTAATATGGGATGTTTTTCGGCGTTAGCCTTTGGCTGGTAAACGGAGACGAACAGCTTGATGCCATCCCGCATGGGAATGGTTACTTCCTTTTTTGTATAATTATTGACAAACCATGTTGAATCGGCGCTTTGAGCGGAAACAACAAAAGGCGTAAGGAAAAATAAAAGGACGTATAATTTTTTCATGAGAATAAATAAAAGCTGAATATGCTAATTTTTTGATAAGAATAGAAATGCCACACTGTTCATACAATAAACTATAATCAATTCGCCAATAATTTATTTTTCTTCTACACTGTTTAAGTGCCTAAAAATTTTGTTAATTGTAGCTGATTTATCAAACCCTATCATGCATAGAAGAAATTTCCTGAAAACAGGCTCGTTAGCAGGCCTAACAATAGGCGCAGTAGCTGCCGGCTCGTGTAATTTAGCTTCGACCGATAAAAAATATAACGGCTCAGCTACCACAGAAAAGCCGGACGACTTTATTTTAAATGAAGTAACCATTGATGTTTTGCAGCAAAAAATGCAAAGCAAAGAATATACCTCGCGCTCAATTACAGAGTTATACTTAAAAAGAATTGAGGCCATCGATAAAAACGGCCCGAAGCTGAACGCGGTTATTGAAGTAAACAAAGATGCCCTGACTATGGCCGACGCAATGGATAAGGAGCGCGCTGACGGAAAAGTGAGGGGGCCGCTGCATGGCATCCCGATATTAATAAAGGACAATATCAGTACCGGCGATGATATGCATACTACCGCGGGGGCGCTGGCAATTGCCGATAACATCGTTAAACAGGACGCCTTCATTATTCATAAACTACGGGAAGCCGGAGCAGTACTATTAGGCAAAACCAATCTGAGCGAGTGGGCTAATTTCAGGTCGACGCACTCAACGAGCGCGTGGAGCAGCCGCGGCGGGCAAACCAAATGCCCTTATATTCTTGACCGCAACCCAAGCGGGTCGAGCGCGGGATCGGGATCGGCGGCGGCGGCTAATTTATGCGCCATTGCCATCGGTACTGAAACAGATGGTTCTATCGTTTCGCCATCGTCGGTAAACGGGCTGGTGGGTATAAAACCTACCGTAGGCTTATGGAGCCGCTCGGGAATTATCCCGATTTCAAAAACGCAGGATACCGCGGGCCCGATGAGCCGCACGGTAAGGGATGCCGCCATTTTGCTGGGCGCGCTGGCCGGAGCAGATCCGCAGGATAGCGTTACCGCTGAAAGCAAAGGGAAAGTTGAATCTGATTATACTAAACATTTGAATGCCAACGGATTAAGCGGCAGGCGCATCGGTGTAGAAAAGACGGGATTAAAGACCAGTCCGGCGATGGATGTATTATTTGAGCAGGCTATAGACACCTTAAAAAGTAAGGGGGCGATTATTGTTGAAGTTGAGCTTTATAAGGAATTGAAGAAGATAGGGACAGCCGAAAATACCGTATTACAGTTTGAATTTAAGGATGGGTTAAACAAGTATTTGAGTACGGCCAATTCGAAGGTAAAATCATTGGCAGACGTGATCGCCTTCAACAAACAAAACGAAGCTAAAGCGATGCCATTTTTTAAACAGGAGATACTGGAGCAATCAGAGAAAAGGGGCGGATTGGACAGCAAGGAATACCTGGACGCTGTAAAATTGACGACGGGCACCACCCGAAATGCCATTGACACAATATTAAAGAAAAATAACCTGGATGCCATTGCCGCGCCAACCAACGGATTTGCCGGCTGTATCGACCTGGTGAACGGCGATTATGATAATGGGTTTAGCTTCTCCTCTCCTGCCGCCATGGCCGGGTACCCGCATATTACTGTGCCCATGGGTTTTGCTTACGGATTGCCGGCCGGTATTTCATTTATCAGCACAGCTTACAAGGAAGGTGATATTATAACGTTAGGATATGCTTATGAGCAGGCATCGAAGAAACGTGTGATGCCGAAGTTCAAACCGGATTTGTTAAGCTGACGACGGGTATTTGAGATTAGTTAATTGGTGACTAATGAATAAATACACCTTATATTCCGGCAAAAATAATTTAGAGTGCGTGATTGATATTTAGCCAGTGACGGAGGAAAGCAATAAAGGCGCAGAAAAATAAGATGAAAATTAAGGTTGTAATAGCTTGATTTTAAATTTATCAAGGAGTTTATACCAGCGGTGACATTATTTTATCAGTGTATCTGATGTATCTCTTGTATCTGATGTATCTCTTGTATCTGTTGTATCTCTTGTATCTGATGTATCTCTTTCACAAAATGATACAGTTTCAGCAGAGCTGATTACTTATCAGGCACTAATCGCATACTGCACATTGAAAACCGCAAATTGAAATAATATGGAATTTGGACGCTTAAAGCCAGAAGAATTAATGGACGTTGATTTTACGCTTCCGCCCGACCCGGAGCTGACGATAAAAACGCTTACAGCTGCAAAGACGGATAAGCCGATGGCGGTACATGTAGGCTGCGCTAAGTGGGGCCGCAAGGAATGGCTAGGCAAGATATATCCGCCCAAAACCAAAGACGCTAATTTTTTGGATGAGTACGTGAAGCATTTTAATTCGATTGAGCTGAATGCCACGTTTTATAACACTTACGGGCCTGATACCATTGCCAAATGGAAGGCCAAAACTGACGGGAATCCTGAATTTAAATTTTGCCCTAAGTTTTCACAAAACATCAGCCATATCCGCCGTTTGAAGAACGCAGAAGAAATTACCACCAAATATTATGAAGGCATTTTAGCATTCGGCGATAAGCTTGGCCCGTTGTTTTTGCAGGTGGGCGATAATTTCGCGCCAAAAAGTTTGCCCGATTTAAAGGCATACCTTGAGCAATTACCAAAAGATGTTCCGGTTTTCCTGGAGATGAGGCATAAGGAATGGTTTTCCGTACCGGAAATCCGTGATGAATTGTTTAACCTGATGCACAAGCTGCACATAGGCGCGGTGATAACCGATGCCTCGGGCCGAAGAGATGTGGTACACATGCAGCTGACCACACCGCACGCATTTATCCGCTTTGTGGGTAACAGCCTCCATCCTACCGATTACTCGCGTGTTGACGAATGGATGGAGCGTATTTACCAGTGGCAGCAAATGGGTTTACAATCGGTTTGGTTTTTTATGCACCAGCATGATGAGCGGTATTCGCCCGAGCTGGCGGATTACGTTGTTGAGCAGTTGAATAAAAAATTAAGTTTAAGCCTGCCGCGGCCACAGTTTATTGACAGGGATAAAGGTTTGTTTGATTGAGATCACTGCGCCACCAGTCCCGATATCACGTTGATGCTTAACGCTACTATCGCCGTATTAAAACCAAAAGACAGCAAACCGTGCAGCCAGGCCAGCCGGCGTATTTGGCGGGATGATATTTCAACGTCGGATACCTGGAAAGTCATGCCGACAACGAATGAAAAGTAAACAAAATCGAGATAATCGGGCTCACTTTCGTCTGGGAAAATTAAACCGCCAATTTCCTTCTTTTCACCGTCGTCGGTATCTGTATCGTAATACATGTGTGCATACCGCATGGTAAATATCGTATGTACGAGCCACCAGGAAATAAATACCGCTCCGATGGCCAGCAATATATGCTCATTTACACTTGAGCCCGAATGCCCTTTTGCCGATTTCAATAAAAAAACAATAGCCACCATGCTTACGAGCGAAGCGGCAATTACAAACAGGAATATAAAGGTGCGGCTGGAATCCTGTATTTTAGCAATTTTTCTTACTTCCCTTGGATGCGATGTGATAATAACCGTCCAGTCGAGAATAATCACCATTAATGCAAAACTGATCCACGTAAACAGGGTAACAGCAGGTAAAGAAAAGCGGCTTTGGACACAAAAAAACACAATGATGCTAACGGCAAGCGCTATCATTAACCGGTAATGTGCATCCAGGCGAAAGAAGAATCGTTTATCAGGTTTTAAAATATCTGTCATGTTTTTGTTTGTCGTGAATTATCGCTCATCAATTATTTCAGCTACGCGCCCTACCTGCCCGTCTTCCAAACGCACTTTAATACCACGGGAATGATGGAATGAGCTCGTTAGCAGATCTTTCACTATCCCCCTCGTTAACTTTCCCGACCGCTGGTCTTTTTTAAGTATAATATCAACCTCGAGGCCGGGGTAAATATCGCTCCTATTTTGTCCGTTCATTTTTATGATTGCACCGATTATAGTATGATTGCACCGATTAAGAAATTAGGTTTTTAATTGATTTTTCAGCCTTTTCAAAATCAAAGCTTTTTAGCAACTTATCCATAGCGATGGCAATTTGATCATTTCCTAAATTGCCTATGCTGCCCTCGTGGGTATGGTTAACTTTCATGTCGGGTTTAAATTCGCCTTTTTCAATAGCCCATCCAACCTGCTTGTAAGCATCCCGGAAAGGTACGCCACTCAATACCTGGCTGTTAACCGCCTCGACGCTAAAGAGGTAGGCGTATTTAGGATCGCTTAAAATGTCTTCGTTAACCACGATATTGCGCAGCATAAATGTGGCCATTTGAAGACAGTCCTTAAGGTCGGTAAAGGCCGGGAAAAGCAGTTCTTTTAATAGCTGCAATTCGCGGTGATACCCCGAAGGCAGGTTTACTGTCATCATGGCTACATCGTTTGGAAGCGCCTGCAATCGGTTGCATTTGCCGCGCATGATCTCCCAAACATCCGGATTCTTTTTATGCGGCATAATGCTGCTGCCGGTAGTCAACGTATCCGGGTAACTTATAAAAGCGAAATTCTGGCTCAGGTAAAGCGCCTGGTCCATGGCCATTTTCGCCAGGGTTGCCGCTATGGATGATAACGCCTGTGCTATAACCCTTTCGGTTTTTCCGCGGCCCATTTGCGCGTAAACAACATTATAGTTCAGACTGTCGAAACCTAGTAACTCCGTGGTTAATGTGCGATTGAGCGGGAATGACGAGCCGTAGCCCGCTGCCGAGCCTAACGGGTTTTTATTGGTGATCTTATAAGCGGCCAGCACCATTTCGAGGTCATCAGTTAAGCTTTCGGCATAAGCGCCAAACCACAAACCAAATGACGATGGCATAGCCACCTGCAAATGGGTATAGCCGGGCAGCAGTACATCCTTGTGTTTGTTGCTCAGTTCAATGAGCAGGCGGAAAAGTTTTTCGGTTTCTTCAACCACCTGCTGTAGTTCATGACGGAAAAACAGTTTCAGATCAACCAAAACCTGGTCATTCCGCGAGCGGCCGCTGTGAATTTTTTTGCCGGCATCGCCAATACGCTGGGTAAGCAGCAATTCAACCTGTGAATGCACGTCTTCAATCTCCTGAGCAATTGCAAACTTCCCGTTTTCAATATCGTGGTAAATGCTTTTTAGTTCTTTTTGTACCAGCTGCAAATCATCAGTACTCATTAAACCGATACTCGCTAACATTTGGGTATGCGCTAATGAGCCGAGCACATCAAACGCAGCCATTTGTAAGTCAAACTCACGGTCGCGGCCAACGGTGAAGTTTTCAACCAGTTCATTAACGGTGACGGATTTTTGCCAGATCTTGCTCATTTAAAAAAAGTAATTTCTAAGCGTCATTGCGAGGTACGAAGCAATCTCTATGCTCTGCAGAGCGGTTAAGACGGCCGATCCTGCACATGGGACCTGCTTATGTAAAGATTGCTTCGTACCTCGCAATGACGCGCGGAGATTCCAAACTTACTGCTTTTGTGATAAATATCCGTAAATCATACTATCTTTTCCAGCATCCGGATATATAGATCAATGCCTTCCCGGATCTCCTCCACATAAATAAACTCATCCGCCATATGCGACCTTGCCGAATCGCCGGGGCCTATTTTGAGTGACGGGATATCCAATAACGCCTGATCGGAGGTTGTTGGAGAGCCGTAGGTTGTGCGGCCTAAAGCTATGCCGGCCTGGACAATGGCGTGATTTTTATCAATTTTCGACGGCTTGAGGCGTGTTGAACGGGGATTTACATCGCAACTCACATGTGTGCGGATGATGTCCAAAACTTCCTCGTTCCGGTAGGCATCCGTAACGCGTACATCAACCGTAAACGCACAAGTTGCCGGAACTACATTATGCTGCGAACCCGCATTGATTATGGTAACCGACATTTTCACCGGGCCGAAAACTTCAGATTCAATTGGAAATTTAAAATTGCGGAACCATTCAATATCCGGTAACGCCTTATAAATGGCGTTTTCACCTTCGTTTCGCGCGGCATGGCCGGATGTGCCGCGCGCCACACAATCAAGTACCATTAAACCGCGCTCGGCAATAGCCAATTGCATTTGTGTGGGTTCGCCGACAATGGCAAAATCAAGCCGGCCCAAATCGGATAAAATCAATTCGATACCATTTAAACCTGATATCTCTTCTTCGGCTGTAGCAGCCAGGCATAGATTGTAGTTAAGACCCTTTTTACCGTAAAAATAGAGGAAAACCGCTATAAGAGATACGAGACATCCGCCAGCGTCGTTACTGCCAAGGCCATATAGCTTACCATCTTCTATTCTTGCATCAAACGGGTCCCGTGTATATCCCGAATTGGCCTTTACGGTATCGTGGTGTGAATTGAGCAGTATTGTTGGTTTTGACGGATCGAACTGCTCGTTGCGTGCCCATATATTGTTGATCTTGCGATGAGTTACAACGCCATTATCCTTTAAAAACTGCTCTATAAGGTCAGCCGTCCCCTCCTCCTTTTTACTAAAGGATGGCGTGGCGACCAGCTGTTTTAGCAGTTCGATCGCCTGCTGAGAAAGAAAGTCAATGTCCGTCATGCGCCGTAAAAATAGTGTTTTGGGTTGAATGTTGAGCCTCACTAAATCCTCTCCGGGGAAAGGACGTTAAGTGGCTATAAAACAATTATTCACCTTCGATCTTTGAATACTTCCGGGTATCATTCATGGTGATATAAAGAATCAGCGATAGGGCGATACAAATGGTTACGTACCAATAAAACCATTCCTGGTGGCCCTTATCTTTAAATTGCAGCGCGATGTATTTGGCTGTTCCGCCGAATAAGGACACGGCTATCGCATACGGAAACCCCACTCCCAGCGCGCGGACATTGGCAGGAAACAGCTCAGCTTTCACTACCGCGTTTATGGAAGTATACCCGCTAACGATAACAAGGGCGCACATGATCAATGCAAATGCTATCCAGAAATCTTTGGTTTGGGTTAAGGCGGTCATGATGGGGACGGTTGTGAGCGTGCCCAATATGCCGAAACCGATCAACAAGGGTTTGCGGCCTATTTTATCAGACAACAGTCCGAAAAGCGGCTGCAGCAGCATAAAAAAAACGAGCGTTAACGTGGATACCAGGGTGGCGCTGTTTATGGTGAAACCTGCGCTGGTTACCAGGAACTCCTGCATATAGGTGGTGAAGGTATAAAACGCGACGGTGCCGCCTATGGTTAATCCAATAACGATTATTACAGCTTTTGGATGCTGCATTAAAGCGTGAAGTGTGCCGCGGGACGATCTTTTAGCTGTATCATCCAACACAACCGACTCCTGCAGGCTGCGCCTTAAATACATGGCTGTAACGGCCAGCAGCGCCCCAATGCCAAACGGGATGCGCCAGCCCCATTGGTGTAATTGCTTGTCTGTTAAAAAAAAGTGCTGTAATAAAACCAGTACGCCCAATGCAAGCAGCTGGCCCATGATCAGGGTCACGTATTGAAAGCTGGAATAAAAGCCCCGATGTTTCTTAGTCGCAACCTCGCTGAGGTAGGTGGCGCTGGTGCCGTACTCGCCGCCAACGCTAAGCCCCTGTATGATCCGGGCAATCACCAATAATATAGGCGCCGCGATGCCTATTTGCTTATACCCTGGAACTACCGCGATAATAAGCGACCCAACGCTCATCAGTAACACGGAGAAGGTGAGTGCCGTTTTACGGCCTTTTTTATCCGCGAAAGCGCCCATAACCCAGCCGCCAATGGGCCGCATTAAAAACCCGATGGCGAAAATGCCCGCTGTATTTAATAGCTGGACAATTTGATTGGCTGCAGGAAAAAACGCCCCCGAAAAATAAATGGAAAAAGCGGTGTACACATACCAATCGTACCACTCAACAAGGTTGCCCAGTGAGCCGCCTATTATTGAGCGTATCCTGTTGGTTGTGGTTTGGTTTGGCATATGCGGATAAAAATATTGTAAATATTTAAAGAATTTTCACAAATACTAAACCTAAGCATTAAATAGTTGTATAATAGACCGGGCCGGGTAATTTTAGTTATTTTAGCCGCCCGATTACCTGTTTATTGTTTACCATGGATGAAAACTTTAGCCTGCGCGCTGCATTAAAATCAGACGAAGCATTGCATAGCTGCATTGATAACCGTGATAAATATCTCCCGGAATCAGTGGAAGCCGCCGTTACTGAGTTGCAGAACCGCGGAGTAGTGTTTTCGGACGAGGAGCTGAAAGTGATCAGCGAAGACATGCAGGCCCGTCGGGAAATTGCTGAAACCGGAACCGGGATATTCGGTATATTCAACACTGGCTGGAACAACAACATGGTTGAGGACCCGGATGCGCCGGCGTTCTTTTCAAAACGGGCAATATTCGCTTTTGCCGTGCTCTTCAGCGTGTTTTTTGGGTCGATACTATTAGCCATCAATGTCAGTAAAACCAAGAACCGCGGCAGTACCATTTTGGTGATATTGTATGGCCTCGGTTTTACAATGGCACAGGGAGTAATTGCAAGAAGCTACCACATGGATCCATTTTTCTCGCTTATTACCAGTATAGCGGGCGCCTATATTATGGATAACTTATTCTGGAACAGGTATATAGGCAATTCTACATTATACAAAGCGAGGCCGATCTGGGTTCCGCTTGTCATCGGCCTCGCCATTGTTATCCCTTACCTGGTTATTGTATTATATTATGGCAAACTGCCAGTTTAAACTTAGTTATTTACCAGTTTAAAAGCACCTTCGCCGTAACGCAGACCCGTGTTCGGGTATTGATCCAGGATGTTTTGAATAGCCTGCTTATCCTCCGTTGTGAGGCCAATATCAACTGATGCCGCGTTTTCTCGCAGGTATTTTGTCTTCTTTGTTCCGGGAATGGGAATAATATCATCGCCTTGCGCCAAAACCCATGCGAGGGCCAGTTGTGCCGGCGTGCAATTCTTTTGCGCCGCTAAATGGGCGAAGGCATGGGCCAACTGTTGGTTGTTATCCTTATAAGTATCACTGAACCGGGGAAGCGTTTTGCGAAAATCATTGTCGCCCAGTTCGTCAACATTCAGCGTATTGGTGATCAATCCGCGCGAAAGCGGGCTGAATGGCACCAATGATATGCCCAGCTCACGGCATACGGGGAGTATTTCATTTTCTACATCGCGTGTTAGCAGCGAGTATTCGCTTTGCAGGGCGGCTATTGGATGAACCGCATGCGCCTTGCGGACAGATGCAGCCGAAGCTTCAGATAAACCAAGATAACGCACCTTTCCTTCTTTTACCAGTTCAGCCATGGCGCCAACCATTTCCTCAACCGGCACATTCGGGTCGATACGGTGGGCATAGTATAGGTCGATGGTTTCGATATTTAACCGTTTGAGGCTTTTTTCAACGGCCGATTTAAGATAGGCCGGCGAACCGTCGAAGTAAGAACCGGAAGCGCCGGGAAACGCGCCGCCATCTTCTTTTTGCCGGAAACCGAATTTTGTGGCGATGAATACTTTATCGCGGTTGGGCGCCAGTACTTTTGCAACCAGCTCTTCGTTTAGGCCATTGGCGTAAACGTCGGCTGTATCCCAAAAGTTAATGCCCAGCTCGATCGCCAGGTTTAATGTGGCAATGGATTC
>JAQBOH010000108.1 GCA_028288125.1 Mucilaginibacter sp.
TAATCGGTGTAATCAAACCATAATCGGTGAAATCAAAAATACTAACCTATGTTTAATAAAATTTTAATAGCTAATCGTGGTGAAATTGCCCTGCGAATTATTCGCACCTGTAAGGAAATGGGCATCAAAACCATAGCTGTATATTCCACTGCCGACCGCGACAGCCTGCATGTGCGGTTTGCTGATGAGGCGGTTTGCATCGGGCCCCCGCCCAGCCGCGATTCCTACTTAAATATTCCGAATATCATAGCTGCTGCCGAGTTGACCAATGCCGACGCCATACACCCGGGTTACGGGTTTTTATCCGAAAACGCTAAGTTCTCGGCTATATGCGCCGAGTATGGCATTAAGTTTATTGGTGCTACGGCTGATCAGATCAACGCGATGGGCGACAAGGCTTCGGCTAAGGAAACCATGAAAAAAGCGGGTGTGCCTACCATTCCCGGTTCCGAAGGCCTGCTGCAAAGTGTAAAGCAGGGGACGGACATCGCGAAAAAAATAGGCTATCCTGTTATTTTAAAGGCTACCGCCGGTGGTGGCGGCCGTGGGATGCGTGTAGTTTGGAAAGATGCTGAGTTTGAAGCAGCCTGGGATTCCGCGCGTGCCGAATCAGGCGCAGCCTTTGGCAACGACGGCATGTACCTCGAAAAATATGTAGAAGACCCGCGCCACATTGAAATACAGGTTGTAGGTGATCAGTATGGCAAGGTCTGCCATCTCTCCGAAAGGGATTGCTCCATTCAGCGCCGTCACCAGAAACTGGTTGAAGAATCGCCATCGCCTTTTATGACTGAAAAACTGCGTAAAAGAATGGGCGATGCCGCCATCAAAGGTGCAAAAGCGGTAAAATATGAAGGTGCCGGAACGGTAGAGTTTTTAGTCGACAAAAACAGGAACTTCTACTTTATGGAGATGAATACCCGGATACAGGTGGAGCATCCCGTAACCGAAGAAGTGATCAACTTCGATTTAATAAAAGAGCAAATAAAGGTAGCCGCAGGTATACCGATATCGGGGAAGAACTACGAGCCAATGCTGCATGCCATCGAATGCCGTATCAATGCCGAAGACCCTTTTAATAATTTCCGCCCGTCACCGGGAAAGATCACCAACTTTCATTCCCCCGGCGGCCATGGCGTACGTATTGATACGCATGTTTACACAGGTTATGTTATCCCGCCAAATTACGACTCAATGATAGCCAAGGTTATCTGTGTGGCACAAACACGCGATGAAGCTTTGGCCACCATGGAGCGTGCTTTAAGCGAGTTTGTGATCGAGGGGGTGAAAACCACCATACCTTTCCACTTAAAATTATTGCAGGACCCTAACTTCCGCGCGGGTAATTTTACCACGAAGTTTATGGAAACTTTCGAATACAGCGAATAAGTAAAACGATTGATACGGTTACCGTATCTGCAGGCAGCCGGTACAGAGGGAGTTTTTGAACAATGAGCATATTTAGCAAGATAACCGATTCAATAAAGGAAAAAGGCGAGAAAATGGGCGGCGAAATGTCCTTTTTTCAGCACCTGGAAGCATTAAGGTGGCATATTATCCGTGCCGCCCTCGCTATTTTGGTATTCACCATACTTGCTTTTATTTTTTACACTAAAATTTTCTACAATATTATTCTGGCTCCTACGCGCACCGATTTCTGGACGTACCGGATGATGTGCAGCGCCGGAGTTTCGCTGCATAAAATATTCTCTTTCCTCGATCCCGAGGGGTTTTGCGTTAAGAGCATAAATTTTGAATTGATAAATACTGACCTTGCCGGCCAGTTTAACCTCCAATTCAGCTCATCGATAATGATCGGCCTCATTTTGGGCATCCCATACTTGCTGTACGAGATATGGCGCTTTATAAGGCCGGCGCTTCACGATAGAGAACGCAAAGCGGCAAGCGGCTTTGTATTTTATTGTTCTTTTTTGTTTATGCTCGGCGTACTTTTTGGGTATTACGTAGTGACGCCTTTATCCATTAGGTTTTTTGTCAATTATACCATAAGCGACACTATAAAAAACATGTTCAGCATCGACTCGTTTATATCATCCGAAACCATGCTGACGCTGGTTGCAGGAATCGTTTTTCAATTGCCGATCGTGGTTTATATCCTGTCGAGCCTGGATATTCTTACGCCAAAATTTATGCGCGAAAAGCGCCGTTACGCTACCATTCTTATCCTGGTATTGGCTGCAATTATAACGCCTTCTCCCGATGCGCTTACCATGCTGGTTGTGGCTGCGCCTTTATTCTTATTGTACGAGTGCAGTATATGGGTGTCGGCCTTCGTGCAGCGCAGAAAGAAGAAAAGGGAAAATGACGAGTTGACGGTGAGGTAATTTGAAGATTTGAAAAATTGGTTAATTTGAAAATGAATTGACCAGCCTTAATAGCGACGAGTTAAAGCCCGTCGCTATTTTTGTAATATTTTGATTGTGGCTGGTATTTTTGTGTTTCTTTTAATCGAAATCCCTATCTTCAAATTTTCAAATCAATAAATTTTCAAATTAAAGAGATGAATAACGGGTTAAAGATCGCTATCGGCGCAGACCATGCGGGATTTGAGTATAAGCAGCAAATTGCCGATAGTCTGGATTTAAAAGAGCTGAAGGATTTTGGCACCTACTCTTCGGCCTCGGTTGATTATCCCGATTTTGCCCATCCCGTAGCTTCGGCTGTTGAAAATGGCGAATTTGACTTCGGCATCCTCATTTGCGGAAGCGCGAATGGCGTTGCAATTACCGCCAACAAGCACCAGGGCATTCGTGCGGCCATTTGCTGGAACGAGGAATTAGCAACGCTAGCCCGCAGTCATAATAACGCCAATATTTTATGTATCCCTGCTCGTTTTATCTCGATCGATGAAGCAAAGAAAATTGTACAGGCATTTTTAAGCACCGAATTTGAAGGCGGCCGCCATGCCAACCGGGTTAATAAGATAGCCTGCTGAGCGAGAGGTGAAAGGCGAAAGGTAAAACCACCCCAATGACAATGACTAATGACCAAAATATGAAAAAGACAATTTTATCACTCGCTTTAGCGGGACTACTAACCGGCACTTACGCACAAGACCGTACGGCAATGAAATACGCGCAGGCCATTACACCCGAACTCGCACAGAAACATTTGGGTATCCTTGCCTCAGATGAATTTGAAGGCCGCGAAACCGGCAAGCCCGGCGCCGATAAAGCAGCCCGTTACATTGCGGATGAATTTAAAAGATTAGGGCTTCAGCCGCCCGTGAACGGCTCGTATTTTTTTGACGTGCCATTGGTTGAAAATGCATTCAAGATAAATTCATTTACTGTGAATGGCACACCCTTTACCAGCGGAAAAGACTTTTATGGAACAGGACTTGCCAGTGGAACAATCAACGCGAATGAGATCGTATTTATCGGTTATGGCATAGGTGCCGATAATTATAATGATCTGAAAGATATGGATATCACTGGCAAAGTGGTATTGTTTATCACTGACGCGGAGCCATTTACCAATGGCGTATCGAAAGTATCAGGTACCGCCACGCGCTCGGATTGGACCACCAACCGCACCAAGCGTATACAATTTATCCAAAGTAAAAACCCGGCGCTTATTTTAGCCGTGGGATCAAATGTTGCCGCTACATTAAAACGCTTCGGTGGGGCCATCGGGGCGGGCCGCATTGCCATAAAGAAAGAACGTACCGGTCGCATTCCGGCTGTTGTATATAATATCAAGCCTGAAGTAGCTGATGCTATATTAAAAAATGCAGGTAAAACCTACGCGCAATTGAAAAGCACGATCGATGAATCTGGCGAACCGAAACCCCAGGTTATTAAAGCTGATGTTTCAACTTCATATGTTGCTGAAAGCAAGGAAGTGAAAGCTGTTGACGTTTTAGGCTTTTTACCCGGATCTGACCCAGCGCTGAAAGACGAAGTGCTGGTTATTTCGGCGCATTACGACCATATCGGTCTACTCCCCGAAGGCACCAGGGGCGATCGTGTTAATAACGGCGCTGATGACGATGGCTCGGGCACCACAGGCATCCTGGAGATCGCGAAAGCTTTTACACAGGCTAAAAAAGATGGACATGGCCCGCGCCGCAGTATCCTGTTTTTAGGTAATGTGGGCGAAGAAAAAGGTTTGCTGGGTTCTGAGTATTATACCGATCACCCGGTTATCCCGCTGGCTAACACTATTACCGACCTGAATATCGATATGATAGGCCGGATTGGGGACGAATACAAGGGCAAGCCCGATTCGGCTAATTACGTATACGTTATAGGCTCATCGATGCTGAGTACCGATTTACATAAGGCAAATGAAAAGGCCAATAACACGTATACGAAGCTCGACCTCGACTATAAATACGATGACCCGAATGATCCTAACCGCTTTTATTACCGTTCCGATCATTACAATTTCGCAAGGTACGGTGTGCCCATCATATTTTATTTCAACGGCGTACATCCCGACTATCACGGGGTTGGCGACGAGGTGAGCAAGATCAATTTTCCGCTGCTGGCAAAACGCGCCCAGCTGGTATTTTACACGGCCTGGGATTTGGTGAACGCAAATACCCGCCCCGTTGTGGATGGAAAAAAATAAAACAAGCTGACCGCGAATTACACGCTGAACAGTAAAAATGCCGATATAACAACCTATCGGCATTTTTTATTAAATTATTTTATGATTCGCCACACATTTTTTAAATAATGTGCTTGTTCATTTAGTTAAATGTTTAGTACCTTAAACCATTCATAAACCTAAATGAAAATTTTTCATCTGAGTGCCGAGTGTTATCCTGTAGCAAAAGTGGGAGGGCTGGCCGATGTTGTTGGCGCGTTGCCCAAATATCAAAATTTGGCAGGGCTGCAGGCGGCTGTGGTTATGCCGTTTTACGACCGTAAATTTACACAGGAAAATGAGTTTGAAACCGTTTTCCGGGGGTCGACGCTGCTTGGCATTCGCAGGCTGTATTTCGAAATATTAAAGGAAACAACCGACAAGTTGGGCTTTGAGCTTTTTCTGGTTAAGATACCCGGCTTGCTCGATCGCGAAGAAGTTTACAGCTACCCGGATGAAACCGAACAATTCGTCGCTTTCCAACTTGCTTTTTTAGACTGGATCAACTATTCGCAGCAATCGCCCGACCTGATCCATTGCCACGATCATCATTCAGGGCTCATACCATTTTTACTTTACCATTCCAGGCTGTATGTCCGGCTTGCCAATACGGCCACCGTTTTTACCATTCATAACGGGCAGTACCACGGCGCGTTTGGCTGGGACAGGCTATCGTACCTGCCGGAGATCGATCTGACACAAACCGGCCTGCTCGATTGGGCTGGCGGCATCAATCCACTGGCAAGCGCTGTAAAATGCTGCTGGCGTTATACCACCGTTTCGCCCACTTATTTGCACGAACTTACGATTCAGTCGAACGGGCTTGAATACCTATTTTATATGGAACATGAAAAAGGCGTGGGCATCCTTAACGGGATCGACACCGATGTATGGAATCCAGCTACCGACCCGATGCTTGCCAATAAGATATCCAAAACACAAATTACCAAAGGAAAACAGGCCAATAAGGCAGCTTTATGCAAGCGTTTCGACCTGTCGCCCGATAAGCCGCTTATTTCATTCATCGGTCGGCTGGTAGTTGAAAAAGGCGCCGACCTGCTGGCCACTGCCATGGAAGAAAGTTTTAATGAGCATCCAGGCGGGTTTAATTTTTTGGTATTAGGCGCGGGCGATAAGGAAACCGAAAAAGAGTTGCTCGATTTAAAGGCGTTTTATCCTGAAAGCTGCGCTGTTTTTATCGGCTATGACGAGGTACTGGCGCATTTGATCTACGCCGGGTCCGATTTTCTCCTGATGCCGTCCCGTGTTGAGCCTTGCGGCTTGAATCAGTTATATGCCTTACGCTATGGAACGCTGCCCATAGTAAGAAGCACCGGCGGCCTCAAAGATTCAGTAATTGATTTTGGCGAGGAGGGCGGGTATGGTATCAGGTTTAACAACGCCGATGTGGAGGATATTTGCCATGCCATTAGCCGTGCAGTAATTCTTTACAATAATACCAAACACCTGCAAACTTTGCGTAAGTTTATGATGGCGCTCGATTTTTCGTGGGCCCGTTCGGCTAAAGCCTATATTGATCTGTATAAAAGTTTAAATCCTGTAATATGACCTCAAAAGTAATTTGCATCGTACTTGGCGGCGGCCAGGGAAGCCGGTTATCTCCGTTAACCGCAACACGCTCAAAACCGGCGGTACCTATAGCGGGTAAATACCGGCTGGTTGATATTCCTATCTCGAATTGCCTGCATTCGGGCATCGACCGGATATATGTGCTCACGCAATTTAACTCGGCGTCGCTCAATAAGCATATAAAAAACACCTATCATTTCAGCAGCTTCAGCGAAGCATTTGTGGATATACTGGCGGCCGAGCAAACGCCGTCGAGCGTTGCCTGGTTCCAGGGAACTGCCGACGCGGTAAGGCAGAGCCTGCACCACCTGGCTGTACACGAGTTTGATTATGTGCTCATTCTTTCGGGCGACCAGCTTTACCAAATGGATTTTGAATCGATGATCGAACAGCATATTAAAAAAAATGCCGAAATATCTATCGCCACTATCCCCGTGCATGTCAACGATGTACCCGGCTTTGGTATATTAAAAACCGATAACGACAGCGTTATTACCTCGTTTGTTGAAAAGCCGAAAAGCGGGTTTGAAAATTGGGTATCGGATGTGAGCATGCAAATGAAGGCCGAAGGGCGTATATATCTTGCCTCGATGGGTATTTATATCTTTAACCGCAAGCTGCTGTACGAACTTTTGCAGGGAAACGAACGTACCGATTTTGGCAAGGAAATAATACCGCAGTCCATCACCGAACATAAAGTAATAAGCTACCAGTACGAAGGTTATTGGACAGATATCGGAACCATTCCTTCATTTTTTGAAGCAAACCTGGGCCTTACCGATGACATACCCCAATTTAACCTTTTTGACGAGAACTTTATTTATACCCGGGCACGCATGCTCCCGCCTTCAAAAATGTCGGGTACGCAGGTTGATAAGGCCATCATCGCCGATGGTTGTATCATTAACGCAAGTCACATCAGTCGCTCCATCATCGGTATCCGTACCCGCGTAGGATTCGGCACCATTATCGAAAACTGTTATGTAATGGGATCGGACAATTATCAAACGCTGGTGCAGATACAGGAATCGCACCTCAGCAAATCGCCGATTATGGGTATCGGCGACAGGTGCCATATCAAAAATGCTATCATCGATAAAAACACCTATATAGGTGATGATGTGCAGATAAACTGCGGCGAAAAGCTGGAAAATGGTGATTATGGCACCTATACTGTTCAGGACGGTATCGTGATCATTAAAAAACGCGCGGTTATACCAAGCGGGACAATTATTTAATAGCAAAACTTGCGGTTAAATGATTCAAACCCTCGATATAGGTAGCTTCGTTAACCTGGATAAAACTATTCCGGTTATTGATGTGCGTACATCTGCAGAATTTGAGCAGGGGCATATTTGCGGGGCATATAATATACCTCTTTTTAGTAACGAAGAGCGGGCGCAGGTAGGTACAACCTACAAGCAAGCCGGACGCGAACAGGCCATATTACTAGGGTTTGATTTGGTTGGCCCGAAATGGTCGGGTTATATAAAACAAGCGCTGGAAATTGGCCCGGATAAAAAAGTCGCGGTTCATTGCTGGCGCGGCGGCATGCGCAGCGGCGCCATGGCATGGGCGTTGAATTTATATGGTTTTGATGTTTATTTACTCGAAGGCGGATACAAAAAATACCGGCGCTGGGTATTGGATAAATTCGTCGAAAAGTTAAATATTCATATTCTGGGCGGCTTAACCGGGTCGGGTAAAACAAAGGTATTGCTCGAATTAAAACACAAAGGCGAACAGGTTGTCGATCTGGAAGATATTGCCCACCACCAGGGCTCAGCATTTGGATCAATGAATGCGATGATTCAGCCCACACAGGAACAATTTGAAAATACCCTGGCAACGCAGCTAAACGCTTTGAATACCGGCAAACCGGTTTGGATAGAAGATGAAAGTGTCACCATAGGCAAACGTTATATTCCTAATGGATTGTTTCACCAGATGCGCGATGCCGTTGTTATGGAGCTAAAGGTGCCATTGGAAAAACGGGTTAATTTTTTAGTGGATGAATATGGCGCACTTGATAAAGATTTTTTAAAAACCTGCACCGAAAAAATATGGAAGCGCCTGGGACCGGAGCAAACAAAAAACGCGGTAACAGCGATAGACGAGGGCCGTATAGCTGATTTTATCCGGATAGTTTTGGTTTATTATGATAAAGCCTACCGCAATGGCCTAAGCAAACGCAAACCGGGAAACATAACAGAAATTGAATGCGCCGGCACCGGCGCTGAAACAAACGCAAAACTTGTCATAGCGAAGCAAAATAAATTAGCCACCGGGGAACTGGTGGCCTAAAATTAAATGGATACAGAAAATATTAAACTCACACAATATTCGCATGGTGCAGGCTGCGGCTGCAAAATAAGCCCGGCAATTTTAGATACAATTCTTCATAGCCCGATAAAACAGGTGCCGGACACACGTTTGCTGGTGGGTAATGATACCCGCGACGATGCTGCTGTATTTGACCTCGGCAACGGTACGGCACTCATTTCGACAACAGACTTTTTTATGCCGATAGTGGATGATGCGTTTGATTTTGGGCGTATTGCCTCGGCAAACGCTATCAGTGATGTGTATGCCATGGGTGGGAAACCAGTTTTGGCTATCGCGATATTGGGCTGGCCAATTGATAAAATTCCCGCCGAAGCCGCGCAAAAAGTACTGGAAGGCGCGCGGGCCATCTGTGCGGAAGCAGGCATTACTTTAGCCGGCGGCCATAGCATTGATTGCCCCGAGCCAGTTTTCGGGCTCGCCGTTAATGGAATTGTTGACATAAAAAGTCTCAAACAAAATTCCACCGCTACTGCCGGCTGCCGGCTCTATCTTACCAAAGCGTTAGGCGTGGGCATATTAAGCACTGCCCAAAAACGGGGCCTTTTGAAACCTGAACATGCCAAAATGGCGCTGCAAAGCATGAGCAGCCTCAATAAAGCGGGCGAAGCATTGGGCCGTGTGCCCGGGGTAAAGGCTATGACCGATGTTACAGGCTTTGGCCTGCTGGGCCACCTTTCTGAAATGTGCGAGGGCAGCGGCCTGCGGGCCGTTATAGAGTTCGATAAAGTTTCAAAAATTGAATCGGTTGATGAATATCTCGATATGGGTTGTATCCCGGGAGGCACGGAACGCAACTGGGTCAGCTACGGTCATAAAATCGCCCCGGTTTCCGAACGGCAAAAATATATTTTAGCCGATCCCCAAACCAGCGGGGGATTATTGATCGCGGTCGACCCTTCGGGTATTTCAGCTGTGGAAGAAGTTTTAAGAATGCACGGAATTGACGAAAAAAGTATCGTGCCCATCGGGTGGCTGGAAGAGAATAACGACGCAAAGCTGATAAGTGTGCAATAGAAGGAAATCTAGATTTAACCGCCAATGGGTTCAAAGCCGGTACCTAAACCAAATAAAAAGTTTGCGTATAAAACCCACCTCGGTGATATGATAATGAAGTTTATTAGCAAACGAACCGACATGCGCGGCTAAAAGTTCTTGGTCTGTTTTGCTTAATATTTTATCCTGTTGATGTTGGTATGGTTTAAGAATTTGCCCTGAAGTATCTTTGTCAGCAAAAATGCTATTGGCGCTAACCGGGATGCCGGCAACGGTAGGCTGTTTAAGCAAATCAGTAACTTTAATATCAAGAAATGATCCCAGGCTTTTAATAACGCTTTGCGGGTTTTCACAAAGATCTTCGTAGCGTATAAGTAAGTAACCGGGATCACTCAATTGCGATTGTTCAAAGGCGACCGTATACGACATCTTTAAATCAAGAAGCGCCCGGCGGAAATTAAGTAACGGCTCCATTTTTTTGCGGGAAGTAATTGTAGCAACGGGCTCACGGATGATATGTATAATTTTGGCGTCAGGCATCTCCTGCCAAATACGGGTTAAAAAACGCTCATTGGTTGGCGTTTTATCAACCCATAGCTTTGCATTAAGTTTGCCGGTACATGAGGCATACGCAAGTATAACCGCTGTATGCAAACTATGTGCACTTTCATTGGTATCGACCACATGCTGCCAGGCAATAAAATAGCGCGCGAAACTGACATAAGGGGAGCCTGAATCCAGACTGCGGCCCAATAGCCAATAGGGCGGCTGATTGATGGGATTAGCCAGCCTGCGCAGCCATTCGGTTCCTAAAAATTCAGGCCTTTCTTTTTCAGTAAGATTGTGCAATTTAAATTCGAGGTTGGTATAGTAGGTGCCTTCTGAAGGGAGCACCACCAGGTCGGGGTGGCCATCTAAAAGGTTTCTTAACAAGGTAGTGCCGCTGCGGTGAACACCGCAGACAAAAACCGGGCGCTGCGAAAAGTTAAGCCCCACGCATATTTCCTCATCAGATAATGACATTGGCCCGGCCTGTTCAGCGGCTCGCCAAACCGCCCGCGACCACTCAATGGCGACATTAAGCAACTCAGCCGGCGGCGATGTTTCTAACCTTTGCTGCGGAAGCAGGGCATCCAGTTGATATTCTGTTTCAATTATTTCTGCTAACATTGAGTTGATAAGGCAACGGCAGGTTAAAAATCCTTTTCCTGCAATTCTATATACTTATTTTCCCCTGAAACAGTTGCTTTCTCAGGGAAATTCGACGTGTTGCCTCCTATTGAAGAAAGAAGATCGGTTATTAAGATTGTATATAGCTTTTTAAATGCTCAATAGTTTCTTCGTGCGACAATATCGTTTCGGTAACCACATCGCTGATAGAGATAATACCGCAAAGATTATCGGCCTGGAACACCGGCAGGTAGCGGAGATTACTTTCACTCATAATATGCATGCACGTTTCAACCGAATTATCGGGCAGTACACGCGGAAGACCGGTGCTCATAATTTCCCGCACCTGCGTTTCAAGGGATGATTTTCCCTGTAGTATCACTTTACGGGCATAATCACGTTCTGTTAAAAGTCCGGCATATTCGCCGCCTTCGGTAATAACAACCGAGCCGATGTTTTTGTCAGACATTAGCCTTAATGCATCTAAAACAGTGGTGCTGCCGTCAATGGCGATAACACTGCTTCCTTTCCGGGTCAGAATATTTGAAACCTTTTTCATAATTCGCTGAATATCATAGGTGAACGGCCTTACTCAAATATACAATAGAATTAAAAATAAAACACAGCGCTTTGAAAAATAATTATCATTAATTGTTTTAAATTTTTGTTTTATGCCGCAAGGGCATTTGTTTCAAAAAAATTACCTTGAGCATTTTTATTCCAGCCAAAAATTATACTACTTTTACTCACCATAATTGACCCTCAACTCGTACTAACGTAATTCATCTGAAATGAAAAAACCATTATTGCTCCTTTTTGTGCTTACAGTCTTCCATCTTTCACTTTTAGCCCAAACCAAAACCCTGTTTGATGGTAAAACCACTAATGGTTGGCACAGTTACCTCAAAACCGGACCGGGCGCCTGGAAAGTTGTTGACGGAGCGTTGCAGTTAGATCCAAAGGCGCCGGATCAGGGCGATTTGGTAACTAACGATGAATATGAAAATTATGAACTTTCAGTAAAGTGGAAAATTGCCGAGGGTGGTAACAGCGGCATTATTATAGGCGTTCATGAAGATCCGGCTTTGAACGAAACATATCTTACAGGCATCGAAATGCAGGTATTGGACGATGTAAAAGCGGGTGACAACAAATTAGCAACCCACCGTGCCGGCTCATTATATGATATGCGTGCGCCTTCGCATCCCGCCAAACCTGCCGGCGAATGGAACAAAGTAAAAATACGAAAACTAAACGGACACCTTACTTTTTGGCTTAACGGCGATAAGGTGATCGATACCGAAATAGGCAGCGCCGACTGGAAGGAAATGCTAAGCAAAAGTAAATTTAAAAATTGGAAAGGCTTCGCTGCTTATCCGAAAGGACATATTGCTTTACAGGATCATGGCGCTGTTGTATCATTCAAGGATATTAAAATAAAAGAACTTTAATTAGTCCGACCTCTTGAGTCCGAAGCCCTGAGCAAGAACCAGGAAATTGACTTAAGACTCAGGACTTTCGACTTAACAAAATGGACGATTTACAAATCAAAAAATCATCAACTGTTTACGATGCAGTAATTGTTGGATCCGGGGCCGGCGGCGGTATGGCCGGTTATGTATTAGCTCATGCCGGATTAAAAGTATTAATGCTGGAGGCCGGGCCTTTTTTTGACCCGGCAAAGGATTCCATGCAACTGAAATGGCCCTGGGAATCGGCACGCCGGGGCGCAAGCACGCCTTCGCGGAATTTTGGCGATTTTGACGGCGCTTTCGGCGGATGGAACCTCGACGGCGAACCGTACACTACTAAAGATAAAACAGAATTTTACTGGTTCCGCTCGCGGATGCTGGGCGGTCGTACCAACCACTGGGGACGCATATCCCTGCGCATGGGACCAAATGATTTTAAAAGCCACCATTTAGACGGCTTAACAGACGACTGGCCGATAACCTACGACGAGGTTAAACCATTTTATGACAGGGTTGACCGCCTGATAGGCGTTTATGGCACGGTTGAAGGATTAGAAAACGAGCCCGACGGAATATTTCTTCCTCCGCCTAAGCCACGGTTGAACGAGCTTTATATTAAAAAAGGTGCCGAAAAGGCAGGTGTACGTGTGCTCCCGGGCCGCGGTTCAGTCTTAACAGAAGCACTGCCAGGTAATAAGGATAGGGGCGCTTGTTTCTTTTGCGGGCAATGTAACCGCAGCTGTAAAGTATACGGCGATTTTTCCGCCTCGTCATGTCTGGTTATCCCGGCTATAAAAACAGGCAACCTAAAAGTGATAGCCAACGCCATGGTACGCGAAGTACTGACTGACCAGAATGGATTGGCAACGGGCGTATCCTATATTAATAAAGAGGATATGCAGGAATACCAGGTCAGCGCTAAGCAGGTAATATTAGGTGCCAGTGCGTGTGAGTCGGCCAGGTTGCTGCTGAATTCAAAATCGTCCAAACATCCCAACGGCCTTGCCAACAGCAGTGGTATAGTTGGTAAATACCTGCATGATTCTACCGGTTCAAGCGCCGGCGGATGGCTGCCGCAACTGGTTGACCGCAAACGGTACAATGAAGACGGCACAGGTAGTATACACATTTATTCGCCCTGGCTGCTGGATAACAAAAAACTCGATTTTCCGCGTGGCTATCATATTGAATACGGCGGTGGTCTTGAAATGCCAGGCTATGGGTTTGGCGGCGGCATGCAGGATATGAATGGCGTGATACCCGGACGTGATGGCAAGATGAAAGAAGCCGGCGGTTTTGGCGCTTCGTTGAAAGATGATTACCGGCGATTTTACGGAACCGGGTTCGGCATGGCCGGACGTGGAACAGCGTTAGCACGAGCCGACAATTATTGCGAGATAGACCCTGACGTGGTTGATAAATATGGTATACCCGTGTTACGTTTTCACTATAAATGGAGCGATGCCGAGATCAAGCAGGCCAAACACATGCAGGATACCTTCCAGTCGATCATGCACGAAATGGGAGCTATTTATGGCCCGCCCCAAGGCCCCGAAACCAATTATGGCCTTGAAGCCCCGGGACGGATCATCCATGAAGTAGGTACCGTGCGCATGGGCGATGACCCTAAAAAGTCGGCTTTAAACAAATGGTGCCAGGCGCACGACTGCAAAAATTTATTTGTGGTTGATGCAGCGCCATTTGTGCAACAGGGCGATAAAAACGCTACCTGGACTATTCTTGCCTTGTCAATGCGTACGGCGGAATATATCCTTGACCAGCGAAAAAAATTGAATGTTTAATTGCTATTTGATTTAAGATACATGAACAGACGCGAATCCCTCAAAGCAATAGGCCTTGGTACCCTGTCAACTACATTATTACTTGACGCATGCAAACCGGGCGAAAAAAAGGCAGAAGATAACAGCGCTGCCACCGGTGCACCAGAAGCCGGACGGTTGCCCGAAGAAATTGAACGCAATAAAAAGCTGAATGCAGATAAGTTTTTTACAGCACATGAAATGGCTGCCATTACCGTGCTGGCCGACATTATCATACCGAAAGATGCGCGGTCGGGTAGTGCCTCGGATGCTAAGGTTCCTGATTTTATTGAGTTTATAGTAAAAGATATGCCGCGTCACCAGGTGCCCATGCGCGGCGGCCTGCGCTGGCTCGATATGCAATGTTTAACCCGGTATAACAAAACGTTTGCAGATGCCAGTCATGGCCAGCAGATCGAAATGGTTACGGAAATAGCGTATCCTAAAAAAGCCAAACCCGAGATGCACCAGGGCGTGGCTTTCTTTAACCGCATGCGTGACCTTACCGCCACAGGCTTTTTTACCACCAAAATGGGAATTGAGGATCTGGGTTATCTTGGTAATGTGCCCAACAAATGGACAGGCGTACCCCCGGATATATTGAAGCAGTATGGGATGGAAAATGTATAATATTATATTATTTTTAAAATAAGGGCCGTTGATTAGCGGCCTTTATTCGTTGCCGCTATCATCTTATTTGCTTGTGTAACATAATCCATGGCCTGTTCAAAAGTCATAACCAGGATGTCGTTTCTGTGTTGCTGCAGGTACATAACCAATTCTTTATGCGCTTCGGCGGATGTTGTTAAATAATCGCCCCCAATGCCATGGAACATAAAAATACCCATTCCGCCGCTTTTTTCAACCTTTTTTACAAAGTCGATTAGTTTAACTCCGGGTGTATTTTCCTTCACGCCCCAGGATGGCACCAGTAGCGGGTCGAGTTTAGAAAAGTCTGTTATCATGTCCCGGTCATCGCCGCCAATACGGGCATATTGAATAAGCCCTGTCCTTCTCAGCGAATCGACATAACTAACACCGCCCACCTTGGTTTCAGTACAGGGATAAGCGTATGTGCGGTTGACTTTGCCACCAACAGCAAATAAAAAATTATTCATCATCCGTATCTCGCGGATGATTGCCGGAATGGTATAATTTTCCGACAGGTTTTCAGGGCTGCTGCCTTTAATTTCTTTACCCAGGCATGGATGGTAAAGCGTATGATTTGCGAGTTCGTAACCTTTAGCGCCTGCTGCGCGCCACCTGGGGATAGTTTTATCTGTAATATAGCCGGTTAAAAAAAAAGTTGCTTTTAAATGCGCCGCATCCAATTGAGGGATAGCTATATCAAGTTGTGACGCAAGGGCGTCATCATAAGTCAGCACGATAACAGCCTTTTTGTTTTTTGGCCACGTGATTTTTTGCTGGCCAAGGGCTGCAAGGTTTAAAAGCAATAAAAGAAAAGTAATTAGCTTCATAATAGGTTGATAGGGACAATGAAAATGCATTGAGAACTTATAACCGAATATAGACCATAATGTGTGATTTTTGTATATATCTTTGGTTTAACCTAAAAATAGCATGGCACAAAAAGTAATTACAGTAAACATTAATGTTTATGAGCAGGCCGTTACAAACCGCCACTCGGCATATGAAATAAGTTTCGTGAATAAATACCTGGATGAAGGCTGGTTAATAAAAGAAACAATTCACAATTCCACATCCGCAAACTGGACCAACATAACTTTTATTTTAGAGAAATGAACGTTCCGGCTTTTATATTTTCATTATAAAATTAAAACGCATTTCAATCACCAATTTTAACTGATATGAAACCATTTTTATTAATCCTTATAGCCTTATTGTTTTCGGGCTATACTTTTGCCCAGGATATACCAGCCCGCTGGGACGAGCTGGTAGCGGGCGACTTCCCTAAAGCCTTAGAAAAATCTTCAAAAACCTGTATTCTGCCTATCGGGATATTGGAGAAGCACGGGCCGCATTCGCCAATAGGTACCGACCTGATCCACGTTCGCGAATGGGCGGCCCACGCGGTAAAATCTGAATACGCGGTTGTCTTCCCTGATTACTTTTACGGGCAGATCAACGAGGCCAGGCATCAACCGGGCACATTCGCCCTGCCCAGTAAACTGATATGGGATTTGCTTGAGGCTACCTGTGATGAGATAGCACGTAATGGTTTTGATAAGATAATCATCCTGAACGGCCACGGAGGCAATCCCGAATTCCTGGAGTTCTTTATGCAATCGCTTTTAAGTAAACGGCATAATTATGCCGTTTACCTCTATCGACCCGAAACCGACGCGGAATATGTAAAAGAATTCCGGAAGATGCATAAATCGCCGCTTGCTACTGATCAGCATGCAGGTGAAAGCGAAACGTCGACATTATTATACTACCGGCCCGACCTGATGCGGATGGGCCGAGCAACCGATCAAAGCGGCGCCAATCAAATGCGCTCCGAAACGCCCGGTCTGTACACACCCATTTGGTGGTATTCATCGTACCCCAACCATTATGCCGGCGAAGGGGATAAGGCAACTACCGAGTTTGGTAAATTTATTACCGACCACGAAATAGCCTCATTCATCAAAGCCCTCAAAGTTGTAAAGGCCGATACAAAAACATTACAGCTGCAAAATGAATTTTATGACAGGGTGGATAAATTAAATAAATAATATCCGCAATATGCAGATTACAGTTATGCTAACTGGAACTGATTTTGACAATATTCTTTCGAAATTTAAGGTCACCGGGAAAATAACATCCGTGCAACCATTCGGCTCCGGTCATATTAATGACTCCTTTCGGGCAATTAGCGATACCGGCAACACCTATCTGCTACAAAGGATCAATCACTTTGTATTTAAAGACATACAAGGTTTAATGGATAACATTGCAAATGTTACCCGGCACTTAAAAGGAAAACTAACAAACATACCCGGTTCAAACCCCGAACGGGAAGTGCTTTTGTTAGTTGAGAATAACAATAACGGATATTATATTGAAGATGACAATGGCAACTACTGGCGGGTTTTTCATTTTTTGAACAACACCAAAAGTTATGACCAGGTAGCAACCGAAACACAAGCCTTTGAAGGTGGAAAAGCATTTGGCCGCTTCCAGGCTTTATTATCAGATATGGATCCCGACTTGATTGTTGATACCATTCCCAACTTCCATAATATCGAGCACCGTCTGTCAAACCTCGATAAAGCGATCGCGGCAGATGCGGCAAAGAGAGTTGGCTCGGTTGATGACGAAATGGAGTTTGTAAACCGCCGCAGGGAGTTAATGAGCCGTATTTTATCGTTAGGCCGGGCCGGCATATTACCGAAACGAATCATCCACAATGACACCAAATTCAACAATGTACTGTTGGATGAAAGTGATCATGCCCAATGCGTGATAGACCTGGATACGGTAATGCCGGGATATGTCGCGTATGACTTTGGCGACGCTGTACGCACTATCATCAATACCGCGCCTGAAGATGAGCCCAACCTGGAAAGAATAAGCCTCAACATGGCATTGTTTACGGCTTATGTGAAAGGCTATCTGCAACAAGCGGTTGACTTTTTAACCGATCCCGAAGTGAACTCGTTGATAGAGGGGGCCTTGCTGTTACCCTACATGCAAGGGGTCCGGTTTTTAACCGACTATTTAGATGGAGATAAATATTTTAAAATTCATTCTCCCGAACATAATCTACAACGAACAAGGGCGCAGTTTGCGTTGGTTAACAAGCTGGAAGAAAAAAAGGATGTATTGACAAATACCATTTTAAGTACCTGGAACAAATATAAAAAGACGTAGTGCGCGTACAAGAAATCGTCGGGACGGGGGTACAAAATCCGGCTATTGCAATAATTAAAAAATAAGTCAAATTGAATAATAATGAAATTAACCATCCTCACTTTTACGCTGGTAAGTTTTTTGTTCAGGGGTTTTAGCACTAATCATCCTATAGTCAAACTTTCGGCACATAATGCCGACACGGTATTTATTCCATTAGGCGGAAACGCCTGGCGGACGGGGCGGGATACATCTGGCGGCTATATCACCAATACGGGCATTGCCAACTGGACTGACCGGGATGTTAAATTCACCACCTATGTTCGTTTAACAAAAAAAGGAAATTTCAAACTGTGGATAAGCCCTTCTATCTTCCCAGGCAAAAGCACGATCGCGATTACAGCATTAAAGACAACTAAACTGGTTTCACCAACGGGCTTTGTTCAAAAATATCAATTTGTAGGTGAATGGACGGTGACCGATACCGGTTATTTACCCATTCAAATAAAGGGTATCGCCAAATCCGGTTATACCTTCGCTGCTACTAACAGTATAAAATTGGCGGGATCAGCTATTAATAGCGGCACCGCTTTCGTGAAAAACAATGAAGGCAACTTTTTTTATTGGGGGCGCAGGGGGCCGTCAGTGCATTTGGGGTATTTGGTTCCGGACAATCTACATGCTGAATGGTTTTATAATGAGGTTACGGTACCGAAAGGAAATGACGTTACAGGGTCATATTTTATGGCGGATGGTTTTGCAGAGGGGTATTTTGGAATGCAGGTTAACTCATCTGCCGAAAGGCGTATCTTGTTTTCAGTCTGGAGTCCATTTAAAACCGATGACCCCAAACAAATACCGGGTGATCAGAAAATAATTATGCTGAAAAAGGGCGCCAATGTGCACGCCGGCGAATTTGGCGATGAAGGTTCGGGCGGTCAAAGCTATTTGGTGTACAACTGGAAGCCCGGCAATACGTATAAATTCCTTATCCATGCGAAGCCGGACCAGAATAATCATACGGTTTATACCGCATATTTTTTTGCGACTGAAATAGGTAAATGGCAACTGATCGCCAGTTTTAGCCGGCCGCAAACCAATACCTATTTAAAACATCTTCATTCCTTTCTTGAAAATTTCGACCCGGATCAGGGAGCAATTACCCGCGAGGTACTGTTTACAAATCAATGGGTTGCCGATGAAAATGTAAATGGATACCTTTAAATAAAGCAAAGTTTACTACTGATAATACCGGGGCGCAAGGATACCGGATGGATTACGCCGGAGGGATATCCGGAAACGCTTTTTATTTAAAAAATTGCGGGTTCTTTAACAAGTATACTGTGCGTAATACGCTATTCGAACGGCCAATTACCGGCAACAAGCCTGAAATTAATTGGAATAAGTTGCCATGATATAAAGCAACCTACTTTAACATCACCTTGGTAGCGCCATAACCAAACTTCTCTTTTCGCGCATCCATAAACGTTTGTATCTTTTGATGCCTGCTCAAAATTTTATGAATTTCGTTTTTCAAGGTGCCGTTTCCGGAGCCGTGAATAAAAACGATCTCGGGTAACTGGTGTACAACGGCAGCATCCAAAGCTTTTTGAAAATAATCCAGCTGAACGCGTAGTATTTCGGCACTGTTTAAAAATTGATAATCGTCCCGCAGTTTTTCGATATGCAGGTCAATTTCTTCTCCAGGTTTATTAATCGCGGCTTTTTCCTCAGCCGGCCTGAAAAAGCTTTCTTTAATTTTTTGCGCATCGATTACCAGTTCCGGTTCATCCAATTGAATTAACCACCCATTTGCCGGAGGGTTCAACAAGGGCACTTGTTTTTTTGCGCCTGAGAAATCCTTAGCCTTAAGTTTTTCAACGACAACCAGCGGCTTGGGGGGTTCCACGTTGTTTTTGGTGTGAAAAATCACATGAAAAATAAACTTTGGCCAAAGCTGCAGATCGGCCAGTTGCGCGGAATAGATTTTGGCTGCCGACTTAGGTGCAAGTATTCCATTGTATTCCCCTCTAAAATGATTTTGAGTATCAGTGGTTAACGAAGCCAGCAATTGAAAGGAAGTATCATTTATCAGATAAAAGTGGACAACTGAATTAGCTTTTGCATCGTTTGCTACGGCAACATAAACGCCTTTGGTTTCGAACGCTCCGGCCAGTATCTTTTCCTCTTCAATATTATTGAGCCGCCGGCTTCCTTCAGGCTCATAACCATGTACCGTTGTTACTTTGCTTGCCAATACAGGTATTTCAAAATCATCCTCACCTGTTACACCTATCATTTGGTCATCAATGATACGGGTAACAAAGCCCTCCATTTTCTCGTCCACAAAACGCACAAAATCACCTAACTTATATTTCATATTTTTAGATTAAAACCAATCGGTGCAATCAAAATTATCAGTGTAATCATCAAACAAAAAAGCCATCTGCCAAAAGGCAGATGGCCATAGTTTAGTTATTTAATACCCCTATTAAAATAACTGGCAGCAAGTTAAAAAATATTTATCGGAGTACAAATAGTTGGCGAAAATATTGTAACATACTTATTACATAGTAACGTTTTGTTGTGATATACATCTTTCTGTTAAGAGACAATTAGCCTGTTAGTTCTAAAATTTGTATATAATTGTATTACTATTATTATCCAGATATAAATAATACGCATTAAATCTTTTCCGATGTATAAATCAATCATCCTGTCGGCCTTGGCATATTTTATTTTTTTGCAGGCTGGAGCCCAAACGCTCTATACCCCGCGCGATATAAAACGCGCTTACGATAAGCAAACCCGTTCTCTTGACGGGCGACCCGGTAAAAACTATTGGCAAAACCATGGCCGTTATAGTATTTCGATCACGGCTCTCCCGCCGGTCCAAAATATAAAAGGGACGGAACAGATCACTTATTTTAACAATAGCCCCGATACGCTGAAGAGGCTGAACATGAAACTGATATTGAATATACATCGCCCGGGGGCAGCCAGGTTTGGCAACGCGGATGCCGATTACCTTACTCCAGGCATACAAATCGACGACTTTCAGGTTAACGGGGAAAAAAAACGCTGGAATAACAATGCCGCCGCAGGCACTAATCAGTTTGTATCGTTATCCAAAGCATTAATGCCGCATGATTCTGTTAAACTTGATATTGCCTGGCATTTTCAGATCTCGAAGCAGAGCGGCCGGGAGGGTATGATCGATTCTACCACATATTACCTGGCCTACTTTTATCCGCGCGTTTCTGTTTACGACGATTATAATGGCTGGGATACCTTGCCATTCCTGGATGCGCAGGAGTTTTATAACGATTTTAATGATTATACCTTAAATGTAACAGCGCCAAAAAACTATATTGTTTGGGCAACCGGTACGCTTCAAAATCCCAACCAGGTTTTACAGCCCGAATACGCCAAAAGGCTGGAACGATCCTTTACCAGTGATTCAACCATACACATCGCCACAGCAGGAGATATATCACAAAAAAATATCACCGCTCAAAATGATGTAAA
>JAQBOH010000017.1 GCA_028288125.1 Mucilaginibacter sp.
GGCACCGGATACGCTTAATATTAACCGGTTAAATAAACTTGCTGCTAATTATTTCGATTTTAATCCGGACAGTACGCTCTATTACGGGCAAAAAAGCATCAAACTTTCACGCAAGATCAACTATAAAGCCGGTATCGCGGACGGACTGGTGCAAACCGGCCATGCCTATTTTTTTAAAGGGAAGTTTGAGGTTGCCAGGCAGAATTTTGATGCCGCAATTGTAATTTATAAGCAGATTGATGATAAAAAGGGGCTCGCCTATTGTTACATGACCTATGGACGCATGTATAATTTGCTTGCCAAATATAAATACGCACTAACTTATTTAAACCAGGCGCTTGATATTAACAAAAAAATAAAGAGTGAAAAAGATGTAGCCGATTGTTATAAAAACATTGGTATCGTTTATTTCAGTGAGGGGCAATTATCTACCGCGCTTGATTATTATTATAAGGCATTATTTATTGACCTGAAGATAAATGCCAAACTTGATGCCGCCGCCAACTACAACGATATAGGATTTGTGTTATACGGCATGGAGGTTTACCCCAAAGCGCTGGAATATTATAAAAAAGCGCTTGCCCTACTGGAGGGTACTAACCACTTATTGGGAGTAGGTACGGTTAACGAAAATATTGGCGAAGTATACCTTGCTCAAAAAAACTACGATCTGGCCCTCGTTTACCTTTTTAAAGCGATAAAGATTGCCGAAAAGCAAGATGATAAGGATGGTATGAGCTCAGTTTATGCCGACGTGGGCCTTTGTTACGCCAATAAAAACCAATTTAAAAAGGCCGAAAGCTATCTGAATACCTCGTTGAAGATTGCCGCCAAATATAAAATTGTATACAACCAGGCTTATACGTTGATTGGTTTTGCAACTATGTATAACATGCAGAAGGACTATAAAAATGCCTACAAATATGCTATAGAAGGCCAAAAACTCGCCGTAAAGCTGGGTAATTTGGCGGTGCGTTCAAACGCGGCCCTGCAACTGAATAAAACAATGGCCGGCTTGGGTAAATATGACGAAGCGTACCGCTTGTTAAGACAATATATTGATCTTAGAGATAGTTTAAAAAACAATGAAAGCATTCAAAAATTAACTTCTTATACCCTGGAACTTAATTTTACCTCGAAAGAAAATCAGCTTGCACAGCAGCAGCGCGAACGTGATCTGTTATATAGCCAAAGAATAAAACAACAACGGTTAATAAATGCCATTTTCCTGATCATCATTGTTGGAATGATAGCCATTTCGGTAGTTTATTACAAACAGAAGTTAGCTCAGCAGAAAATAAATTTGATGCTTGAGGATAAAAATAAAGAAATATCGTTGCAAAAAACAAACCTGGATAACCAGGCCCGCAAACTAAATGATCTTAATGTTTTAAAAGACAGGCTGATGTCGATCCTGGCACACGACCTCAGGGCGCCGCTGGGCACTTTACGCGGGTTATTTACTCTTTTCCAGGATGATTCCATTTCGCACGCCGAAATGGTGGAGATGATACCGCATGTATTGAAAAACCTCGAATACACATCTGATTTTCTGGACACGCTGCTGTTTTGGATAAACAGCCAGATGGAGAGCTTTAATAATTCGGTGAAGGAATTTAGAATTAAGGATGTGGTAGCCCTTGAAACAGAAAACTACCACGAACAAGCGATGTCGAAAGGTATTAATCTGGTCGACAACGTTCCACATAATGTTATTGCTTCCGCTGATCCGAATTCTATCCGTATCGTTATCCGCAATTTGATTACAAACGCCATCAAATTTTCAAGAAAAAACGATACGATCGAAATCACTGCCCGCCAGGAAGATAATAACAATATAATTACAGTAAAAGATACCGGCACCGGCATGAGCGATGAGCAACTCAATAACTTATTTAAAAGCAAGGTTAATAGTATAACCGGCACAAATAATGAATCGGGCACGGGCATGGGCCTGCTGTTTTGTAAAGACCTGGTTGAAAAGTGCCAGGGTAAAATCTGGGCCATCAGCAAACCCGGCCAGGGTACCGAATTTTCGTTCACCGTGCCTAGCGGTATACTAAAGCAAACCAAACTCGAATTGGTTTAATAGCTTATTGCCGTTACTTTCTGCCTCGGCGATATTTTCCGTTCAATAGTTCTATTGATACTGCACGTTCAGCGTGATAGGTACACTTAACGCTTTTGAGATGATGCAATTGGCTTTTGCGCCTTCGGCAATTTCTTTGAATTTTGGTTCGGATACCCCGGTTATTGCCGACCCTTTTAACTCAAGGTGAATACCTGTAATGCTCAGGGCAGCCATATCCAGGTCCAGGATAGCTTCGGTGGTCAGGTCGCCGGGAGTAAAGCCCGCCTGGGTTAACGCGGCGCCCACGGCCATTGTAAAGCAGCCAGCATGCGCGGCGGCTATCAATTCTTCCGGGTTAGTGCCCGCACCGCTCTCAAAACGGGTTTTAAATGAAAACTGCGTATTATTTAAAGTAGTACTTTGCGTACTGATCTCTCCTTTTCCCTCTTTCAGGGTGCCATTCCAATGGGCGTTTGCTGTACGTTTCATAGGTTCGTTTTTTTGGTAAAGATATATTTTGAAGATGAATTTAATACACAATTTTTAACTCAAGACTTGTGACTCCCGACTCAAGACTTAAACTCCGGTATTGTAAAACTCTTATTTACATCGCTTATAAAATTTAACAATTCGTCATGACCGACCCTCGTTTCGGCTGAGGTGATAAAATAAGGGGGGAATTCATCAAATGAAACCAGCAATATTTTTTTGAACAGGGCCACATGCTGGTCGGTTTTAACTCCAGATTGCTTATCGGCCTTGGTAAAAACGATAACAAATGATAAGCCTTTTTCACCAAGCCAGTTACAAAACTCCAGATCGATCTTTTGCGGCTCCAGGCGGCTGTCGATCAATACCATTACACATTGCAGGCTTTCGCGTTTGTCCAGGTAGGTATGTATAAATTTACTCCAGTCGGCTTTTTTGCTTTTGGATGCCCTTGCGTAACCGTATCCCGGCAAGTCGACAATGTACCAGCTATCGTTAATTAAAAAATGATTGATCAGCTGTGTTTTACCCGGCGTTTGAGAGGTTTTGGCCAGCCCCTTTTTGCCGGTAAGCATATTGATAAGCGAAGATTTGCCCACATTTGATCGTCCGATAAAAGCATATTCGGGCATTACCGGGGGAGGCAGCTTTGAAATTTGGGTATTACTGCAAAGAAATTCGGCAGATTTGATGATCATGCCCCAAAGTTACACCTTATTTGATTAATGATTTATTAAACTTAAACTGCAGCGTTAAAAGAAAATACCTTCTTAATACTTGCGCCTGCGTATCAGTAATTGTATTTTCATTGATATACCTGAATGAACTGATATTCTGGTTTAAAATATCGTAGCAGGATAGCTTGATTTCTGCGCGATCCTTTTTTAACAGCGCCCGGGCTATGCTCAAATTGACGAGGTTGGCGCTTTTTTGAAAGCCGGGGCTTACCAACGGGTTGTAGGTATAAGTATAGGTGCCCTCAACGTTTATATGTTTTGGCCAAAATATGTTGAAATGGCTATTAAGTATATGCGTGGTGTTATTTACCTGGTTGTAATTTATGCCCGTATAATTTACAACTGAAGTATTAAGCCGGTAAGATTGTTCTAATTCAATAATATCCTTCCAGTTGATTGAAAATTGCTGGTCAATATTAAAGTTGTATGTATGCTGATAGCCCTCCTGGTGATTTATTTCAAAAAAACCGCGACTAAGGCCGGTTGATAAACCCGTTGCTTCGCTGAAGGTTATATCGTTATGCTTCTTAAACTTTTTACTTATGCGCCCGTTCGACGAGAAATTATACCGGCCGTTCATGTTTATTGGTGTACTTGTTTCGGCTCCGACTGCGTCGATAGTTCGTTGCCGGAAGATACTGTTCTCCTCAAATGATGCATTTGTGCCGGCGTATACACTTACCTGGCTCTCCGTTTTATAAGCATTGTATCCAATGCTAAAATTATTGCGTGTTGTTGGCTTAAGATCGGGATTACCGGTGACCCTGAATAATGGGCTGAAAATGACCGTATATGGTATCAAATCGCCAATGTTGGGCAAGTTAAAGCTGTATTGATAGCCCAACGAAATGTTGTTAAGCGTTAAATTGACGTTGGGTAAAAAATATATCAAGTGCTGGTTAATATCGGCAATGTTTCGGTCAAACCGGTTTGTAACCTGCAACAGCTCCGTATTAACGGAAGCAACCAATTGATAACCTTCTTTAAAATTATATGTGACGCCCGGGCTTATACTTTGTGTCGCCTGGTTACGGGTAAGATTAGTGCTCAATGTTTGTAAATAGGAATCATATAACCCCGTCGCCGGATCAAAATCATAAGTAATTGTATTATTTACCTGGTGATTATATTCGTCGCTTACATCTACTGTGCCCGTAAACTTTTTGCTGAAAGGATAGCGATAACTTATAGATACACTCACATCGGTATTGCGGTTAATTGTGTTGTTAAAACGATTTAAATCGTAAGAGGCCAATGCCGGAGTAAAGGAGGTAAGATTACTTATGTTATAATCTGTTCCGTTATCGGGATTTACCCGTAAACTATGCGATATATTTATGGATTCGCCCTGGCTATTAAATTGGTGATTATAGCTGAATGACTGCCCGAATTGGGTATTATTGCTTATATTATTGTCGGTGTTATTTGTAAGGGCGATTTGAGGTATAAAGTTGCTAAGGCTATTTACCATTCCGGAGCTTACCGAATGGTTATCGGTATAGCTGAATGTCGGGTTATAAATTATCTGTGTCGCATCATTGGGCTGAAGCCTTACAGTTGCGCTCAGGTTATGTTTATTATCATTGTGAATACGCGAATTTGTCGATTTGGTCGTAAAATCAGTATCATTTAAAAACTGCTGCCTGTTGGTAATGCTGTTATAATCGTTACGATCGTGCGTATAATAATAAGACAGGTTTATTTTCAACTTCTTGCCGTAATCAGTATTGATATTTACCCCGCTTGATAATACCTTCTGAATACCTGAACTGCCAAAGCCTCCAAAAGCGGATAGGCCGCCCCTGTAAAACGTCTCGCCGCCCCCGCGGTCAAAGCCCCCTTGCGAGTAAAGGTCGTTAAAAGAAAAGCCTGTATTGTTTAAGTTGTTTCCCTGGCCCAGCACACTTATTTGTAAAGTGTCCCTGAACATGTTGATTAATCCGCCTGCAGTATATCGCTCTGCTGTGCCCGTGCCGCCGTATACTTTACCAAATATACTTTTCTTCAATGCCTTCTTAAATTTAAGGTTGATGATTTTGTTAACCTGCGATTGCGGCACGATATGGTTAGGATCATTCTCCCGGTCGTCATATACCTGCACTTTATCAATCATATCTGCATCCAGATTCCTTGAAGCGATGCGTTGGTCATTAGTAAAAAATTCGTGGCCGTCAACCATGATTTTTTTAACGCTTTTGCCATTAAAAATGATGTTGCCCTGGTTGTCAACCTCAATACCGGGCAGCTTTTTAAGCAGGTCCTCAACCACTGCGTTCGGGCGTGTTTTAAATGCTTCAGCATTAAATTCAATGGTGTCTTTTCGAATAACAACCGGCGGCCGTTCTCCCTTTATAATTACTTCGTTTAATAGTTTGGGGCTAAGAGGAATGATGCCCAAGTCAACGGTTTCGCCCTTTTTTAGCGTAAATATTTTACGGTATGGTTGATAAGATACAAACGAGATCAATATTTTTAAAGAAACTCCCACAGGTACATTATGCAATGTGAATATGCCCGTTTTATCGCTTAGCGTATAGGATATTAATGAAGAAGAAGTATCCTTCACATCTAAAATAGCTACGGTTGCAAGTTCAAGTGGTTTGTTGCTGATGGAGTCGGTTACTTTGCCCCTAATAATTGCCCGGTTTTGGGCTACGCCGATAAAAGTTGATATTAATAGTAAGAAAAGCAGTAATATTTTATTCATTCGGGATAGGCGTTCGGTTAATCCAAATATGTATAATTAATTTAGACCAACCCAATACCTTAACAATTATTAACAAATCTTAACAATGTCCGTTAGGGATATTGACATGCCGTAACACTATTTGAACTATATATCCTTAAATTTGTATGTTTAAACATTTGTTATATGGACGAATATAAAATACCCACTCAAACCCGCATAGGCCATGTGCATTTAAAAGTAAGCGACCTAGCCCGGTCAGTTGATTTTTATTGCGGGTTACTGGGTTTCGAAAAAATGGTAATGTACGGCGATCAGGCCGCTTTTATATCGGCAGGCGGGTATCACCATCATATCGGCCTTAATACCTGGCAAAGCAAAGGTGCTCCGCCGGCGCCTGAGTATGCGCCGGGGTTATTTCATACCGCGATATTGTACCCGGAACGTAAAGACCTTGCTGCGATATTGCAACGGCTGATTGATACCAAATACCCACTTACAGGAGCCTCTGACCATGGCGTATCCGAAGCGATTTATCTGGACGACCCCGATAAAAATGGCGTTGAGTTATACTGGGACAGGCCGCGTGAACTATGGCCGCTTGATGAAAACGGTGAACTGACAATGTTTACCAGGCGGCTGGATATAGAAGGGTTACTGGCTACTTTGCCTGCACCATGATTTGTAGGATTTAAGGATTACATGATTATCATGGTTCTCTTTTAAATCATACAAATCGTGTTCAGACAAACTACAGTTCCCTTATCCTGATACTCTTAAAGTAAGCCTTATGTCCGTGGTCCTGTAAAGCGATATGACCGGTTTTGGCCATGCCGTAA
Organism: Mucilaginibacter sp.; assembly: GCA_028288125.1. GTDB lineage: Bacteria > Bacteroidota > Bacteroidia > Sphingobacteriales > Sphingobacteriaceae > Mucilaginibacter. The sequence continues at coordinate 6,823 of JAQBOH010000017.1, forward strand.
TCCGGGTAGTCCTTCCATTTCCCCTCTGCTTTTTTCTTGTTCCATTCTTCGGTCCAAGCTTGGAATTCAAGGATTTTCTTGCCATTTAGCCAGTTTTCTACATGGCCGCGGTTAAAAATGATCTTACTGGTATTCCATTCGCCTACGGGCATTAATTTCTTTTGATTATTGGGCAGGTGCATGGCATAATCGCAGCCGGTTTTTTGCCATTCTTCCAGTTTGTCCGGCCAGCCGGTATCATCAATGATCTGGTATTCCGGGCCCGTTTCGTAGGTGGTATGATATTTCGGCAATTCAACCACATGATACATCACGCCGCTGTTGCTGCCCGGTTCAATTTTCCAGTTCCACGACAGCTCGAAATTAGCGTACTGTTTATCCGTCACAATATCGCCTCCGGAGGCATCGGCAGAAGCGCCCAAACATACGAGCGATCCGTCTATAATCGTCCAGTTCCTTACTTCGCCTTTTTTGTTAAAACCATGCCAGCCTTTGAGGCTTTTACCGTCAAACAGGCTGGTCCAGGGGCTGCTTTTAATTTTGTGGCGCGGCGGTACGTTACCCAAACCCTGTAATCCAATTAAGCCTGCAGCCAATAGTATTGTTAATGTTTTCATTGAATTTTCCATCATATTTAGTTTAAACAGTAGTAAAACTATATTAATGTGATTTGCCTTTTACCCTTTACCTTTACCCCCTTTTAAGCATTTTCTCAGGATCCCAGTGCATGGGGATATTCTGAAAGTAACTGTCATTACATAGCAAGGCCGGGGCCGCGGCGCGATAGCCGAATGTGGCATCTTCGGTAACTTTCCCGTTATTCCTAATGGCGGTAATGAAATTGTTCATGTGGTCGTACGGCCCCCCCAGGTAGCCTTTATCCGCGTCAAATGAAATCTCCTCAGGCGGTAGCATTTTTTTCCTTTCAGGATTGGTATCGCCGGCCTGGCGCAGCTTTTCGAGATAGAAGGGATCTTCCGACTGAAAAACTTTATTTCTTTTTAACACCACTTTATCCCAGGTAATATCCATTGCGCCCTCGCTGCCAACTAGCCTTAAATAAGTGGTACCGCTGGTTCCATCAACAAAATTGCAGCGCAGCGAGAGGTTGAACGCCGGATGTGCCGCATTTTTACCGTAATCAAATGTCCCTAATAATACGTCAGGAACCTCGCGCCCATCATTCCAGAAACGCAGGCCGCCGGAGGCATATATCTTTTCGGGGCCGTATGAGCCGGTTATAAAATGCAGGCTCGAGAACAAATGCACAAAAAGATCGCCCGCCATGCCGGTACCGTAATCAGTATAATTACGCCACCTGAAGAATCGCTTTTCATCAAAAGGCCGCTTATGGGTATTGCTTACATACGTTTCCCAGTCGACCGTTTGCGGGGACGCGTCAGCCGGAATAGGATATTGCCAAACCTCAACCGGCCCGCGGCGCGCCCAAAAGCCTTCGGCGTAATTCAATTGGCCGATAGCCCCGCTTTTTAATAGCTCCCGCGCTTTTTCGTTACCAAGTGATGATACGCCCTGGCTGCCCACCTGGAAGATTTTTCCGGTTTCCTGCTGCGCTTTGATGATTGCCGGCCCTTCGGTAATGGAATGTACCATGGGTTTTTCGCAATACACATGCTTGCCTGCATGCATGGCGTCAATGGATATTTGCTGATGCCAAAAGTCGGGCGTGCCTACAATTACCGCGTCCACATCCTTACGGTTCAGTATTTCTTTATAAATTTTGGTGGTATAAATATCCGCGCCCCAGCGTTTTTTAGCATCACTTAACCGCCCGTCGTATAAATCACACACGGCTACAAGCCTAACTCCGGGAATTTTCAGCGCGACGTTAGTATCTTCGGAACCTTGTCCTCCGGCGCCGATTAATGCAATGTTGATCTGGCTGTTCGCGCTTATAGCGGAGCTTCGTTTGAGGTATTCAAATGGTTTGATTTGTTTTTCGGCAGCAAACACATTTGCGCCTATCGCGGCCGCCGCTGTCGCGGTGCCCAGTTTTTTCAGGAATCCCCTGCGTGATGGTTCTTGGTTTTCTTTCATACGGTTTATATTTCGGATTTAGAAGTTTAATAATTTAGGGTTGTTAAATATAGGTATCCTGTTATACATTTAAAAATTGTCTCGCCATAAGCATAAAGTGTTATAACAAATCCGAAACCGAACATTCGAAATCCGAAATCGAAATCAAACATCCGAAATCAAATAATCCTATCTTTGCAGGAATGAGTAAAACCATAACGCCTTATCACGACCAGCAAGGCACTAAGAAAGAACAGGTTGCCGATATGTTCAACAATATCTCGAAAACCTACGATTTCCTGAATCATTTTTTATCGTTGGGAATTGATATCATCTGGCGCAAAAAAGCGATCAATGAATTAAAAAAGGATAAGCCCAAATTGATCCTCGATGTTGCTACAGGTACCGGAGATTTTGCTTTTGAAGCACTGTCTGCACTTAACCCCGAGAAAATTATCGGTGTTGATATATCGCAGGGCATGCTTGATATCGCGCAGCAAAAAATCAATAAACGTAACCTTGCGGGACGTTTTGAAGTAAAACCGGGCGACTCGGAAAAACTTCCATTTGCAGCAAATACGTTTGATGCGGTTACAGTAGCGTACGGTGTGCGGAATTTTGAGCACCTGGAATCGGGCCTTGCAGATATTCAGCGGGTTTTAAAGCCGGGCGGTAAAGCGGTTGTGCTCGAGTTTTCAAAGCCCCGGGTATTCCCGGTTAAGCAATTGTATAAATTGTATTTTAATTATATTACACCGGCGGTCGGGAAGCTTTTTTCAAAGGATGCACGTGCATATGCCTATCTGCCCGAGTCGGTAGCGGCATTTCCGGATGGAAAGGCTTTTACAGCACTGATGGAGAAAGCCGGGTTTAAAAATACCAAATGCCGTCCCCTTGCGTTTGGTATCTGTTCAATATATACAGGCATTAAATGAGTAAAACCTGCTACCTGACTCTTGTTTTTGTATTTGTTTGCAGCAATTTTTTGCTGGCGCAGGTGCCCGCATGGGGCGGCGGCGCCGATCAGAATGACCTGAGCTTTGGCTTTACTTTTTCCTACATTTCCAGCAATTTTAAGATCGTTAAAAAGCCTGATTGGCGTAACCCTTATATTGACCCGGCCACAAGCCAAAAAATAACCGATTCGTTAAACAGCATCAGCTCGGCCCCGGCAACAGGGTTTGTGATAGGGTTTATTACACGTTACCGGCTAACCGACCACCTTGAGGCGCGTATTACCCCGTCGCTGGTTTTTGCCGACCGTTCGCTTAGTTATACTTATGTAACACCATCGCAAGATGTGACCAAACAGGTGCAAACCACAACGGTGGATATTCCCTTATTGTTAAAATTAAAATCCGACAGGATAGGAAATCTTCGGGCTTATATAATAGGAGGGGTAAAATATTCGGAATCAATAGGCTCAAAACGGAATAGCGACGCTACGCTGGCTTTGCCGGAGAAATTGGTTAAAAATGTAAGCGGCTATGGGTCGTACGAAGTAGGTATGGGCTTTGATTTTTATTTTGAGTTTTTTAAGCTTTCGCCGGAAATAAAACTATCAAATTCCATGGGCAATGTGCTGCTGCCCGAAAATCATCCTTTCTCGAGCCCGATCAGCAAATTGTCGCTGCATACCATTATGTTCAGCTTATATTTCGAATAGTTTGCATAAAGCTGTTTGGAAAAACATAATTTCGCTGCGATAGTTATCTATATCTATGGCTAAAATTGCATTAATTACAGGCGCTTCATCCGGGATCGGTGAGGCTTGCGCGCATTTATTCGCCCGTGAGCATTATAATCTGGTACTTACCGGCCGCCGGCTTGACCGGCTTGAAAAACTGGCAAAAAAATTAAATACCAAATATAACGTTGAGGTAGCTGTTTCGTCGTTTGACGTAAGAAACCGTGAAGAGGTAATTAGCAACCTTGAAGGCCTGCCCGCAAAATGGAAAAAGATAAATGTGCTGATCAACAATGCGGGCTTAAGCCAGGGACTCGACCCGATACAAAAAGGCGATCTTAACGACTGGGATACCATGATCGACACAAACATTAAAGGGTTGTTGTACGTAAGCAAGGTGGCATCAAACTGGATGATCGGTAACGGATTTGGTCATATTGTAAATTTGGGTTCGGTTGCCGGGAAGGAAGTATATCCGAACGGTAATGTATATTGCGCGACAAAGCACGCAGTTGATGCCTTAAATAAAGCGATGCGGCTCGACCTTTTGGAACACGGTATAAAAGTTACCGCCATACATCCGGGCGCTGTAGAAACAGAGTTTTCGGAAGTGAGGTTTAAAGGCGATAAGGCCAGGGCTAAGAAAGTTTATGAGGGTTTTGATCCACTAGTTGCCGATGATATAGCCGAAACAATATGGTTTGCTGTATCGCGCCCGGCACATGTTAATATTAACGAGATGATTGTTATGCCAACGGCGCAGGCATCCGCCACAAATATTTTTAAAAAGTAGACCGCTGATTTTTCACGTTTTAAAATATTTTTTTAGTGGCGTTCAAGAAGGCTACGCCGTTTTTTTGATTAAGAGATTTCGCTGATTGATTACAACTTGAATAAAAAAAATAAATTCGAAATTGAACATCCGAAATCCGAAATAAATCAATAATTCAATAATTCACTAATTATCCACCCACCCCATGTCATTAATAAACCAGGTTGACCAGGATATAAAACAAGCCATGCTGGCTAAGCAGGCCGACCGTTTGCGTGGCTTGCGGGCCATAAAAGCCGCATTGCTGGTGGCACGCACGGAAAAAGGCGCCACTGAAGAATTGACTGGCGAAGCCGAAATTAAAGTGCTGCAAAAGTTAGTGAAACAAAGAAAGGAGTCGGCCGATATCTATAAGGCGCAAAACAGGGATGACCTGTACCAGATAGAGATGGCCGAAATGCAGGTAATAGAGCCTTACCTGCCGCAGCAAATGACCCGTTTCGAAATTGAAGGGTATTTGCAGGAACTTATTAGCCGTGTTGGTGCCACGTCGGTAAGTGACATGGGCAAAGTAATGGGCATAGCCAATAAGGAATTAGCCGGGCAGGCCGACGGCAGGACGATTTCGGAGGTTGTAAGGCAGTTGCTGGGATAGTGTAGTAAGTGATGAATAGTAAATAGCGAATAAACAAATATGACCAATCTTCACTGTTCACTTCTCATCATTCGCCAAATAAAGTTCCTTTAATTATTGTAACTCAACCGCAATAAACTATTTTTATGGCGGGATATTCAAGTAAGTATGAGCCGAAACAAAACGAAGACCCGTCATCAGCATTTAAACTTTACAGATTTATATGAATTTCGCACTTAAACAGGAAAAAGGTTTTAATTATATTGATGAAGGGGAGGGCGAAGTTCTGTTATTGTTACATGGCTTAATGGGCGCGTTAAGTAACTGGGACGAGGTTATTGAGGAGTTCAAATCGCAATACAGGGTAATTATTCCCGTATTGCCCATTTATGACCTGCCCTTACTGACCACCGGTGTAAAAACCATGGCAAAATATGTTCACAAGTTTATCGTTCATAAACAATTGGCCAATGTTACGCTATTGGGCAATTCGCTGGGAGGCCATGTGGCGTTAATATACGTATTATCGCATCCGGCAATGGTTAAAGCGATGGTGCTGACCGGCAGCTCGGGTTTGTATGAAAACGCTTTTGGCGGTTCGTTTCCACGTCGTGGAAGCTATGATTTTATAAAGGAAAAAGTTGAATACACGTTTTATGACCCCGAAACGGCAACCAAAGAGTTGGTGGATGACGTATATAGAATAATAAACGACCGGCATAGCGTGATCAGGATATTAGCGATGGCTAAATCGGCCATACGTCATAATATGAAAAAGGACCTGCATAAAATAAATATCCCGGTATCGCTTATATGGGGTAAAAATGATAAGATCACACCCCCGGAAGTAGCCGTCGAATTTCATTCGCTGCTGCCAAATTCGGAATTGCACTGGATCGATCATTGCGGTCATGCCCCAATGATGGAGCAGCCGAAGGAGTTTAACAGGCTGCTAAAAGGATTTTTAGAAAAAATAAAAAATTGATATGCTCGCGATCGAACTGATATCTAACGTGACACTTCCGGTGCATACTTCTGATAGTATCCAGAAGGTTCTTGACCGTATGATAGAATTTCGCGTCAGGCATTTGCCGATTGTCAATGAAGAGCAGTTTTTAGGCCTTGTTGCCGAGAACGACCTTATTGCAGAAACAGACTATCAAACACCCCTTGGCGCTCTGGGGCTTTCGCTGGTTAATCCCTACGTGTTGGAAGACCAGCATATATATGATGTTATCCGCATGTTTTACGAGCTGCAGTTAACCGTGGTGCCTGTATTGGATGCTAAAAAGAATTACCTGGGCCTGGTTTCAATCAATGCCCTTACCCAGCATTTTGCGCTGTTAACGGCGGTTGAGCAGCCCGGAGGGATAATTGTGCTCGAGATCAACAACAAAAACAATTCTCTGGCCCATATGTCGCA
>JAQBOH010000028.1 GCA_028288125.1 Mucilaginibacter sp.
CCATCTTCCCGGTTTACATATAGTTTAACATTGGCCAGAGCTACCTGCGAAGCTTCAACCCGGTCGAATGTCCTCAATTCAGTTTTGCGTTCGCGGTCCTTGCCATACTTTTCACGCAGTTTTTGAAACCAGGCAATGGTATAATCAGTCAGGTGCTTCAGGTGGTGTTTTACTTCCTTTATCTCGCTTTCGAGGCCCTTTATCTGCTCGTCTGTTTTTTTAACATCAAAGCGGGTAATGCTGCTCATCGGTTTATCGATGAGCTTTTTATAGTCTTCGGCTACAATTTCGCGGTAAAGCTGGGGGAGGAACGGTTCAAACAACCTGTTCAATACCTCAAGCACCATTTCAAAATTCACCGAGGTTTCATAGTCCGGGTGCTTATACATGCCCTCTTGGATAAATATCTTCAGCAATGAGCTAAAGAATATTTTTTCCATCAGCTCCTTCAGCCTGATCTCCAGCTCCATTTTAAGCAGCTTGCGGGTGTAATGCGTGCTTTCGGTAAGCATATCGTTTACACTCATAAACCGCGGCTTGTCGTCCTGTATCACGCAGGTATTCGGCGAAATGGATACCTCGCAATCGGTAAAGGCATAGAGGGCATCGATGGTTACATCGGGTGATATGCCCGGGGCCAGATGCACCATTATTTCAACGCTGCTGGACGTATTATCCTCGATCTTTTTGATCTTGATCTTGCCCTTTTCATTGGCAGCAACAATGCTTTCCATTAACCCGCCGGTAGTGGTGCTGAAGGGGATCTCGGTAATGGCGAGGGTCTTTTTATCGCGCTCAACAATTTTTGCACGTACGCGCACCCGTCCGCCGCGCTGGCCGTCATTATAAGCCGAGGCATCAGCCATACCCCCGGTTGGGAAGTCGGGCAGCAGGTTGGGCGCGTTGCCTTTGAGCACTTCAATAGAAGCCTCAATTAATTCGATAAAATTATGCGGTAATATCTTGGTAGCTAAACCTACGGCAATACCCTCGGCCCCCTGCGCGAGCAGCAAAGGGAATTTAACCGGGAGGGTTATAGGCTCGCGGTTACGGCCGTCATAACTGGCCTGCCAGTCGGTTGTATCCGGATTAAAAACAACGTCGAGCGCGAATTTCGATAGCCGGGCTTCGATGTAACGCGGCGCCGCCGCCGAGTCGCCGGTAACGGGGTCGCCCCAATTTCCCTGGCAATCGATCAGTAAATTTTTTTGCCCGATCTGTACCATGGCATCACCAATGGAAGCATCCCCATGCGGGTGATATTTCATGGTGTTACCGATAACGTTGGCGGCTTTGTTAAAGCGCCCATCGTCCATTTCTTTAAGCGAGTGCAGGATGCGGCGCTGTACGGGTTTTAAGCCATCATTTATATGCGGAACGGCGCGGTCGAGTATGACATAGGAGGCATAATCCAGGAACCAGTTTTCGTACAAACCGTCGAGTGAGATGATGTTATGTAATTTTTCTTCGCTGCCTTCAGGTATCTCGTCCGGGGTTAAATCTTCACTCATTATAAGCTTAAAAATATCAATTGGTAAATATAAGGGATGCTGTCAAATTTATTGATGGAAATTATGAACATACCTATTATGTTAGTAATTTTGATAATATGACGACGCTGACAGTAGAAATAGACAAAGAGCGGGATTTGCCGGTTTTGCAGGCTTTATTAAGCCGCATGGGATTGAAATTCCAGGTGGAAGATGAAAACGATGATTGGGGCGACCTTCCGGAGGCAGCGATCGAAGGGATAAAAGCAGGGCTTGAAGATTTTAAAGCCGGACGCATATATACACACGAAGAGGCTATGGCCCAGATAAATGAAAAAATAAATAGTCATAAGGCTCATGGCTAATTATCTGTCTTGGTCTGAAAGAGCTTTAAAGGAATATAAGGATTTGTTGGATTATTTACTTGAGGAATGGGGTGAGGATATAAAGATCAGGGTTAATTCTGAATTATTTCAATCATTGGTTCGCATTCAAAGTTCACCCGAACAGTTCCCTGTAATTTTAAAAAAGAAACGAATTCGTCGTTGCGTTGCATCATCTCAGACTTCTATATATTTCAAAAAAAATGGAAACGCAATTGAGCTTTATTCATTTTTTGATAACCGGCAAAATCCAAAAAAGCGTAAACTATAACTGTACATTTTGTTGCACCCGCATCTGCAAATCCTTAAACACCCGTTAAACTCATTTCGCTTTCGTGAACAAATAGTTTTGACCACCCTGTAATAAGGTAAATTCATCCTTATCCGGGTTAAACTGCAGGGTTATCCCTGCCGCGCTGTAAATAAACTTAGTAGCGCTAACGGTTTCCAACGCAAGCGGGGGCTGACCAGCCGCCTGGCCGATAAGCGTAGTGTTGTTTTTAGAAATAGCAATTTTTAAAGGAATTTGAGTGCTGGTATAATTGCCAATATATTTGTCAAGATCCTCTGTTTTTAATTGAAATGTTTTAAAATCAGGAATCTTAAATGGCCTGTTAAAATAAATGCTTAATACGCCGATAATTACATTATTTGTTGAATAAGTTCCACCATTCGATATGTAGGCAATCGCGAGTTTGTCGTCCGGAAAATATCCGAGCATTGATGTGAAGCCATCTATTCCCCCGTTATGCCCATATGACTTTCTCTCATAAAAGGGTATTACAAACATGGCCATGCCGTAATTATCCCGCATGGTTTTCATTTGGTCCAAACTTTTTTGGCTTACCAGCTTTCCGCCAAACAACGCTTCGATAAATTTAACCAGGTCTGTGGGTGTTGAAACCAAAGCGCCGGCTCCGCCGGGGATGCTCATATCGGTTTCCGGTTGTTGCTGCCATTCATTAATAAAGGTGTAAGAATAGGCTTCGTTATTTGCTGTATTTGCTTTGCCGCCATAATAAGTATCGGTTAAGCCAATTTTTGAAGTGATACGCTTTTTCAATTCATCCCTATAAGGCTTGCCTGTTACTTTTTCGATAACATAGCCCAGCAAAACAAAATTAGTATTGCTGTATTGTGCTTTTGTATCCGGTTCAAAATCGGGCTTTTCAGCCGACATGATAGCCAGCATATCCGCCTCTGTCTGCGGCCTGGCCATATACGTCATGTACAACGAGTCATTTGTAAAGTTGTGAAGCCCGCTTCTATGGCTCAGCATTTCGCCTATCGTGATCTTGGCGGCATTGGGCATTTGCGGGAAATAATTAGATAACGGTGTTGTAAGGCTTAATTTGCCTTCCTCGATCAATTGAAATATCATGGTGGCCGTAAACATTTTTGTGATCGACCCGATACGGTATTTTGTTTTAATAGTGGCTGGCGTTTTGAAGTTGCCATTGATCTGGCTATAGCCGATCGCATTCTGATAAACCACTTTGCCGTTGTTGGAAATGGCCACGCTGCCCATGCTCTTGTTGTTAGCGCTTAAGGCGGTAAAAAAACTATCTAATTTGGCTTTATTAAAGTTTTGTGCTTTTGCACTGCAATTTACAGCGAGGGCCAAAAACAGAGCCAGCGATATCTTTTTGATCATTGTGATTGTTTAATTGATAAAGATAATATAATCTGCACATCAAACTTCCTTTTTCATCGCCCTTATCATCTGCCCGTAATCCCATTTTCGCAGCATGGCGTTAACCGTGTTGACAATACGTTTGGCTCTTGTCTCGCTGGTTTTTGCCTCGTTTATCCACTTGATAAAATATTCCCGGTGCGATTTGGCCAGGGTGTTGTAGAAGTCGAAAGCCTCCGGTTCAAATTCAAAACATTCCTTCAAATCGTCCGGCATCAAAATCTTAAAATCCGTGTCCTCTTCCAATTGAACCTTAAGCATTGCCCCGTTATTTTTATGGAGACCTTTCCGTATATCCGCCTTGAGTGCCATAATAAAATTACCCTCGCCCATGGGCATTAGGGCCATGCCGCTAACAGCAAGGCCGTCCAGCATGCCCCGTACCCGGAATGACTTTTTGTTGCCTGGTTTTAACTGCTGTGCCAGGTCGGCGGGAATTTCAATATAAGTCCAGCCGGTTTTTTCACCCTGTTCGTTAAACTGCAGAATAATGGTCGTAAAATTGATCATATCAAAGAGCAACAACCTGGCGTTGATTTATTTTACATAAGGCTTTAGTACCTTTTGCCATCTATCATATCCTTTGCTATTTAGGTGCAGATAGTCAGCTTTGAATAAGGAAGAATCAGGAACTGATGTATTGTCTTTATATATCACCGAACTTACGTCGATAAAATAACTCTTCGGTTTATGCGCAATGTATTCTTTGATCAATTTATTAGCCGTTACCATTTCATTAAAATACTTTGCCCGGCTCGGGCTTGGCTTTACCGACATAAAATAAATGCGAGCCTTGGGCAATTGCTGGTGGATCATCTCCCATAATTTTTGAAACTGATCAAAAACAAACGTTGAATTTTTTCCTGCGGCAATATCATTTTCCCCGGCATAAATGAAAATTTTACGCGGGTGATAAGGAAACAAAATGTAAGGCGTGTAAAAATCAACTATTTGCCAAAGCTCACAGCCGCCTACCCCGCGTTTGATAATGGGTTTGCCGGGAAAACGCTGTTCAAGGTCGCTCCATAGACGGATGGACGAGCTCCCGATAAATAAAATACCATCGGGTTTGGGAAAGCTAAGACTGTCTTGGTGTTTAAATTCCCTAATCTCATTAGCGAACGGAAATCCCTGCTGGGCAGACACCTGTTTGCCAACTGCAAATGCCAGGAAGAATAAGAAAAGTAATTTTAATTTCATGATATTAACCGGTTTTCAAAAAACAAGAATGGAAGAAAGCTCTCAACACCGTTCATCACCCAAGCCGGGCCGTTGGCGCAAAATAAAATAATTTCTATCGGTTTGTTTTGTTTCTTTTCGTACTCGGCCAATACCTGCAGGCATGAGCCGCACGATGTAACGGGCTGTAAAATTTCGAACTCATCCGTATGGGCCGTTACCGCCATGGCTTCGATCGGGTCGTCAGGGTGATTGGCACCCCAATAAAATAACGCTACGCGTTCGGCACACAGGCCCGATGGATATGCTACATTTTCCTGGTTGCTGCCGTGAATTATTTTGCCGCTTTGTAAACGCAATGCCGCGCCAACCCTGAATTTGGAGTAAGGCGAATGGGAATTTTCCATGGCTTTTACGGCCTCTTTACACAAAGCATAGTCGCTTTTATTGAGGTCCGTTATGTCGGGGTATTCAGCGAAATTTATTTTTAGTTCGTGGTTGATCATATCAAAGCACCCCTGGTAAAATAGGGGGATACAAGATAGATATTTTTTCGCAAATCGGTATAGTTTTCGTCATAGGCAACTACATTATCGCAATCACCTAATCACACAAATCAACGGTTCAGACAGCCACCGGCAATACCACGCTTTCAACATCCTCCGCTACCAGCGGGTTAATGCTTTCATCATCCTTTTCAACCCTTAGGTTATTGACGATGTGCAATTGTCGCGCGGGCGTATTTTTACCCATAAAATATTCCAACAATCCTTTGATGTTGGCATCTTTCAATATAACCGGGTCAAGGCGTATGTCTTTACCGATAAATAGCCCAAACTCGTCCGGTGAAATTTCCCCCAAGCCTTTAAAGCGCGTAATTTCGGGTTTGTTACCCAGCTTTGCAATGGCATTGCGGCGTTCCTCGTCGCTGTAACAGTAAATAGTTTCCTTTTTATTGCGGACGCGGAAAAGCGGTGTCTGCAAAATAAACACGTGGCCGGCCTTTACCAGGTCGGGGAAAAACTGGAGGAAAAAGGTCATCAGCAATAAGCGGATGTGCATGCCGTCCACATCGGCATCGGTAGCGATAACGATGTTGTTGTATCTCAGCTCGTCCAGCCCGTCCTCAATATTCAGCGCATGCTGCAATAGATTAAACTCCTCGTTTTCATAAACCACCTTTTTAGTTAGCCCGTAGCAGTTAAGCGGTTTGCCTTTTAGGCTGAATACCGCCTGGGTCATCACGTCGCGCGATTTGGTGATGGAGCCGCTGGCCGAGTCGCCCTCGGTAATAAACAAGGTGGTGTCCTGCTTGCGTTCGTGTGTTTCGTCGAAATGTACCTTGCAGTCGCGCAGCTTGCGGTTATGCAGGGATGCCTTTTTGGCCCGTTCATTTGCCAGTTTCTTAATGCCGGCGATATCCTTCCGTTCCCGTTCCGACTGCATAATGCGCTTTAACATGGCGTCGGCTACAGCCGGATTTTTGTGCAGGTAGTTATCCAGTTCCTTTTTAACGAAGTCGTTTATAAAACCACGCACAGATGGCCCTTCCGGGCCAATATTTTGCGATCCCAGTTTCGTTTTGGTTTGCGATTCAAAAACCGGCTCCTGCACCTTGATCGCGACAGCTGCAACGATTGATGCCCGTACATCCGATGCATCAAACTCTTTTTTATAAAACTCGCGTATGGTTTTAACTACGGCTTCGCGAAAAGCGGCCTGGTGCGTGCCCCCCTGGGTAGTGTTCTGGCCGTTTACGAATGAGTAATACTCCTCGCCATATTGCTGGCCATGGGTCATAGCTATTTCTATATCCTCGCCCTTTAAATGAATGATCGGGTACCGAATAGTCTCTGCATCGGTGTTACGGGTAAGCAGATCATAAAGGCCGCGCTCCGAAAAATATTTCTGACCGTTGAAATTCAGGGTAAGCCCAGAGTTGAGGAACACATAGTTCCATATCATGCTTTCAACAAACTCGGGGATAAAGCGGTAATGCCTAAAGATGGTATCGTCCGGAATAAAATTAATAGCCGTGCCGTTACGCTGCGAAGTTTCCTTTTCAACCTCATCGCGGACAAGCTCTCCCTTTTCAAATTCAGCCACTTTAGTACGCCCGTCGCGGTATGATTGCACGATAAAGGAGTTTGAAAGCGCGTTAACCGCTTTTGTTCCCACCCCGTTCAATCCAACCGATTTCTGGAAAGCCTTGCTATCGTATTTACCGCCTGTGTTTATTTTTGATACGCAATCGATCACTTTGCCCAATGGTATGCCGCGGCCATAATCACGTACCGCTACCTTATGGTCGCTCATCGTCACTTCTATGGTTTTACCGGCGCCCATCACAAACTCATCTATCGAGTTGTCAATGATCTCTTTCAGTAAAACATATACGCCATCGTCATAAGCCGAGCCGTCGCCCAGCTTGCCAATATACATCCCCGGCCGTAAACGGATATGCTCCTTCCAGTCCAGCGACCGGATACTATCATCACTATATTCTGCAGTTTCTGCCATTTTTTAGTTCATTAGTTTATTAACTTATTGGGCATTGGATTGTGTTAACGTCGCTTCCATAGGACTCACCCCGATCCCGATAGCTATCGGGGCTCCGCTTGTCGACCCTCTCTTCGGAACGCCGAAAAGAGGGTGAAAAAAATTTAAATTCCTTCTTTACGCTTTAGCGTAGAGAAGGATGTCGAGCGTAGCGACGACAGGATGAGTGTTTCGGCGTCATGCTAATCGAACGCAAAGACTTTCCTCCACAGGCAAAAATAATATTTAACCATTGAACTCATCGTTCAAATGTCTTAACTTATTAACATTAACACTTATGGTTTAAACTTGAGGCAGTTCTCGGCTTTTTTGATGTTTTTAAAAAACTCGGGGCCTTTTTCATTAGTAAGGCACATGGCGGTAATCGTCCCTGTGTGATTTTTGTGAAGTGTTATCAGCAAAGCATATTTATAGTGATTTGTTTCGGGCATATCCAGTAACGTTAGTAAATATGATTTACCTGCATCCGCATTGTACCGTGCCAGTATCTGTGGCGGAATGCTTCGTGTATAATAATTTTTGCCCCCAGTAAAGGTAATGGCAAGCGCTTTACCGGCGGATACATACACTGAATCGGGGTGGTTTAACAGGTGGTTTCGGGTATGGACATAACTTTTCCAGTTCTCCTTATCAGACTTCAATTGAAACCAAAGCTCAAAATCCGTGTCGGGTATCCCCAACCCGTAATCGAACGAAAAATATTCATTATTAGGAACTTTAATTTCTATAAACTCCGGCGGGAATAAAAAAGTTACGTTAGCTTGCATAGCCAAACGATTAAATTCCTTAAGTTGGGAACTTAGAGGAACAGGTTTTTCAACAGCATGCCTGACCTGCCCAAACACAGGCAGGGTAAAAGCCAAAAGCACAGCAGCAATTGACAATTGCTTAAATTGCTCCAAAATAACTTTCATAATTGAGCAACAATAGTTTAATCAACAATTAACAAGGAGTTATTAATCAGGGGTTAAGTTAAAAAAAATTATAATATAAATATAAAAACAAACAGCAAATTAATTGATGACTATAAAACCGAAACTTAACCGATTCGACCTCACCATGATCGTCATCAGCCTGATAATAGGCATGGGGATATTTGCTACGCCAAGCGAGGTGGCTATCAAAGCCGGCAATGCCTGGATATTTTTTGGCGCGTGGATATTCGGCGGGCTTGTTTCGTTATGCGGGGCGCTTACTTTCGCCGAGATTGGCGCGAGATTCCCCGCTACCGGCGGTTTTTATAAGGTTTTTTCGTATTGCTATCATCCCGCGTTTGCATTTATGATCAACTGGGTGCTGGTTATCAGCAACGCCGCCTCTGTTGCCGCGGTGGCGCTTATCGGCTCCGACTATATTCGCCCGTTTTTGCTGCCCGCCAGTTTGCAGAACGACCTCGGCACCAAAATCATCACCATCACTTCGGTTATGATCTTATATGTCATAAACTTTTTAGGCATTAAAATGAGTGCGCGTACGCAAACTGTGTTGATCATATTTAAAATGGCGATGATCATCCTGATCTGTACAACGGTGTTCAGAAGCGATGTTGCTCCGGTGGCGATAACGGCCGTGCCACATTCAGGCAGTGTTATCACTGCTTTTGGATTGAGCCTTGTGGCGGTATTTTTTACTTACGGCGGCTACCAGCAGACTATCAACTTCGGCGGCGACATTATTAACGCAAAAACCAATATCCCCAAAGGGATTCGCCTGGGCATAATAGTTGTGTTGATACTTTACCTATCGATAAACTACGCATACTATCATATCCTTGGCATTGGCGGGCTTCAGCAAACGCCATCTTTGGCGGCGAAAATGGTGGGCGTAATATTTGGCGCAACCGGGTATAAAATAACTTCTATAATGATATTCCTTTCGGTGCTGGCATATGTCAATGTAAATGTACTGGCCAACCCCCGGGTATATTATGCCATGGCCGAAGATGGCATATTGCCGCCGATATTCAAAAAAGTAAATCCAAAAACGCAGGTACAGGAATTTGGCATGAGTTTCTTCATCGCGGCCATTATTGTCATTCTTTTCTTTGTAGCCAAATTCAGCGAGATGCTGAAGTATGTAATGTTTTTTGATACGATAGGCTTGTCGTTGGCCGCAGTGGCTATTTTCCTGTTGCGGAAGAAAACCAAACATCTTGACGGGACAGGCATCTTCACTATAAAATGGTTCCCGCTTGTTCCGCTGATCTTTATTATTTCGTACTGGTTTGTAACGATCAATATCTTCATCACTTTCAGCGAAAACCCGTATGCCGCGTTAATTTGCCTCGCCGCTTATGCATTGGGGCTGGTTATCTATTATACTTGTACCCGGAATAAACAACCGGAAATGCCTTCATAACATGGATCTGTCGTATATATTAAATGAATTAGGCGAGGAGCGTGAAAATTATTTCAACGCCGTATCGCCGCCCATTATTCAAACCAGCAACTTTACCTTTAAAACCGTTGCCAATTTCAGGCAAGCTCTGGGCAATGAGTTTGAAGCTACGCTTTACTCGCGCGGGCATAACCCTACGCTTAATATTTTGCGGCAAAAGCTGGCCGCGCTTGACGGCGCCGAAGATGCCCTGGTATTCAGCAGCGGCATAGCGGCTATAAGCGTGCCGATACTGGCTTTGGTGAAGCAAGGCGACCATATTGTTTCAGTAGAAAATCCTTATAGCTGGACCATTAAACTATTCAATAACTTTTTGCCGAAGTTTGGCATTACCACCACTTTTGTCGATGGGTCGGATGTTAAAAATATTGAAAATGCCATCAGGCCAAATACAAAGCTCATCTACCTCGAAAGCCCTAATACTTTCAGTTATGATTTGCAGGATTTGCATGCCGTGTCGCAGATAGCAAGGTCAAAAGGCATCATAACGATGATCGATAACAGCTATTGCGGCCCGCTTTTCCAGCAGCCTATCCGCCTGGGGATCGACCTGGTGGCCCAATCGGCAACCAAGTATATCGGCGGACATTCGGACGTTGTGGCCGGCGTTTTAACCGGGAGCAAAGAGCTGATCGCTCAAATATTTGATAATGAGTTTTTGAATATTGGCCCTTCGCTGTCGCCGCATTCGGCATGGCTGCTGATCAGGGGTTTGCGAACCCTGCCCCTGCGGATGCAACGAAGTTTTGAAACCGCCACACAAATTACCCGATGGCTGCAGTTGCACCCGGCTATCGATAAAGTGATCTGGCCCTTTAGTCCCGATTTTAAGCAATCCGACTTAGCCCGTCAGCAAATGCAGGGCTGCGGCGGGATGTTCAGCTTTACGCTGAAAAACTCTTCCATCAAAAACATCGAAGCTTTTTGCGATCATCTTAAACATATACTGATGGCTGTATCATGGGGCGGGCACGAGAGTTTGATTATCCCGTCGATTGCAGGTGTGTCAAAATCAGATTATAATAAAAACGACCCCCGCCAACAATTGATCCGGATGTATGTTGGTTTGGAGGATGTGGATTATTTAATTCAGGATTTGGAGCAGGCGCTGAGCCGTATTAGTTAAAATGTTTAATTCTGATAATCTTACAACTCAATTTACGTTTTCAGCGCGTTATTTCTAGTATGAGAATTCCGTCTATTCGCTTTTATATTTCCCGAAACTTTGTTTTTCTCTTCGTATTCATTTTATTATTCGCCGGTAAGTGTAACCGCGGGTACCGGAAAATTGTCGCGGAGAAGGAAAAAAAAGCAGCCGAAGCTGCATTTACAAAAAACCTGATCAACAAGATCAAAGGCATAAAATATACTGAGGTGAAACGCACCTTTGATAACGGACTTTCTTTCAGCCCCGTTGGGTACCAGCTGGTGCCTGAATGGCGTATCTCATTTCCGTCCCGCGACTCTGTAAATATTTACAGCCCAAAGAAAGGCCGCTTTTTGAATGCGCCTGTGGTGTTCGATCACGATTCTATTTTCAATGTGGCCTGGGCATGGCTAAAGCTTAAGTATATCAAAAAGGATAGCATACAATTTATGGTGCTGCATGTATCGGATAACATTATACACGATGAAAAGACGCATGTATATATGACGTTTTACACCAACGACTATATCAGGAATGTGCTTCACTCCGATACTTTAAAGCTACGGCGTCCCACCCGGCGGGATACACAATATATACAAGCAAAAACGTTATTGGCCGCCCGCATACCCGACAGCGCTTTCGCCGGAACATCGCCCGCTGTTTTAAAGCCCAAAAGCCCGCTCATCAGCGTAAAGAAAGAAACCGTGCCGCCGGAAGATGTAAATGGCGGGAGCGTTTATGATGACTACCTGTCGCCAACTTATGATATCGTGATCCATCGTGCTTACGAGGATTTCTCCTATTCGTATACGGCATTTGTTGACGAAAAGGGGGTCATTACTTTCCGCAAGTCAACTATCTTTTTAAATCCGGAGTTTGTGGTGCCGTACAATTCAGCAATGAAAGGGATCACCAACGGCTACCTGAAGCTGTACCTGGATGTTACGCCCGGCAAAACGCTGGGCATTCCGCATCGGAGCATTATTTTTTTGAACGTGGTGGGCCATAAAAAGTAGATTTTATATAGATATTTATAAAATAAACCAACCATTGCCATGCTTAAAAAGTCGGCCCTCTTATTAGTGGCTATAATCACATTAGCGGCCTTTAATTTTCCGCCTGAACAGGATCATTTTGTAAAACCATTGTATGAAGAACTTCCTTTGGGCGCAATCAGGCCGCAGGGCTGGCTGCGCGATCAACTGGAGATCATGCGCGACGGCACCACAGGGCACCTGGACGAAGTTTACGGCAAAGTAAAGAACAATAACGGCTGGCTTGGCGGCACGGGCGATGGGTGGGAGGAAACGCCCTACTGGCTTGATGGGGCGGTACCGCTTGCTTATCTTTTGGATGATGCCGCTTTAAAAGCCAAGATCTTAAGATACATTAACTGGACGCTCGACCATCAGCGGCCCTCGGGATATTTCGGCCCGGTAACAAAGGCCGAGCGCGACAGCGGCGCGGTAATTACCTTGGCCAATTGCGAAAAAGGTGAAGACTGGTGGCCAAAAATGGTAATGCTGAAAGCGCTGCAGCAATATTATACCGCGACCAACGACCCACGGGTAATTAAATTCATGACCAATTATTTCCATTATGAATTAAAAGCGCTCAACAAATGCCCGATCAATAAATGGAGCGAATGGGCCGAATCGCGCGGAAGCGAAAACATAATGGTAGCCCAATGGCTGTACGAAAAAACAAAGGACCCCGCGTTGCTGCAGTTGGCTGATTTGCTGGATAAAAAATGCTTTGCCTGGAGTAGATGGTTTGGCGACCGCGACTGGGTGATCAATGCGGCAGCCAACCAAAACGACGCCGACTGGATGCACCGCCACGGCGTAAATGTAGCCATGGGATTGAAGGCGCCGGCATTAAACTATCAGCGCACGCACAACCCAATGTACCTGGCCGAATTAAAAACCGGCTTTAACGACCTGATGACGCTGCACGGTTTGCCGATGGGCGTATTTTCGGCGGATGAGGACCTGCACGGCAATCTACCCACCCAGGGAACGGAGTTGTGCGCAATTGTGGAATCGATGTTCTCGCTCGAAGAAATTATCGCCATAACCGGCGACACCCATTATATGGATGCGCTCGAGCGTATGACGTTTAATGCCCTGCCTGCCCAAACCACCGACGATTATAATAACAAACAGTATTTCCAGGTAGCCAACCAGGTTGAGATCGCCCGTGGTGTTTTCGATTTTTCGCTGCCCTTTGGTCGTGAAATGAATAACGTGCTGGGCATGCGCAGCGGCTACACCTGCTGCCTGGCCAATATGCACCAGGGATGGACAAAATATGCGCAGCACCTTTGGTACAAAGCCGCGGGGAATGGCCTCGCTTCGTTAATTTATGGTCCGAACAGGTTAACAACCACTGTCGGAAAAAACAATACCGAAATAACTGTTGACGAGCAAACCAGCTATCCATTCAGCGACGAAATAGGATTTGAGGTAAGTGCAAAAAATGCCGTGCAATTTCCCTGGACTTTGCGGATCCCGTCCTGGTGTGCGAATGCCACCGTCAGCGTAAACGGCCAGATAACTAATACAGGTAAAGGCGGGCAATTGATAACCATTAACCGGGTATGGAAAAATGGCGACAAGCTAACTTTAAAACTCCCCATGCAGGTAAGTACATCCAACTGGGGCCGCAACTCGCGGGCGGTTGAGCGCGGGCCGCTGGTATATGCTTTAAAGCTGGGCCAAAATTGGGTAAAAGGCAATGACAAATATGAAGGCGATTATTTCAGCGTGTTCCCTACCGGCAACTGGAACTTCGGCCTCTCGGAGCAAATTATCAGCGACCCAATAAAAAATCTGCAGGTTACAGTTAAACCGCTGAGCGGGAAATTTGTATGGAACCTGCAGCATGCGCCCATTGAAATTACGGCCTCAGGAAGACAAATACCCAACTGGAAATTAACCGATGGCGTGGCCAACCAGCCGGTAACCGATCGCGACGGCCAGTACCGCGGCAAGGTTAGCGATACGGTATCAAATTTTACGTTAATTCCCTATGGTTTTACAAAAGTGCGGATTGTCGCTTTCCCGGTGGTGAAGAAATAAAGTGTTCGCTTTGGTATAAGCACGAACACCGCGAACGCCCCCGAACAGGCCCGAACACCCCCGAACACGCCATGAATAACTTGCGCATTTAAATATTAAACAGCAGCTTCAGCAGCACTATCCTCCCCGGCAGGGCATACGAACTGGCGGTGAAGGTGTTTGCCGATAAAAACAGGCTGCTGTAATTTTTAACATTTAAAAAATTTACCGCGCTTAACTCCACATCAACTTTGGGCTTGCTGAACTTGTATTTTACCGATGCATCGGCAAAAAAATATTTCAGGTCGTTGGTATGCTGGCGATAGGTTAAGTAATCGTCTCCCGAAAGGCGAAACAGCAAGTCGGTAACCGGGTTATAGTTGATAGCCGCCTGCTGAACCAGTTGTTTTACTGAATAGCTTGAATTTGCCGCTGATGAATGGCTATCCGTTTGATTTAAGATGACCTTATAACTAAACGTCACCTGGTCGCTCACCTTTGTTTCGGCGCCGGCGTTGAGCGTGGTCGCGAGGGTGTTATAGGGCAATAAAGCCCCGTTTAGTATCTGGTTTGAGTGATTCGACATCCATTGCGCGCCCCCGCTGAACGTGGTATGCAGGGCGAAGGAGTATTTGCTGATGTAACCGCTAACAGCCCACGAATCAATGG
Organism: Mucilaginibacter sp.; assembly: GCA_028288125.1. Taxonomy (GTDB): domain Bacteria; phylum Bacteroidota; class Bacteroidia; order Sphingobacteriales; family Sphingobacteriaceae; genus Mucilaginibacter. Next base: position 14,577 of record JAQBOH010000028.1, read on the forward strand.
TATTTGGAAACGGATGCACCACGCGCTGCTGCAGGTTATTGGTGATAATGCTGGACGCGATGTTGTTAGCCGTGATGTGATTGTAAGAAGTATTGATGCTGAAAAAGAATAGTGTAAGCGCTTTATGATAATTAAAACCAAGTGCGGCCAGCTGGTCTTTACTTTCGGTAAGGTCGGCGTTGTTGGCGTAAAGGGTGCGGTAATCTCTTAAAATGCCGCCGCGGTAAACATCCTGTATATTGCCGATATCGTTGCGGTAGTTATATAAAAAGCTGAAATAATTTTCGATGCCGGTTTGGTATTTAACCCGTAGCTGCGGGTTAAAATATAATCGCGTTAAGCTTTTATCAAGATTATAAAAACTGTCGGAATAATGAATCTGCTGAACGCTAACCGGCAGGGTAAGGGCTATTTTAAGGATCTTGCCGGGCACATCATAACCGGCTTCGGCGTATACCTTTTCGCGCGACCAGTTTAAATGGTTGACTGAGCTATCGGATACCAGCGCCGGTGTATTATTTGCCTGTATGGCATTTAACGATGACGACAGCTTTTGCGATTGCAGGATAAACCCCGCCTTATAGGTTTGGGTTAGATGGCCGGTCGGTATTTTAAAAGCGAGGTAATTGTTTGTGAACCAGGTTGGCACATTAGCGGTTTGCTGCAATTGCGAATACGGCGCGCCGTGATTAAATAATGCGGGATTGAAACCCGGCCCGATCGTCCTGTTTTCGGGCTCGTTTGTGTGATTGATATAGGAATATACCTCCAGAATATTTGCCTTAACGGGCTGCATCAAATTAAACTCGTTCGAAAAATCCAGCAGGTTATCTTTCAAAACCTGGTTAACGGGCGTGCCGTTTGTGATGAGGCTTGAATAGGCATTTTTATGGCTGTAATCCATTATTAAAGCATCATTCAGGTAATATTTATCCTTATTGATATTCAGGGTGAACTGGCTGTGCAATATATCCGGGCGGAACTTGTTTGCCTGCGTTTCACTATACCGGATGGTATCTCCCGGAAGAAATATCTGCGTCTGCTGCTTATAGTCCTGGCGCTGCGTATCATGCAGGTACGAAAAATTCACTCTCAGTTGCTCGCCTTTTTTAATGTTCACCAGGTTATTCAGGTTGATAATGCCCGATTGGTCGAACAGGTAGCGGTTTTGCGGCAGGTCGGGATCGTTCACTGTTCCCAGCGAAAGTACCGTAGCCGGTTTATCATTATTCAGTCGCTGCAGGTAATTGCCTAAGTTGTGCGAAACCAGGTCATTTTGAACATCATACCCGGTGTTGTTCCCTTTAATATAATTTATAGCCTTATACTTGTTCTTAAACATCATCGCATTTAAATCCACATCGTAATTGCCGGGCAAACCCGCGCCGATGCTTTCCTGGCCCACCAGCTGAAGCTTGGCATCCTTTTTAATGGTTAGGTTTAATGCCACATCATCGCTCATCACTTTATCCTGAAGCATTTTAATGGGCTGGTTATTCTCTATTACCTGCACCTGGTCCACAACGCCATGCGGTACTGTATTGGTGGCTATATTATATTTATCATCCAGTAAATTATCGCCGCCGATGTAAACGTTCGAAACCGATTTGCCATTATAGCTGATCTTACCGTCTGCCGCTACCGCTATGCCCGGCATCTTTTTGATCACATCGCCTATCACCCTGTCCTGCGGGCTGCTAAAGTCCGATACCTTATAGCTTAGCGTATCGCCGCTCGCCCTCAGCCATGGCTGGTTTGATTTTACCGTAACGGTCTTCAGCTGACTGAGTGACGGCGATAAGATAAAATTGGCAGGGGCCAACAGATCGGTGATTTTTTTGCTTTGCTTGTTAAAACCCACGCAGCTTACGCTCACCGACAAATCGCTTTTCGCCACGTCGACCGGGACCGGCAGTACATAGCTGCCGTCGGTTTTACTCATGGTATAGGAAACGATCAGGTCGCCGCCCGCTTTTAAAGTGACGTTTGCAAAGGGTACCGCCTTTCCGGTGCTGTCGGTAACAGTGCCCCGGATGTTTTGGGCGTTTACGTTAGCAGCAAACAACAGGCTTAAAATAAATAACCCGGCAGTGATGATGGCTTTTATCATTTCTTTTCGGGTAGTTCTACCGGGTTATTTTCAATTGATGTATTGATAACCATTTTTGCGTGTGTTTGATTCCCTTTTGGGCCCATATTCATGCCGGCGCCGGCCATTGCCGATTGCATAAAAGCATCGGGGTCTTTCCGCATGGCTTCCTGTAATTTGAGGAATTCTTTTTGGGTGGTTTTGATTCCGTCTGCTGGAATTTGTATCAATCTTGGATCCTGATCGGCATCGTCAAAGCCGATCATTTTTACCATACCTTCCGGGTGTGCCGGTTGCAGATCGCTCGCTGTTTTACCGGCGGCCACTTTGGTCAGGTCCTCGATGCCGTCGAAGCTGAATACCACCTCCTTTTTTGTGTCGTATGCTTCCAGGATAAGCCCCGGCAAACCCGACAATTTCCATGGCCCGCCATGAACAGGAATATCAGGGCAAAACCAGGCGGTATAGTCCCTTCCTTTAAAATGTGTGGTCGCTTTTTGGCAATGCAGGGCCGCAAAACTCGCCGTATCGCCTGTTATTTTCCAGGCAATTGCAGGGTAGGGTTCCTCTATGATGTAGTTATTTATCAGCTTCTCTTTGCGCACCAATTTATTTTCATTGGGGAACATATAATATTCCGTGCCCGAGCCGCCATTTTTCCGCTGTATCCTGATCGGGCCGTTACCGCCGTTCGCCGCCAGCTGCTCCTGTATCTGCTTTTTAACCTGCAGGTCGGCCAGGCGCCTATCGTAGCTCTTATAAGCGGTAGCGTTTTTGCCGATCATTAACATCATGTTCTCCTTGTAAGGCTCGTTGGGCTTGGTGGTATCGCGTAGATGCGAGAATTTATAATGAACCAATGTGTTGGCCACATCGGGTTGTTGCGCCATCACCGAAAAAAATACCGGCGACAAAATGGCTAAAAGTAAAAGGTTCTTTTTC